>NZ_JQKH01000090.1 GCF_000745955.1 Alysiella crassa DSM 2578 | reverse complement strand
TTGACTCTATCATTTGAAGAACTTTGAAAACAGAAATAAACTGAAATCGAAATAAACTGAAATCAAAGTAAATATAAAATGAAATAAGCTTACTGATGACTCAGTCATCACCAAAAAATACAAAATCAACACAAACAAACCAAAACCTTTGTTTAAAATCGGCTTCCCAGTTTGTTCCCCTTTACGTTTGGCGACCATAGCGGTTTGGCTCCACTCCTTCCCTTCCCGAACAGGACAGTGAAACATTCCAGCGCCGATGATAGTATACAATCGTATGCGAAAGTAGGTCATCGCCAAACTATTTACACAAAACCCCAGTCTACTAGAAACAGTAGTCTGGGGTTTTATTTTGCGGAGGCATGAAATTATTTAAAATAATATGCGTTAAATATTAAAATAAATGGAATTTAATTTTATTGAAAATACTATTTATAGAGATAAACGCAATAAAATTCTAATAAATTTAATTCTGCTCTTGAATGAATGCGGCAAAACTGCTACTCTTACACTTTACATAATCAAACAAGAATGAAGCATTTAGTACGTCTAGAACGTGTAATTTTATACTACGGTAGTTGCTATTATCTATGTTTATCTGAAAACCCTCATTTCCCAATTTTTACACAAAAAACAACATAATTTGACAAATCTTGATAAAACACAATGGAAAAACAAATATTCCTTGACAATCAGAAGTAAATATCTAAAAATGAGCCTGTACACAAACATTTTATTTGCAATTGAAAATATAAATTGCTATATGGATGTGTATAGCCTTTTTAAATTACACCTTCACAAAAAGGAAACAGTTATGAACACTAAAGTAACTCAAATCACTTTAAGCGTATTAGCAGCTTTAGCATTGTCTGCTTGTGGTAGTAGCGGTGGTGATAGCAAACCAACTACGGGTAGCACCGCTAGCACAACTCCTTCTACAACAACCGCACCTAGCACAAATACAGGTGGTACGACTGCTGGTAGCACAAATACAGGTGGTACGACTGCTGGTAGCACAGGTACAGGTGGTACGACTGCTGGTGGCACGGGTACAGGTGGTACGACTGCTGGTGGCACAAGCACTGATAAAACAGATAATCACCAAGAATTGACATCTGCACCCGCGACACATGAGCATTCTTTCGTTGGTTTCAAAACCATTGTTAAGAATGAATCTGATTTAATTACAAATTCTAGTAGTAAAACAGAAACCATTTCTGATACACCAGAAGGCATGCAGGTACAAAATCCATTCCCAAGTCTAGATACTATTGTTGTAGCGGAAGAGCGTGAAAATGGTAAACCAAAGAAAAATGGTAAAATTGTTTACCTTGAAGATTTTGACTTCCGTGGTAACAAAGGTGGTGCTGATGCAACAACTGGCAAAGCTACTTTAAACAATATTTATTTAGCTACAGCTGGTACAAAAGGGGTTACAACCAATGGTTCAGCACGTACAGATGGGACTAAAGCAGGTGTTAGTGTAACTCGTACCAGTCAAGGTGGTGGAAACCCAGGTACAGCTTATGTATATCAAGATAAGCGTCAAAACTATACTGAAAACTACAAAAATAAAGTGGTAGATGAGCAAGGCGGGAAGTTATTAGAGAAAGCAGACAATAAAGCTTCTGACACATCTAATAATCAAATTTACCATACTCGCGATACTAAGGGTACAGTAGCAGAAGTTTATGGTGCGCGTACCAACGCTAATGATACGGCATATGGTAGTACAAAGGCTTCTGATTTTAAACAAGATGGTAAAGTCAATGCACCATTCCAAAAAGAAGAATTGAAGCATGTTCAATATGGGCGTGTAACCAGCGCTTTGAATGGTGTTAAAATTACAGACTTGAAAGAAGGGTTGAAATTAGGTTTAACTGACACTTTAATCGGTTCTTATGGTGAAAAAGGCAATAAGGGCACTGAAGATAACTTCTTCTATCGTGGTGTCGGAAATACCTCTGCTCAAGAGTTGGCTAAATTGAAAGCAGATAATCCTAATGCAACATTAACATATAATGGTCATGCGGTTACACATGGTATTGATAGCAATTGGTATGGTAATAACTTGCGTGTACCAACTGCTGTAGGTGGTTCTGTTGGCTTGATTAGTGGTACGCATGTTACAGCTAACGTTAATTTGGGTAACGGTAATGTGGATGGCAACTTGTTTAACCGTTGGTATTCTAGTGCTGAAACCGAAAACAATGGTGTGAAAAATGTGAAGTTAGTAGAATTTAACGGCAAATTGGCTGATAATGGCAATATCGCTGGTACAGCGACTAACCTTACAAAAGAAGTAGGTGATAAATTCCGTTCTGGTCTGTTTGGTGCAACATTGTACGGTGCAAACGCAAAAGAAATGGGCGGTACAGTTGCTTCTACAGAAAAAGGTACGGGTGAATGGTTAGCGGTATTTGGTGCTAGCCGTGATATTGAACCTCCTAAGCCTAATACATCTCCTATTAAGGAAAAACCTAGCAACCCATTCGGTGGTAGTAACAATAATGGTCAGCCATAATTGATTCAATTATAGGTTTACTAAAGATAGCTTGATACAGCGTAATTTATTTATCTGAAATGGATTGCGTTTGTATCAAGCTTTGTTATTAGAATGGAATGAGTAAGTGAATTGCAGGATTTTTCAGGCAGCCTGAAACCCAGTTTATTTACCCATTTGATTGTCTGATTGCCCAATACAAAAGGAATGATTGATGAAAACACTCAAATCACTGCTTTGCTCAGCTGTGATGTTTGCGATGGCTGGCGCGGCGTTTGCCAACGATGCCATCAACAGCCAAAGCAACACCCTAGAGCGCGAACGAGACCAGCTTCAACAAAAACAAGAAACCCAGCCCTCTCAAGATGATTTGCTCCGTACCCAACAAATTGGTCATGTGGAAAAGCCCGAATGGGGTTTGAGCGATGCCGAATTGTTAAGGCAGCCTGAAAAATTAGAAAAACTGCTCGCCGTGTATTTGGCGCAAGGTCAGCGCAAACAAGTGGCGCATTTGGTTGATTTATATAAACAACAACGCATTTATCGCGATGATTCCCTGATTGAGTGGGCGATTGCCATGTCGCACGCCCAAACCAATTTGCGCCGTGCGATTTATGAATACCGTATTTTGACAGGGAAATTTCCTGATAATCAATTTATTCGCTATCAATTGGCAACTTTATTGTTTGCCAATCAGGAATACGATGCGGCAGAAGGGCAGTTTCAAAAATTACGCGCTTCGTCCAGCCTCACACAGCAAGATGTGCAAGTGATTGATGATTATCTGAATGCCATTGCACGCAAAAATAAATGGAATTTTAGTTTGGGTGCGACTTTTTTACATGATAAAAATTTAACTGACCAAGCCAAAGTGGGTACCACTTTCCACATTCCCAATACAACGGCTGTGTTGCGACAAGATAATCCGCCCGAACAAGGCACAGGTTTTAATTTCAATGTGAATGCTTCTAAACAATGGAGCTTACCCAAAGGGCAATATATTAGTTTGGACGGCAGCGCAGATATGAAATATTATTGGGATAACAAAGGCTTTAATGAATTAAGCACTTATGGGGGGGTGAGCTATGGTTATGCAGATGCCAAAGTGAATGTGCGTGTGTCCCCTTATATTGTGAAGCGGTTTAAAGCAGGTGGAAAAGACGCTTCTAGTAAATTAAGCGCGTACACCAATACATTTGGCACATCGGTGGCGGCAGATGTGTGGGTGTCGCCTAAATGGAAGCAATCGGCATCGTACACTTTTTCGCGTGATAATTATGTTGATGATGCGATTGACAAACGTCATGGCGGTAAAAGTCATAGTTCGGGTTTTGGTGCCACCTATTATCGTAGCCCGAAACAATATTTTGGTGCTGCAATGAATGTGTCGCGCTTTGATGCAGGTGCCAAAACGGAGTCGTATAAACGTTATGGTGGGCGTGTGTATTGGGGGCAAGAGTGGGCGAAGGGTTTTGTAACCCGTTCTAGTGTTGGTTTAAATGAACGTAAATACGAAGCCCCATTCTTTAATGTGCGTCGTAAAGACAAAGAGTGGAATACAAATGTCTCACTTTGGCATAAAGCGGTGCATTATAAGGGCATTACCCCACGTTTATCTTGGAACTATTATAAACGTAAGAGTAATATCGATATTTTCAGTTATGATAAACATATGACTTTTATTGAATTGGATAAGAGCTTTTAATTGAAATATAAATCAATGTTCATTTAGCAAAAGGGCGGATAATTCTATCCGCCCATTTTTCATCATCAAATCACATATTCCACCATTTCAGGCAGCCTGAAAACCTGCGTTTGCGTGGGTTTGTACCACAATTTTTCGCCCACTTGCCATTGCGCCACGCGCTGTTCGTGCGGCGAAACCACAATCTGCACAGGCTGTTCGCTATGCGGACTCGCCACCGCCAAACGCACGGTCGCGCCCCAAATGTGCTGGCTCACAATTTCCGCTTGCCCAATCGCGTTGTCCACAGGCTCGCGGCTAATTTGCCACTCGTGCGGTCGCACATAAACGCGCACTTGCGGTTGATTGGACGCGGATTCGCGTGTTTCCTGATAATCGCCAATTTTCAGGCTGCCTGAAAAGATTTCACCTTGCAAAACATTCACTTCGCCCAAAAACTCGGTTACAAAAACGCTTTGCGGATTTTCGTACAATGCCGCGCCAGAACCGATTTGCTCAATTTTACCGTGATTCATCACGACAATTTCATCAGCCATTTCAAGGGCTTCCTCTTGGTCGTGCGTAACCAACACGCTGGTAATGTTCAATTCATGATGAATGTCGCGCAACCACGCGCGCAATTCTTTGCGGACTTTCGCGTCCAACGCGCCAAAGGGTTCATCTAAAAGCAATAATTTCGGCTGGGTCGCCAAAGCGCGCGCCAAGGCAATGCGTTGGCGTTGTCCGCCCGATAATTGGCTCGGATACGATTTCGCCAAATGCGGCAACTGCACCAATTTCAGCAACTCATTGACTTTATGCTGAATTTCATCTTTGCTCGGACGCTGCGAACGTGGCAACACGGTCAAACCAAACGCAATATTGTCCGCCACATTCATGTGCCGAAACAGCGCGTAATGTTGAAACATGAAACCGACTTTGCGTTCGCGGACGTGGCGTTGGCTGACTTCTTGATTTTCCAGCCAAATTTCGCCGTTGTCGGCATTTTCCAAGCCTGCGATAATCCGCAACAGCGTGGTTTTGCCGCAACCGCTCGGGCCCAGCAAGGCGGTCAGGCTGCCCGTGGGGACGTTCAAATTGATGTCGTGCAAAGCGTGGAAATCGCCGAAAGATTTATTTAGATTTTTGATTTGGATAGACATTTTTATTTTCCGTGTTTTTTATTTTCAGGCTGCCTGAAAATGAGTTTGTGCGATTGTGTAGGGTGCGTATCACGCACCAAATTTTCCGAATATTCAACAATTTGGTGCGTGGTACGCACCCTACATTTTATTTCTTCCGCGCCTGCAACCAAGTCAAACCATTCTGCACCAACAGCGTCAGCAAAGCCAACATCGCCAACAAACTGGACAAGGCAAATGCCGCCGTAAACTGGTATTCGTTGTACAAAATTTCCACTTGCAAAGGCACGGTATTGGTTTGCCCGCGTATGTGTCCCGACACCATGCTGACCGCACCAAATTCGCCCATTGCCCGAGCGTTGGTCAAAATCATGCCGTAGAGCAATGCCCATTTGATGTTCGGCAGGGTTACGCGCCAAAACATCTGCCACGCATTCGCGCCCAAAATTAAGGCTGCCTGTTCTTCGCTGCTGCCTTGCGCTTGCATGAGTGGGATTAACTCTCGGGCAACAAAGGGAAATGTTACAAATAAAGTCGCCAACACCATACCGGGGACGGCAAAAATAATCTGAATATTGTGCGATTCCAACCACGCGCCCATTGTGCTGTGCGCCCCAAACAGCAGGACAAACATCAAACCCGCCACCACAGGCGACACGGAAAACGGCAAATCCAACAGCGTGGTCAAAATTTGTTTGCCGCGAAACTCAAAGCGCGTCAGCAGCCACGCCATCGCCACGCCCAAAACCGTGTTAATCGGCACGACAATCGTGGCTATCCACAACGTCATTTTGATGGCGTGTAGGGCTTCGTGTTCGGTCAGCGCGGCGATGTAGGTTTGCCAGCCCTGTTCCAGCGCGTACCAAAACACGGCAAACAAAGGCAGCACCAACATCACACCCAAAAACAACAATGCCAATAAAATCAATCCCCAACGCAACCAAGCTGGTTCGCTTAATAAGGGGTTGGTGCGAGCGGTGTCCATGTTTTTTGTCCAATCTAATGAATTTTCAAGGCGTTGATTATAAGCTGCTTCAATTAAAACCAAAAAACAAGTTAGGCATAATCTAAATGCGAATTTTGTATAAGCATATTCATCTATCACACACAAAAATAAAGGCAGCCTGAAAACCTTTCAGGCTGCCTATTTTTAACATAAATTAAAATAAATCAAAATATTACCATTTACGGCTCAAACCAATAAACGCCGATTTGCGATAACCTGTCTCGCTGCCTTTAGCATAATTTGCTTTCACGCTCACTTCCCAGTTATTTTTAGAGAAAGCAATTCCTGCTTGGCTTTCCCATTCCGCCGCAAATTTTTGCGTTAAAACTTGGTCATTGATTTTCACATCGGCACGGCTATTGCTGTCGCGGTATGCCAAACCCAAGCTCGGGCGAACTTTCAAGCCACTCGCCGTTTCAATGGTTTTACCCACATTTGCGCCAGTTTGATAGGACACAATGCCCGTGCTTTCTTGTTGAACCTGCACCGCACGACCATCTTCCGCCACAATCGCGTAATCCGCCTCGCCCAAATGATGATAACGCGCACCTGCATGAGCTTGTAATTCCACACCGCCCACGTCCCAATCTTTCACCACACCTACACCTGCACTGGCAATATGGCGTTTCACATCAGATTGCGGCTGATTTTGCTGTTTCAACTCGCTGCTGGTGCGACCATACGACACATCACCATGCAACGCCAAACCACTTTCAGCCTGCCATTTACCATAAACCGTGCCACTGGTGCCATGACCTTTGCCCGAGAAACCGTCCGCATAATCCGCCGTATAACGCAAATGATTCAACGCACCGCCCACCGTGATTTTACCGTTTGCCGTGTCCAAAGTTTGGTCCACACCAAACTGTGTCAATTGACTGTCTTGTTCAAAACCACGATATTGGTCAGACGAATGCTTGCTCTTTTCCGTATCCGTTTGCGCCCAAATGCCCGAATTTTGCCCATTCAAACCACGCAAACGCTCGTCAATGCGCTGACCCACACGCTGCATTTGGTGCGCTTGCGCCGCCACTTCCGACAATGCCGCATTCGCGTAACGGCTAATCACATCAGCTTGTTTCTGCTTGGCAGCCTGCGCCGCCGCTTCAGCCGCTTGTTTCGCTGCGGCTTCTTGCGCCAAACGCTGACGTTCCGCTTCCGCCGCCAAACGCTTCGCCTCTTCCTCTTTCGCTTTTGCGTCCGCCAAAGCTGCGTCAGCCTGCGCTTTCGCCAAATTCGTAGCCAAATCCTGCGCTTGTGCCAAAGAACTTGCCAATTGTTTAGACAATTCAGCACGTTGAGCTTCCAATTGAGCCACTTCAGCCGTTTTTTCTTTAGCCAATTGCTCTGCTTGAGCCAATTTCGCTTCCGCAGCCTGTTTTTCCGCTTCCGAACGATTTTGCGCCGCCACAGCCGCCACACGTGCTTGTTCAGCCGCTTGTTGCGCCTGTTCCGCCGCCGCTTGAGCAGCCTGCGCCTGTTCACGCAAACGCATTTCTTGCGCACGTTGCTGTTCCGCCAACGCCGCTTGTTGCTGCGCTTGCTGAACTTGCGCCTGTTTCGCACTCAAATCCTGCTGCGCGTTTAACAAAGCCTGTGTTTTTTCATTGGCAACTTGTTGCGCATTCGCCAAATCTGTTTTCGCCTGTGCGATGGTTTGCGCGTCTGCATTCGCGGCAGCCTGCAAACGCTGATTGGCGGCTTCGGCGGTGGCTTGTGCTTGCTCGGCGGCTTGTTTGGCGTTTTCCGCAACTTGCTTCGCTTGCTCTGCCAAAGCCTGTGCTTGTTGAACATTTTTTGCTTGCAATTCAGCCGCTTGCTTCGCCGTTTCCGCTTGAGCGGCAGCCTGCGCTTGACGTTGCGTTTCTGCTTCAGCGCGTTGTTGCGCGGCTTGTGCTTGCTGTTTTGCTAACTCGGCGGCATGTTTTTCCGCTTCCGCATTTTGTTTAGCCAAATCAGCCGCTTGTTTATCCGCTTGCGCTTGCGCCAATTGCTTACGCATATCGTTTAACGCAGCTTCTGCCGTATTTTTTGCCTGTTCAGCCGTTTGTGCGCTTGCCAAAGCATTGTCGCGTTGTGTTTCAGCTTGTTGTTTTGCGGTTTCAGCAGCTTGTTGAGCGGTTTGTGCTTGCGCTAATTCCGCTTCTTTGTCTTTAACAGCTTGATTGGCTTGAGCCAATTGGTTTTGCAAATTCGTAATGTCTTGGTTGCCATTGGCTTGTGCTACTTTCAAGGCTTCTTCCGCCAATTCTTTTTCACGAACTGCATTTGCCAAATCGGTTTGCGCCTGATTTTTCGCGTTTTCCGCTTCCGTTTTTGCTGTTAAGGCAGCCTGTAAAGATTTCTCTGCTTCTGCGCGTGCGGTTTCAGCCGATTTTTG
>NZ_JQKH01000089.1 GCF_000745955.1 Alysiella crassa DSM 2578 | reverse complement strand
AGTCGTGAGAAAATTAATACGATACCACTGAATTGATGCGGACTTCTTTTTTTATTGTACTTTTTTTGTCGTGTACTGAAAGGCTGCCTGAAAATGTAGGGTGCGCCGTGCGCACCAAATTTACCGAAATATTTAAATGATTCAATCATTTCGGTGCACACTGCGCACCCTACGCAAGTATTTTATTTTCATGATATTTTTTAATTTTTCTTATCCCGAGTTCACGTTAATTAAAATAAGGCAGCCTGAAAACTTTTCAGGCTGCATTTCCCATTATTTAAAAAAAGCCCATTGCATTTTTCGCCCCATCTTTCAGGTTGCATTCCAGTTTCAACGCATTCAACATTGCGGCTGCGCTCTCAAATGGCGTAATCCGCGCCTGTTTCGCCAACACCGCAAAATCGCCCGCCGCCACATTTTTCAAACGCAATAATTCCGTTTTCAGGCTGCCTGTATCTTCGCGCCACAAAGCAAATTGTTCACAATAAAACACAAACATTGCCCACGCCTGCTCGCCACGCAAATAGCCAAATTCCAATTTAAAATCAAATCGGCGCAATGCCGCTTGGTCTAAATTGCTCATCAAATTGGTGCTGGCAATGAAAATTCCGTCATACGCTTCCATTTGCGTCAGCATTTCATTCACTTGCGTGATTTCCCAGCTTTGGCGCGAACCGCGTCTGTCTTGCAAAAAGCTGTCCACTTCGTCAAACACCAACACCGCTTGTTCCGTCTGCGCTTCGGCAAACGCCGCCGCTATGCGTTGTTCGGTTTCACCCACATATTTGTCCAGCAAATCCGAAGCGCGTTTGTAAATCAAGGGGCGGTCGGCTTGTTGCGCCAACCACGCGGCATAGGCGGATTTGCCCGTCCCTGCCGCGCCATAAAAACACAGCGTGCCGCGCCCTGCTTTTGCCACGCCTTGCGCGATGGCGCGTAAATCTTGTTTGCAATTAATCCAGTCCACATTATAGCTTTCGGGCAATTTGGTTTGGCTGGACAAGGGTTTATGGTTGCCCTGTGCGCGTAAAGTATTGCGTAACAAGGTTTTGAACAATTCGCCGCGTTGCGCTTTGTCCCAATCGCTGGTGTATTGTGTGATTTTGTGGGCTTGTTTCAACACGGCTGGCACCAGCGCGTCATGTTCCGCCAAACTGCGAATTTGTTGCTCGGAATAAAATTCGCTGGTGTAGGCGCGTATCATATTCGCGCGCGCGGCAATCGGCGGAATACTCATTTCCAAAACCATATCAAAACGGCGCACGGCAGACGGATCTATCAAATCCACCTGATTGCACACCCAAATGGTTGGCACAGCATTGTTTTCCAGCAAACGATTGAGCCATGCTTTGTTTAATGAAAACTCGTGTTGCTCGCGGTCAAACAAATCTTCCACTTCATCAAACATCAGCAAAGTACGTTGCCCCGCCAAAATATTTTGCGCCATACGCAGCGCGTTCATGCGGTCGTGGCGATTGGCGGGTTCATCGTTTTCGTCTGCCCACGCGATTTCAAACAATTCCATATTGAGCGATTGCGCCAGCACCCGCGCAAATTCCGTTTTCCCCGTGCCCGCCAAACCGTGAATCAAAATATTGCAACCCTTTTGTTGCCGCTCAAACACCTGTTGCAAATACATTTGGGCAGCCTGAACCAGCACGCCCAAATGTTTAAAATCCTGTATGCCCAATGCGGTGGGTGGCGCAAGTTGAATGTGTTGCTTCAAAATTTCAATTGGCGACAAACGCTCATTCATCATCGTTTCCGCAAATCGGCGCGAGAGCAATTCCACTTTTTGCCGCAAATAATAATCGTCCGAGCGGTCAATATTCACAATGCCGATATTGTGCAATTTGGCGCGTGGGTGCAATGCTTCTGCCACCGCGTTTTCAGGCAGCCTTAACAATACGGACAACACATGATACACCTTTTGCTCATTCAAACTTTCCAGCAAATCGGCATAACGATTCATTTCAGGCTGCGTGTGCAGCAAAATGGTAAACAAAAAAATCTGCACTTCCACATCATTGAGCGAAAACATTTTTTGCCAATCTGCCACATTGTCGCGCAAAATCGTTGGCACGGCTTGCGCCCACATTTGGGCGAAATGGTGGGTTTGTTGCCAATGTTCGTATTCTTGCTGAATGCGTTTGCGGGCGGCGATGGGGTCAAATTTTTCTTCCTTAATTTCCGCCAAAAACCAAGTGTCCGCACCGATTTCTTTGGCGATGTCCATATAACTCAAACCGTGCGCGTGGACAAAATTACGCTGCCCGTCCAAAGTGTACAAAATATCCCACAGCCAAGTGAGCAAAAGCGGTTTCAAAGATTGATGTGTTGTATTCATGATTTTTGTTTCATTTGAATGATTTGATGAATGAGATGATTGTAAACGGTTTTCAGGCAGCCTGAAACATTATCCGCAAAATAATTTGACAAAACAAAACAATATTGCCATAATCCTGCGTTTTCCAGCTTTGCCGTTTGGCGGAGCTTTTTTGTAAATAACCATTCTCATGGAGTTGAGTATGTACGCGGTCGTAAAAACTGGCGGTAAACAATACAAAGTTACCGTTGGCGAAAAATTAAACGTAGAACAGATACCTGCCGAACTCGACAGCCAAATCGAACTTGAAGTTCTGATGATTGCTGACGGCGAAAATGTAAAAGTAGGCGCGCCTACTGTTGCAGGTGCAAAAGTAGTTGCCAAAGTGGTGGCACATGGTCGTGGCGAGAAAGTACGCATTTTCAAAATGCGCCGCCGCAAACACTACCAAAAACGTCAAGGTCATCGCCAAAATTTCACACGCATTGAAATTTTGTCTATCGCCTAATCCAATCTAATCAGGAGTATAAATCATGGCAAGTAAAAAAGCTGGCGGTAGCACCCGCAACGGTCGCGATTCAGAAGCGAAACGCTTGGGCGTGAAAGCCTTTGGTAACGAATTGATTCCAGCAGGTTCAATCATCGTGCGTCAACGCGGCACCAAATTCCACGCTGGTAACAACGTGGGCATGGGCAAAGACCACACCTTGTTTGCAAAAGTAGATGGCTATGTAGAATTTTCTACCAAAGGCGCATTGAACCGCAAAACCGTAAGCGTTCGCCCATACGAAGGCGCAGAAAACTAATTTTCAGTTTTCCCAAAAAAACCTGTTGATAATCCATCAACAGGTTTTTGCTTTTCAGGCTGCCTGAAAACAAAAAAAGACGAATGCCGCAACATTCGTCCAAAAAAGGGGGGAGTTTTGTTCATCATTTTGACAAGGTTTCTAAAAAAGTTAATCATATGGCAAAACAGCGTGTTGCCACCCAAACAGTCCATCATTAGGGACGCTTCAAACGCGTATCGCTATAATAAACCGTCAAAATGGTTTGCGTGTCCGCCGTCAAAACCACAGTAAATGCCTTGTTTTTAGACCCTAATTCATCTAATAATTTCAAATATTCCAAATCATTTTGAGTTAAACAATCTAATTTAAACTTTTCCTGTGATTTCACTTGCTTCCACTCATCGTGTTTTCTTTTCAGAAACTCAGTTTTCATATACTCACACTCGCTTTCGGTCATGCGAACATGCACACTGCTATTAATATAATACATTTTGCCGTGTGTCAGCATAAACTCAATTTTCTTATCGCTAATACCGCGCTGCTGTTTGCGGTGCTGTGCATGCACCGTTTTGCGAAAATCCACCCCATACGATGTATGAATAATTTCGCGGCGCGACACTTTCTTGCGATGTTTACATGGTTTACGATGGTAACACAGCACCTGTTTCACATCGCCTTTGAGCAGATGATAAGTCTGGAAAATACTGTTTTCCACAAAGAAAATATGTGGATTAAAATTCGGGTCATGAAATTGCGCTTCTCGCGGCTCAATCACTTGGCGGCGTGGCGGCGATGTCGTCTGCGCCGAATATGCACTCAATCTGTACATGATACAAACCTCCATAATCAAAATAAACAATCAATCAAACAACGTCAGTCAAACCAACGTATTGCTTATTTTAATGGAGTGCGCCAGAATGGAAAAGATATAGCCTTTCTCAAACCACTTATTTTAAAAGAAAAATTATCTTGCTTCACAAAACGTGTATAATGCGATAAGTTTATATAAAGCTTTTTAGTATTTGATTTAAATCAATCAATTTATTATTTTTTTTGACCCATTTCAGGCAAAATGATATCCTTACGAACTTTTAAGTTATTCCATTCATTTTGCAATCCATTATAAGTTTTTATTTTAATTAGGATTTCTATAGCAATAGATTTTACTTTTTATTTAAGTAGTTCTTTATTATCCATTTTTTCTATTTAATTTGTGCTATTGGGTTTGGTTTTGATTGCACAAAAGTCGGTTTTATTGTCTCTTTGTCTAACACCTTTTTTTCTGATGAGAATATCAAAGTAAAACAATTCACTAAATCCCAATGGGGATTTTTTTGTCTTTACGTTTGTAAATTTTTGTAAACATTTTTCCCTTTTTAATATTGTCTATTTTTGGACACACATTTATTTGTTTGAAAAATCTGGTTTTTTATTCATTTATTGACTTGGAAATGTAGATTGGTTCTCAATAATTTCTTTTAAAATAGGGGATTAAATTGGCTTTCAGGCTGCCTTTGGCGATGCCAAATATAGGGGACAACTTGTTGCGCCCTATATTTTGATTAAACGGCTGGTTTGCGTGGATAAAATTGCACCACGCTTTCGTTTTCAGGCAGCCTGATTTTTTTGATGGCGTGGGCAAATACGGTTTCCAAAGTGATTTGTGTGAGTTCGCCTGTTTGCCATGCGTCTTGGACGATGGCGCGGGCGGCGGTGTCATCGCTCACGCGAAGTGCTGCCCATACGCCTGTGTTGTCCATGTCTTGCCAGAATGTATCGGGGTTTTGGTAGGTGAGAACGAGTTCGGCGGTGTCGGTTACGGGGTCGTAAAAGCCATGATGGAAGAGCATATCGCCCAAATCGTGCATGTCCACCAGCGTGGGCGCGGCGCAAGCTATGCCGTGCGCGGCAAGCAGGCGGCGAATTTCAGGCAGCGTGTTGCCCCCCAAATGGCTGAAAAACAGTAAGCCATCGGTTTTGAGTGCCGCCGCCCAGTTTTCCAAAATAGGGACAATTTCGGCGGTGTGCAGCAGGGCTAAATTTGCCCATAATAAATCGGCTTGGGCTTCAGGCAGCCTGAAATCAAAGGGTTGGCAGATTTGGGGAATGGTTTTGTGAAATAATTTGTTGAGCAAACCTGTGGGTTGGCGTTGGGTAGCGGCGTGGGCGAGCCAATCGGAGCGCGGGTCGTATTCGGTGAATTGGGCTTGTGGGAATGGTTGGGCAAGCAGGGCGCGACTGATGTCGCCGTCTGCGCCGATTAGGGTGATGTGTTGGGGGGTGTGGCGCAGTATGGCTAAGCGCGAGGCGGTTTCTTGGGCAAAATATTGGTGGAGAAAATAGCGGTTCATGGTGTCTTTACATTGGTTTGCATTTTGCGGTTTTGTTTTTCGGAGCGGTTGTGTTTACAATCGCTTTTTGTTTGACTTGTCAATTTGATTGGCAAGCAATTTTCCGAATTTTATAGCGTTTTGCGGCTTTCAGGCAGCCTTTCATTACCCTACAATTTTTTGCTTACTACTCATCTATTCCCTCTCCTTTGGGAGAGAGGGTTAGGGAGAGGGGAAAACTGGCGATGCTCAACGATTTATCCCTCCCCAGCCCTCTCCCAAAGGAGAGAGGGCAGATGGCGGTATCTCAATGATTGTGGGCAATGTTTTATTTTTGTAGGGTAATGAAAGGCAGCCTGAAAAGCAGATAATCCAATAATAATGGTTTCCAAAACAAAACGCTCTTTTTGATATTTTAATAGATAAATTAACCATGAAAACACGTTTAGCCCTTTTATTCGCCACTTTTTGGAGCGTCTTAAGCACGCTGATTCCCGCCCACGCCGACACGCCAAAGAAAATTCAATGGGGCGTGCCGCTTGAATATTCCAGCCACGCCGACCCAGCCAACACCGACATCGCACCACGCATCGCCAGCAGCGAAACCAGCCATGACAACGAAACCGTTGTGGAAACAGAAGATATTGCCGCCACCGAAGAGCGTTTGAACAGCGAAGTACGCATTTTGTGGGACGAAATTGAAAAAGCCGAGCAGCAACAAAATATGTCCAATGACATCAAAGTATTGCCCATCACGAAAAATAAACCCAACCCCGAAAAAAATCTGCCCAAACAAGCCAATACAAAAACCGTGAAGAAAAACCCACCGCCCGCCGCCGCCATCAAAGCGGAAAAAGAACGCATAGACACCCTGCTCAACAGCACCAAAGACAAAAATGGCAAAATCATCGCCTTACCCAAAGATAAATTAGACAAAGCCGATAAAACCAACAGCAAATCAGGCAAAACCAAATCCGCCACCAAAACGGTTACGCCACCCACCGCCCCTGTGGTGAGTTTGCCGCAACCGACTTTGCAGCCCAAACCCGTGCTGACACGCAAACAGGTTTTGGAAGAAGAAATCGCGCGTGAAAAAGCCGCACTCAAATCAGCACAAACGCAATTGAACATCGCCCGAAAACGCGGCAACAATGCCCATATTCAAAAATTAAATGCGATTATCCGCGACCGTGAATTGAATGTTCAGGCGATTTCGCGTGAATTATCACGTTAATTTTATTGAAAAAAATTATATACTGTCCTGAAAAAGGCAGCCTGAAAAGTTTTCAGGCTGCCTTAAATTATGGCGTTTACAAAGTTTCCACACCAAAAAACGCATTGGGCGTGTCTTCATTTTCGCCAAATTCCACCCATTCAAAACTGGATTCGTCCGCCAAAATCGCCCGCAACAAAGCATTATTAATCGCGTGTCCCGATTTATAGCCTTCAAACGCGCCAATAATCGGGTGTCCGACAATATACAAATCGCCAATCGCGTCCAAAATTTTGTGGCGCACAAATTCATCGGGATAGCGCAAACCATCGGGATTCAACACATCGGTTTCATCAATCACAATCGCATTGCTCAAATTGCCGCCCAAACCCAAACCGTTTTTACGCATAAATTCCACTTCCTGCATAAAACCAAAGGTGCGCGCACGGGCAATTTCTTCAATATAACTTTGTCCTGCAAAATCAATTTCAAAACGCGGCGGGCTTTGATTAAACACAGGGTGGTCAAATTCAATGGTCAGCGCGACTTTAAAACCGTCATACGGTTCAAATTTCACCCATTTGCCCGCTTCTTGCACTTCCACCGTTTTCAATATGCGGATAAATTTTTTCGGCGCGTTTTGTTCAATAATCCCCGCGTCTTGCAGCAAAAAAATAAAGGGTAGGCTGCTGCCGTCCATAATGGGGATTTCGGGCGCGTTTAGTTCAATGAGCGCGTTGTCCACACCATACGCCGCCAACGCCGACATAATGTGTTCAATCGTCCCCACCCGCGTGCCGTGTTCGGTAACAATGGTGGACGACAAACGCGTGTCGTTAATCAAATTGGGGTGCAGTTTAATCACTTCGCCTTGTGCGCCAGCCAAATCGGTGCGGCGAAACGCAATGCCATAATGCACAGGCGCAGGATTAATCGTGAGCGACACGCGTTCACCCGAATGCAAACCCACACCTGTGGCGGTAATGGTTTTGGCTAATGTGCGTTGTTTCATGGTATGTATCCTAAAAAATAAAATAGGGGGGATAATAAAGTATTCAGGCAGCCTGAAAGATTGTTTTTGCTTATTTTTGCAATATGATTGTTGATAAAATCTCCTATTTGCCTAATTTTTAAGCAATGAAAATTATGCTGTTAATTCAATTAACTAACTCACTTATCCACAGACTTATGCACATTTTTTGGGGATAAGTTTGGGGATAATTCACGGCACACTCTACATTTTTCAGGCAGCCTTTCAAAAAATAATCGTAGGGTGCGCCGTACGTACCCAAATAATTGAATTATTTAAATATTTCAGAAAATTTGGTGCGCACGGCGCACCCTACATTTTCGTGATTGGGAAAATTGTCGTGTACTGAAAGGCAGCCTGAAAAACAAAAAAGGACGAAATCCATTCGCCCTTTGATTAAAAATTGCCAATTAAAACAAACCTAAAAAGCGATTTTTCAAATCATCATCGCTCAAAGCATAACACGCGCGGACATCGTCAAAATCCAATGGCTCAAGTGCTTTGCCAATATTCAATTCATTCGCGCCTAAATCCACCAAACGCGTAATAAAACTTTGCAAAACCAAACGCTCCAAATCGTTTTTTGCTTCTTGAGAATTCATATATTGCCCCAAAAAGTCGTCATTTTAAATCAGCGCATTAAATTCTTCAATGCCCATTTTACGCCATCGCCCACGTCCAAATCGCTGGGCAAACCTTTGACCGCCGCACGGCATTCTTTCTCGTTGTAGCCCAAAGCCAATAGGGTGCTGACGATATCGTCCGATTTATCCACCGTTGGCGTAAGCAAATCCGCGTTCAGGCTGCCTGAAACCAGTTTGCCACGCAATTCTAAAATCATGCGTTCCGCCGTTTTTTTGCCCACGCTGGGCGCGGACGAGAGTTTTTTCACGTCTTCCGCCGCCACCGCCGCCGCCAATTCATCGGGCGAGAGTGCCGACAAAATCCCCAAAGCCGTTTTCGCGCCTATGCCGCTCACTTTGAGCAATTGGCGAAACGTGGCGCGTTCCTCCGCTTGAGCAAAACCAAACAATAAATGCGCGTCTTCACGCACAATTAATTGGGTGTAAAGCTGCACCATTTCGCCCAAAGCAGGCAGGGCGTAAAAGGTATGCATGGACACGTCCACTTCATAGCCCACGCCGTTTACGTCTATCACAATTTGTGGCGGGG
>NZ_JQKH01000088.1 GCF_000745955.1 Alysiella crassa DSM 2578 | reverse complement strand
GGAAGCCACGCACATGACTGACCCTGTTAAAATGGAAAAGTTGTTTGCGATTCTGGCAGTTACATTGGCTTGGGCTTATGTCATTGGGCGTTGGCAACATGCGCTTAATCCAATTAAGCCTAAATCTCATGAACGTTTATCGCAAGGTATTTTTCGTGTTGGTTTAGAGCAGCTTGCCAAAGCTGCCATGTTGATGATGGCAACTTTGGACTATTTTTCAAACCCAAAACAGGTCGTCCGATTTTTTGTCGTGTACTGAAAGGCTGCCTGAAAATTGTATTTTCCGCCCATTGTTATGGCATGGTTAATTTTTGTCAAACGATTTTACATTGTGTTTTTGCAGAAAAATATCCCGATATTTCAATTGGCTGCTTTCAGGCTGCCTGAAATATCGGGGTGGACTTGGTGTGATTTGTGAATGTCGCAACCTACAGTTGCTATATATTTTAATATAAAATTTAAGGCAGCCTGAAACGCTCATTTACTGATTAAACTCGGAACATAAACCATGACCCGAATCAATCTCGTCCCGCCCAGCGAATTATGCGACCAACATTTGCTCGCCGAACACCGCGAATTAACGCGCATTCCCAACCAAGTTGCCAAAGGCAAATTCAGCCTAATCGGGCAGCCTGCGGATTATAAATTGGGCGAAGGACATGTGCGTTTTTTCTTTGATAAACTCTTGTTTTTGCAGAAAAGGTATCAATTATTGCACGAAGAATGTTTGGCGCGTGGCTTTAATGTGCAAAACCGTTGGGCGGAAAATTTGCCCACCAGCCCCGAATTGTGGCGCGATTACACGCCAACCAACACCGCACTCGCCGCCAACCGCGCCCGCATTGCCGAGCGTATGCCCGCCAAAGCACGCTTTACCGCCCGAAAATAGCGTTTTCAGGCTGCCTAAAAATTCGCTCGTGTTAAAATCGCCCATCTTTGATTTTATTTTTCAGGCAGCCTGAAATGCAAACCGCCCAACACATTCTCCATGACACTTTCGGCTATCCCGAATTTCGCGGCAAACAAGCCGACATCGTCCAAACCCTTTTGCGTGGCGACAACGCGCTGGTACTCATGCCCACAGGCGGTGGAAAATCGCTGTGTTATCAAATCCCTGCGCTCATGCGCGATGGCGTGGCGATTGTCGTGTCGCCCCTGATTGCGCTGATGGACGACCAAGTCGCCAATCTCCGTGCGGCAGGCGTTCACGCGGCGGCGGTGCATAGCGGCACGCCGCCCGAAACCGTGCGCCAATTGGCAGACGATATTCATTCAGGCAGCCTGAAACTGCTCTACGTTGCCCCCGAAAGGCTGGTTTCCGAGCGTTTTTTGAAATTTTTGGACAACACGACCGTCAGCCTATTTGCGATTGACGAAGCCCATTGTGTCAGCCAATGGGGACACGATTTCCGCCCAGAATATCAACAACTTGGCTTACTCGCCGAGCGTTATCCGCACGTTCCGCGCATTGCCCTGACCGCCACCGCAGACGCAGAAACCCGCGCCGACATCAAACATTATTTAAAACTGGAAAACGCGCCCGAATTTGTGTCCAGCTTTGACCGCCCGAATATTTATTACCAAGTGATTGAAAAAAATAATGGTAAAAAACAATTGCTTGATTTTATTCAAAAACAAATGCATGGGCAAAGCGGCATTGTTTACTGTTTGAGTCGGCGCAATGTGGAAGAAATTGCCGCGTTTTTATGTGAACACGGTTTGCACGCGCTGCCGTATCACGCAGGATTGTCTTTGGAAATTCGCCAACAAAATCAACATCGTTTCACGCATGAAGACAATGTGATTGTGGTCGCCACAGTCGCCTTTGGCATGGGGATTGACAAGCCCGATGTGCGTTTTGTCGCGCATTTGGACATGCCACAGAGCATTGAGCATTTTTATCAGGAAAGCGGTCGTGCGGGGCGTGATGGGCTGCCTGCAGTCAGTTGGCTGTGTTATGGCATGAACACGCTGCTCTTGCTCAAAGAGCGCATTACTGAAAGCCAAGCATCTGATTTCCAAAAACAAATTGAATTGCAAAAACTCAACGCCATGTTTGACGTGTGCGAAACGGCAGCCTGCAGACGGCAATTATTGCTGCGACATTTTGGTGAACAATCAGAACCTTGCGGCAATTGCGATAATTGTTTGCACCCACCAGCCAAATTTGACGGCACGGAAATCGTACAAAAATTATTGAGTTGCGTGTATCGCGTGGGGCAGCGTTTTGCGGCGAGTTATGTGATTGAAGTTTTGCGTGGTAAATCAACGGATTGGATTGTGCAAAATGGGCATGATAAATTGTCCACGTTTGGCATAGGCGATAATTTGAGCGACAAAGATTGGCGCAATGTGGCGCGACAATGTATTGGTTTAGGCTTATTAAACAATGATATGCACAATTATCAAGCCTTAATGTTGACTGAAGCCGCCAAACCTGTGTTGCGCGGCGAACAAACCGTGTTGTTGCGCCCACTCAAACGGGAAAAAGCCGCGACAAAAGTCGCCAAAACAGACACTTGGCTGCGTACCGAGCGCGAAGAGCGTTTGTGGCAAGCCTTGCGCCAATGGCGCGTGGCGCGGGCGAAAGCGGACGATGTGCCTGCTTATGTGATTTTTGGCGACAAAACCTTGCGCGAAGTGGTGGAAAAATTGCCGAAAAATCAATCAGATTTGCGTGAAATTTACGGCATGGGCGAAGCAAAAATCGGCAAATTTGGCGATGAGATTTTAGACATTGTGGCGGAATTCGTTTCAGGCAGCCTGAATGTTGCCCAAAGTGAAAAAACGGTTTCTCATCAACACTCTAATCCACGAGACGATGAATTATTACGCCAACTCACAGTATGGCGTGAGATGGCGGCGAAACGCGATGATGTGTCGTTGCACGCGGTTTGCCCCGAAGAAAGTTTGACGGATTTGGTGGCGTTTACGCCAGAACAAATGGTTGATTTGAATATGATTTATGGTTTGGGCGAAGTGAAATTGGGCAAATATGGCAAGGAAATTTTGTCTATTTGTGCGCCATTTTCAGGCAGCCTGAACGATGAAATAAAGTATAAGCAATTGTTTTTACGAGATTTGCAAGAATGGGTGGCGATGAAAGCGGAAGAAGCCGAATTGCCCGAATTTCAGATTTTGGGTAAACCTGCGATGCGCGCGCTGGCGAATAAATTGCCCGAAACGCTGGACGATTTGCGCGAGATTCATGGTTTTGATGATGAGAAAATCGCGGAATATGGGGAAGAATTGTTGGAGATGATTGGAGCTTTTCAGGTTGCCTGAAAAAAGTTTTGCCCCGAGTGCCATCGGTTTTGTTATACAATATCATTTTTACATTCACAATCGGGTTTTCAGGCTGCCTGTAAACCCGTTTCCCTATTTTATGAAATTATTTTCCCTTTTATTAACAGGCTTGTGGCAACGTTTGGCGTTGGCGATGGTCATTATTTCCCTGATTTGGGGCGTGTATTTTTGGGCGGTGGCAAAATGAGTATTGTCGTTGAAAATCTGACGGTTAGCTACCAATCGCGTCCAGCCGTTCATCATGTCAATATGGAATTTCCCGATGGCTGCATGTACGCCATTTTCGGGCCCAATGGCGCGGGCAAATCCACTTTGCTGAAAGCCATTATGGGTTTGCTGCGTTGCAGCACGGGCGGGGTGCATTGGCAGGGTTTGGGGCGGCAAGAATTGGCGTATTTGCCACAGCAATCCGATGTGGACAGGTCGCAGCCGATGACGGTGTTTGAGTTGGCGGCGATGGGTTTGTGGTATGAAATTGGTTTTTTTGGCAATGTGAATGCGGCGCAACGCGAGCGCGTTCAGGCTGCCTTAAAACGTGTGGAAATGGGCGATTTTGCTGAACGCGCCATTAGTGAATTGTCCAATGGGCAATTTCAACGCGTTTTGTTGGCGCGAATGTTGGTACAAAATGCCAAATTTTTATTGTTAGATGAACCATTTAACGCGGTGGACACGAAAACCACTTACGCGCTTTTAGACGTGTTGCGACAAGAAAATCAGGCAGGCAAGGCGGTGGTGGCGGTGTTGCACGATTATGAGCAGGTACGCGCTTATTTTCCGAATACTTTATTGATTGCGCGTGAAAAAGTGGCATGTGGCAAAACCGAAGATGTGTTGTGCGATGAATTATTGCTCAGAGCCAATAATTTGGCGCAAGCGGCGGAAGACAGCGAATGGTGTGAATAAGTTTTCAGGCTGCCTTTCAGTACACGACAATTTTTTGAAATAACCACAAACCTGAAAGATTTTTGTCGTGTACTGAAAGGCTGCCTGAAAATCCATTAAATAAAAAAATCAATATGTTATTTGAAATCCAATCCATAGGAAAAATCCAATCGCCCTTTACCCATAAATTCGGCATTCCGCGCCAACCCGAACTCGTGCCAGCCGCCGAAACCGTGATTGTGCTAAACGATGAATTTGGCGTGGAATCCGTGCGCGGTTTGGCGGAATTTGGCTATATTTGGGTACAATTTGTGTTTCACGAAGCGGTGGCGGAAGGCTGGGTGCAAATGGTGCGACCGCCGCGTTTGGGTGGCAAAAAAAAGATGGGCGTGTTTGCCACGCGCTCGCCGCATCGCCCGAATCATCTGGGTTTGTCGCTGCTGCGTTTGGTGCGGGTGGACGATTCGGCGCGCCCGATTCGCCTGATTTGCGGCGGCAGCGATTTGCTGCACGGCACGCCTGTAGTGGACATCAAGCCCTACATTCCCTTTGTGGAAGCGCAAACAGACGCGCCATCGGGTTTTGTGCAAGGTGCGCCGCCGCAATTGCGCGTGGTGTGGCAAACCAATCATTTCAGGCTGCCTGAAAACACGAAAGCGATTATAGAACAATGTCTTGCCCAAGACCCACGCCCCGCGTATCAAGATTTGCCTGAGCGCGTGTATGGCATGGAATTGGCGGGCGTGGACGTGAAATTTCGTGTGGTGGGCGATGAAGTTTTCATTTTGCAAATCAATGAGTTGGCATGAAAAAATATTTAAGGCAGCCTGAAAACTATTTTTCAGGCTGCCTTCATATTTAATTCAATGAATTACAAATAGAATTTTTCCAATACTTTCAAATGCTCATCTAATTTATACACCAAAGGCTGCCCCGTTGGGATTTCCAAACCCATGATGTCATCATCGGAAATGCCTTCAATGTGTTTTGCCAATGCGCGCAAAGAATTGCCGTGCGCCGCCACCAAAACACGTTTGCCCGATAAAATGGCGGGTGCGATTTGGTCTTCCCAAAATGGCAACACGCGTTCCAGCGTAACTTTCAAATTTTCGCCATCAGGCACAACATCGCTCGGCAAATTCGCATAACGGCGGTCTTTGTGCGCCGAAAATTCATCATCTTTATCCAAAAGCGGTGGCAAAGTGTCATAGCTTCTGCGCCAAATGTGAACTTGCTCATCGCCGTATTTTTCTGCCGTTTGTTTTTTGTCCAAACCTTGCAATTGTCCATAATGACGCTCGTTTAAACGCCATGTTTTCACTTGTGGCACCCACAATTGGTCGGATTCTTCCAGCACCAAATTACAGGTTTTGATGGCGCGAGTCAGCACTGAAGTAAACGCAATATCAAATTCATAGCCAGCCGCTTTTAATTTGCGACCTGCTTCTTGAGCTTCGGCAATGCCTTGTTCGCTCAATTTCACATCGCGCCAGCCTGTGAACAGATTTTTCGCGTTCCATTCGCTCAAACCATGACGGATAAATACCAATTCCATAACCATTCCTTCAAATTATATTGATGAAAAAATCTATTTTAACGGTTTTCAGACAGCCTGAAAACACGCACATTTTATTTGTGTTGAATCAAAAAATTTAAATTTATTGCAAAACGCGCTTGTGCTTTACAAAAAGTTACACTAAAATCGCCAAAATTCAAAATGACACCGATGTCAGACACCGATGTCATAGACAATTTTGACCATGAAAGGGTGATGATGCCGACCATTTATGATGTCGCCAAACAAGCTGGTGTGTCGCCCAAAACTGTCAGCCGCGTTATCAATAATGACGCACCCGTGAAAGACAGTACACGCGAAGCGGTAGAAAATGCCATCGCGGATTTGGGCTATATTCCATCATCGGCGGCGCGGGCGTTGCGCTCGCAGCGTTCGGGCTTGATTGGCGTGATAAAAGGCGCGATTAGCGCGGCAGACCATGCGGCTGATGTGCGCGGTTTGCCCGACAGCTTCCTGATTCAGGGCGTGCAACAAGCGGCGGAACAAGCTGGGAAAATTCTGATGGTCGCCGACACAGGCGGCATGGACGATGGTTTTGCGAAACTGGTACGCTTGTTTCAACAATATCGGGCGGAAGGTTTGATTTATGTATCCGAATTTCATCAGAAAATTGAATTGCCCATGCAGCCTGAACATTGCCCCATCGTGCTGCTAAACTGTTTTGATGAACGCCATACGCCCGCTATTGTGCCTGATGACGCGTTTGGGCAATACGAATTGGTGTGCAATATGTTGGCAAAAGGGCATAGGCGCATTGCATATATCACGCTGCCTGAAGACATTATCGCCACCCGTTTGCGATTATCGGGTTATCGGGCGGCTTTGGCGGAAGCTGGCATTGATTTTGACGCGAAACTGGTCGCCACAGGCTACACCGACCGCAGCAATGATATACGTGATTTGTGGCAAGCATTGGAACAGGTGTTGAACCAGCCCAATCCGCCCACTGCACTCTGTTGCGGCAACGATGAAATGGCAATGCGTGTGTATGGCATGTTGCGCACACGCGGTGTGAGAATCCCCGAAGCCATCTCGGTGGCGGGCTACGACAACCACACGCAAATTGCCGAAACGCTCTATCCCACACTCACCACCGCCGAATTACCCTATGTGGAAATGGGTAAATTAGCCATCAATATGTTGTTGAATCAAGAAGATGGCGAAAATCCAATGATTTCGCCCCGTGTGGTGTCGGGCGAAACGGTGTGGCGCGATTCGGTGTTGGCGCGCGCGTGTTTAAAATAATATGAAATACAGATAATAAGATTGCTTCACTTATTTTCAGGCTGCCTGAACCATTAAAAATAAATCCATCAGGCAGCCCGAAAATAAACCCTATTTTTCATTTTCAGGCAGCCTGAAAAATGTTTTTCCAAACTTTGTTTAGGAGTAATTCTATGACACAGCAGCAACTCATGATGACCTTCCGCCAAATTATATTGATGAACTTTGGTTTCTTCGGTATTCAATACAGCTTTGGTCTGCAACAAACCGCGGTTAACCCAATTTACAGTTTTTTGGGTGCACCAAATGGTGATTTGCCCTTATTGAATATGGCGGGCCCTGTTACGGGCTTGATTGTACAGCCGATTATTGGCGCATTGTCTGACCGTACTTGGATTAGCCCTTGGGGGCGGCGGCGACCATTTTTCTTGATTGGTGCGATTGGGTGTTCTATTGCATTGTTTTTATTTCCACATGTAACGGCTTTGTGGATGGCGGTGCTGATGTTGTGGATTTTGGACATCAGCAATAATACTGCGATGGAACCTTATCGTGCATTTGTTGCCGACACGCTGCCTGAAAAACAACAAGGTATCGGTTTCTTAATGCAATCCATGTTTACAGGCTTAGGGATTACTTTGGCGAATGTGTCATTGTATTTCTTCCAACAGATGGATTTTTTGAAACAGGTGAATGATTCGGGTATTCCGTATTGGGTGTATGGTTCGTTTTATTTGGGTGCGATTTGTTCTATTGGTTCGGTGCTGATTTCCGTATTTTCTACGACTGAAAAAAAACCATCTGATGAAGAAATTGCCCGTATCAAAGCCCAACCAAAAGGTTTGGGCGTGGCGTTAGCGGATATTTTCTCTGCCATCAAAGATATGCCTAAGGCTTTGAAACAATTGGCATTGGTTTATTTATTCCAATGGTATGCTTTGTTTATTTACTGGCAATTTGCCACGCCATCTATTGCCAAATCGGTATGGAATACCACGCCCGATGACAAAACTCTGTATGGCGAAGCAGTGGCTTGGACGGGTTTGGTGAATGGTTGGTACAATATTGTTACCTTTATTTCGGCTTTTGGCTTGATGATATTGGCGAAAAAATATCCTGCAAAAGTGGTTCATGCGGGTGCGGTGTCATTGGCGGCGATTGCTTTATTGATTTTCCCACATATTTCCAATAAATATTTATTATTTGTGCCGATGATTGGTTTTGGTGTGGCGTGGGCTTCCATTATGGGCGTACCATTTTTGATTGCCACTGCCGAGATTCCACGTGAACGCTATGGTGTGTATATGGGCATTATCAATATGATGATTGTGATTCCGATGCTTATCCAAACCTTAACTTTTGGCAAAATTTACGATTATGTACTGGGCTCAAATCCAAGCAATGCCATGATGTCTGCAGGTGTGTTATTGGCTTTGGCGGCAGTGTTTACCCTGCGCATTCAAACCAAGCAAGGTCAAAATTTGCAACACGAAGCATAACCTTATCAATGTTATTCTGTAACAAGGCAGCCTGAAACGGTATAATTCGTTTCAGGCTGCCTGATTTTGGCTGATGGCTGATTCATGCAGCCTTTCATTACCCTACAAATTTTTGTCTATCACTCATCTGTTCCCTCTCCTGTGGGAGAGGGTTAGGGAGAGGGGAAAACTTTCAATGCACCACGATTTTTCCCTCTCCCAAAGGCATGGGTATCTACACATCTTTTTTTGAGATTATGTTGATTGTTTTTCAACAAAAATTTCAAAACAAGCTGACAAAATCTCGCCGTGTTACGCGTGATTTTGAAACTAAAATTAAGGGCTATTGAATTGATATTTCAAATAACCTTTTAATTTTATTGTAAAAAGATGTATAGATACCCATGCCCAAAGGAGAGGGGGTTAGATTGCTGTATCTCAACGATTTCAGGCAATATTTTATTTTTGTAGGGTAGCGCAAGGCAGCCTGAATATTTTTTAACTTTTTTATTGATAAAACAAAAATGCTACACGAATACTTAAT
>NZ_JQKH01000087.1 GCF_000745955.1 Alysiella crassa DSM 2578 | reverse complement strand
AAATCCAAACTGCCAATAAAGGTTCGGATTTTTTCATGACTCGGTGTCGCATCGCGTTCCCAAGCAAGATATTGTTTTAAATCGTCAATATTGTTACTCAAAAAGCGGTCTATATCACGAAAGCTTTTTGCACCACCCATTATCGCAATCACAATGGCTGTTAATAATTTAGCTTGCGCGTAACGTTTACCTTCGCTGCGTCTTTTGTCTTCAATTTCTGAAAAGTAGGTTTCCAAAGTTTGCATGGTCAAATTACCGTTAGTTTAACTTTATCATTTTACACCAAAAGAACTTGGCAGGTCTGCGTCCCCAACGGGGGAGGGGACAGGTTTCAGGCAGCCCAAAATTTTTGCTTTGTAAAGAAAGGCTGCCTGAAAAACAAAAATGCTTTCAGGCAGCCTGAATTGAAAAAAAAGAATGGGGATTAGCGGATTAAACCTTCTTGGCGCATATAATTGAGATTTTCTTGTGCTACTGTATCGCCTTGTGCAGCCGCTTGTTCAAAGAATGATTTGGCTTTGGCATAATCTGGTTTCACACCTAACCCTTTCACATACATCAAGCCCAAATTGTGTTGTGCTACTGCATTACCTTGTGCAGCCGCTTGTTCAAACAATGCTTTGGCTTTGGCGTAATCTTGTTTCACGCCCCAACCTTTCCGATACATATAGCCCAAACTGCTTTGTGCATCTGCATGACCTTGTGCAGCTGCTTGTTCATAATATGCTTTGGCTTTGGCGTAATCTTGTTTTACGCCAAAGCCTTGTTCATACATATCGCCCAAATTATATTGTGCGTCTGCATGACCTTGTACAGCCGCTTTTTCATACCAAATTTTAGCTTGAGCGTAATTTCGTTTCCCACCCAAACCTTGTTGATACATATAGCCCAAATTGTTTTGTGCGGCTTTATGACCTTGTGTAGCTGCTTTTTCAAATAATGCTTTGGCTTTGGTGTAATCTTGTTTTACACCCCCACCTTCAAAATACATATAGCCCAAATTGTTTTGTGCAGCATCATATCCTTGTGCAGCTGCTTGTTCATAATATGCTTTGGCTTTGGCGTAATCTTGTTTTACGCCCCAGCCTTGTTCATACATATAGCCCAAATTGTATTGTGCAACATCATATCCTTGTGCAACTGCTTGTTCAAACAATGCTTTGGCTTTGGCGTAATCTTGTTTTACGCCCCAACCTTGTTGATACATATAGCCCAAATTGTTTTGTGCAGCATCATCTCCTTGTGCAGCTGCTTTTTCCAACCACATTTTAGCTTGAACATAATCTTTTACGGAACCATCAATGCCATGCAAATAACGCATACCTACTTGATTTTGCGCTGTTGCATCACCTTGTTGCGCTAATTTCAAATCTGTGGCAAAGCTGTTTTGGAGTTGACCAGAAATAGAGTTGCTTGTTGTGATTGTCATATTGGGTGCAGCCACAACAGGCAATGCCAACATGCCTGCCAACAATGCAGCGCATAATTTAGTCAATTTGCGGGGGGTAAAGAATGGCATGGTTTTCGCTCCATGTTGTTGAAAAAAAAGAAAATAAAAGTGTACGTTTTTTACTTTTTTAGCAAGTACTCTATGGGAATTTTTTCAGGCTGCCTGTGCCTAATCAATATTCAAGGCAGCCTGAAAATCCATTAAATCGCCTGAATCAAAGCCCGCACCCTTTCAGCCGAACGCACCGCCGCCGTTTCCAAAAACGCTTCAAAACTGATTTCCGCGCCGCCATCTGCCGTATCCGACACCGCACGGATAATCACAAAGGGCTTGCCCAATACCGTGCAAGTTTGGGCAATCGCGGCGGCTTCCATTTCCACCGCCATCACATCGGGAAAATGGGCGCGGATTTCAGCTAATTTATCATTATCGTGAATGAATTGGTCGCCGCTCACAATCAAGCCGTGATGAACCGCTTGCCCATCGCTCGCCGCAACCGCCGCATTCACCAAAGCATGATGGCTGTTAAAACGCGCTTCCTGTTGCGGCACTTGCCCATGCACATAGCCAAACGCGGTAACGTCCACATCATGATGTGCCACCGTGTCGCCAATCACCACATCGCCAATCGCCAAACCCGCCCCCACGCCGCCCGCGCTGCCCGTGTTAATCACACAATCGGGCGAAAAATGTTCAATCAATAAAGTGGTCGCAATCGCCGCATTCACTTTGCCAATGCCACTTAAACACAGGCTCACATCTTTGCCATCTAGTTTTCCGTGATAAATCAAGATTTTGCCAAAAGTTTGCGTTTGCAAATTGCTCATGGCGTTTTTCAGCAATTCAATTTCTGGCTCCATTGCGCCGATAATACCGAAATGTTGGGGAGATAAAGTTGTCATATTTATTCTTTCAATTTAATGGCTTATTGGATTTTCAGGCTGCCTTTCACTAATCTACAAAAATAAAATATTGCCCACAATCATTGATATTCCAGCCACTCACTCCCTCTCCTTTGGGAGAGAGCTGGGGAGAGGGAGAAATCGTTGAGCATTGCGAGTTTTACCCTCTCCCTAACTCTCTCCCACAGGAGGGGACAATTGGGCGGTAGGCAAAAATTTGTAGTGTAGTAAAGGCAGCCTGAAAAACATCACGCAAACACCGTTGTCCACTCATCGCGTTTATCCAACAAATACTGCGCGATTTTCTGCGCCCCTTCCAAACTGTGGCTCGCCGCCCAACCGCATTGCACCACATTACACGCAGGCACTTCAGTCGCCACCACCACATCACGCAAAGTTTTTTCAATTAAATTCAACGCGTCATCGTATTCAGGTAAATTCAGTAAAGCCACATAAAAACCCGTTTGGCAACCCATAGGGCTGATATCAATCACTTTGTCCGAATGATTGCGCGACAATTCCGCCATCAAATGCTCCAAGCTGTGCAAGGCGGGCATTTCCATATGGTCTTGATTCGGCTGGCAAACGCGTAAATCGTATTTGTAAATTTTATCGCCATGGTCGCCATCGGTTACGCACGCCAAACGCACATACGGGGCTTTCACTTTCGTGTGGTCAAGATTAAAACTTTCCACATTCATGCGTTTTTCAATTTGAATATCGGTCATGGTTAAACTCACTTTCTTTGCAGTCAAAAAATAGAAAAGCTGGATTATACGGGATTTTTCGGGCGTTTAAATTGTTTCAAATACGCCAAACACAAAACAAAAAACGCCACACTCAAACCCACCTGCGCCGCCGCAAAACCCACGCTCAACGCGCTGGTGTCCCACAATCGCATAATCCCTTCCGTAAACGGCAATAAAATCAACATGGAACAATATTGATAAGTGTAAATCCGCCCCGACACTATCCCCCGAATCGGCAAACAAAGCGGAATTAATTTCATCAACAACAACCATTTACCCGTATTCAAAGGCGCAAACGCCCAATCCCACAACAAAGTAAGCGGAACCAAAGCCAACCAACACGCCGCCGCAAAATAATGTTTTTTCATCAAAATAATCCTTAAAATCAATAAAATAAGGCAGCCTGAAAATTATTCAGGCTGCCTTTTAGTACGCGACAATTTTTCATCTTACAACAATCTGTCCCCTCCCCCGTCCACAAGTGGAACAAATTCATTTCATTGAAAATCAACAAACCACCCCCACCCTAACCCCCCGCCAGCGTGGGAGGGAACAGATTTCAGGCAGCCTGAAAGATTTTTGTCGTGTATGGAAAGGCTGCCTAAAATTATTTTTTCACTTCTTCAGGTGCTTCGTAATCCGTCAAAGCCAAACCGTCCAAAATGCCATCTGAACCTGCTGTTTTGTTTTTCTTACTGTTCAACTGAATTTGCAAACGCAAGTCATTGACCGAATCCGCATTTTTCAAGGCTTCATCGTAGCTAATCAAATCTTCTTCATACAAATCAAACAACGATTGGTCAAAAGTCTGCATACCAATATCGCGTGAACGCGCCATGATTTCTTTTACGCCATGCACATCGCCATGCAAAATCAGTTCCGAAATCAAGGGCGAATTAAGCAAAATTTCCACCGCCGCACAACGCCCTTTGCCTTCTTTTTTCGGAATCAAACGCTGCGAAATAAATCCTTTTAAATTCAAAGATAAATCGTTTAATAATTGCGTGCGGCGTTCTTCAGGGAAAAAGTTAATAATGCGGTCAAGGGCTTGGTTGGAGTTATTCGCGTGCAGCGTTGCCATACACAAATGCCCTGTTTCGGCAAACGCCAAAGCGTAGTCCATCGTTTCGCGGTCGCGGATTTCGCCAATCAAAATCACATCTGGGGCTTGGCGCAGCGTATTTTTCAGCGCGGCAAACCAGTCGGCGGTGTCCACACCCACTTCGCGTTGCGTGATAATGCAGTTTTGGTGCGGGTGAACAAATTCAATCGGATCTTCAATGGTAATAATATGCCCATAACTGTTGGCGTTGCGGTAATCAATCATCGCCGCCAAAGACGTGGATTTACCCGAACCCGTGCCGCCCACAAAAATCACGAGACCACGTTTTTCCATCACCACTTGTTTCAAAACAGGCGGCAAATTCATATTGTCAAATTTCGGAATATCGCTGGTAATCACACGGCACACCAGCGCAGTTGCACCACGTTGCACCATCGCATTGATACGAAAACGCGACACCCCCGCCAAACTAATCGCAAAATTACATTCATTGGTGGTGAAAAATTCTTCCGCTTGTTTGTCGTCCATAATGGAGCGGGCGATTTGTTGGGTGTGGTCGGCGGTGAGGGGTTTGTCGGTAATTTTGGTTAATTTACCGTCCAATTTCATCGCTGGCGGATAACCAGCCGTGATGAATAAATCCGAACCTTTGTTTTTTACCATGTGCGTCAGTAAGCCATGAATAAATTTTTTCATCTCTTCGCTAACTGGCGGAATATGGACTGTGGACATCTGTGTTTTCCTTAAAGTGATGGTTATATTTGATAAATTATTTTGCTATTGGGTAAATTATACTAGAAATTTCATGGGTCGCGTAGCACCTATTGGGATAGATTTCCCTTGATAAAATTTTCTGTTCAGGCAGCCTGAAAACCCATTCCCCAAACTGTAAAATTAAGTTATGATAATATTTAGTCAAATGACTACACACAGTTTCAGCACCGTTTTCAGGCTGCCTGAAACGCCAAATCAAAACTTTACAAGAAAAACAGTATTCCCAAACATAAGGAACAAAGAAATGTTAGAAGCCTACCGCAAAGCCGCAGCCGAACGCGCTGCACAAGGCATTCCCGCCCTGCCTTTGACCGCCCAACAAATGGCTGATTTGGCTGAATTGTTGAAAAACCCACCTGCTGGCGAAGGCGAATTTTTGTTGGACTTGCTCGCCAACCGCGTACCTGCTGGTGTGGACGATGCCGCCAAAGTCAAAGCCTCATTCTTGGCAGCCATTGCCGAAGGCAGCGTATCCAGCCCACTGGTGTCGCCCGAATACGCCACCAAATTGCTCGGCACCATGCTGGGCGGTTACAACATTCACCCCCTGATTGAATTGTTGGACAACGACAAACTCGCCCCCATCGCCGCCGAAGGCTTGAAACACACCTTGTTGATGTTTGATTCTTTCCACGATGTGAAAGAAAAAGCCAACAAAGGCAATGTGAACGCGCAAGCCGTGTTGCAATCTTGGGCAGACGCGGAATGGTTCACATCACGCCCTGCTGTGCCTGAAAAAATCACCGTTACTGTGTTCAAAGTAGATGGCGAAACCAACACCGATGACTTGTCGCCCGCACCTGACGCATGGTCGCGCCCCGACATTCCTTTGCACGCATTGGCAATGTTGAAAAACCCACGCGATGGCATTACCCCCGATAAAGCAGGCGAAATCGGTCCCATTAAAACTTTGGAAGAATTGAAAGCCAAAGGCAATTTGGTTGCCTATGTGGGCGATGTGGTCGGCACAGGTTCATCACGCAAATCCGCAACCAATTCCGTGATTTGGCACACTGGCGAAGACATTCCTTTTGTTCCCAACAAACGCTTTGGTGGCGTGTGCTTGGGCGGCAAAATCGCCCCCATCTTCTTCAACACCCAAGAAGACTCTGGCGCATTGCCGATTGAAGTTGATGTTTCTCAACTGAAAATGGGCGATGTGGTGGACATTTTCCCTTATGACGGCAAAATCGTGAAAAATGGCGAAACCGTTGCCCAATTTGAATTGAAATCCCAAGTTTTGTTGGACGAAGTTCAGGCTGGCGGTCGCATTAACTTGATTATCGGTCGCGGCTTGACTGCAAAAGCGCGTGAGGCTTTGGGCTTGCCAGCATCTGACAAATTCCGCTTGCCACAAGCCCCTGCCGAAAGCAAAGCAGGTTTCACTTTGGCGCAAAAAATGGTGGGTCGCGCTTGCGGTTTGCCCGAAGGTCAAGGTGTGCGCCCTGGCACTTATTGCGAACCACGCATGACCACAGTCGGCTCGCAAGACACCACAGGCCCAATGACCCGCGATGAATTGAAAGACTTGGCGTGCTTGGGTTTCTCGGCTGATTTGGTCATGCAATCATTCTGCCACACGGCTGCTTACCCCAAACCTGTGGACGTGCGCACCCACAAAGAGCTGCCTGAATTCATTTCTACGCGCGGCGGTGTGTCTTTGCGCCCTGGTGATGGCGTGATTCACTCTTGGTTGAACCGCTTGCTCTTGCCCGATACTGTGGGTACTGGTGGCGACTCACACACCCGTTTCCCCATCGGCATTTCATTCCCAGCAGGTTCGGGTTTGGTGGCGTTTGCGGCGGCAACTGGCGTGATGCCTTTGGATATGCCTGAATCGGTGTTGGTGCGTTTTTCAGGCAGCCTGCAACCAGGGGTAACCTTGCGCGATTTGGTCAACGCCATTCCTTTGTATGCGATTAAACAAGGCTTGCTGACCGTTGCCAAAGCAGGCAAGAAAAACATTTTCTCGGGTCGCATTTTGGAAATTGAAGGTTTGCCCGATTTGAAAGTAGAACAAGCCTTTGAAATCACAGACGCTTCTGCGGAACGTTCTGCGGCTGGCTGTACCGTTCATTTGAACAAAGAACCGATTATTGAATACATGACTTCCAATATCGTGTTGATGAAAAACATGATTGCCGATGGCTATGCCGATACGCGTACTTTGGAACGCCGCATTAAAGCGATGGAAGCATGGTTGGCAAACCCACAACTGTTGGAAGCCGACAAAGACGCGGAATACGCTGCCGTGATTGAAATCAATATGGACGAAATCAAAGAGCCAATTATCGCTTGCCCGAACGACCCCGATGATGTGTGCTTCATGTCGGAAAAATCAGGCACGGTGATTGATGAAGTGTTCATCGGTTCGTGCATGACCAACATCGGACACTTCCGCGCTGCGTCCAAATTGTTGGAAGGCAAGAGCGACATTCCTGTGCGCCTGTGGGTGGCTCCACCTACCAAAATGGACGCGCAAGAATTGTCCAATGAAGGACACTATGGCGTATTGGGTCGTGCAGGCGCGCGCATGGAAATGCCAGGTTGCTCGCTGTGTATGGGCAACCAAGCGCAAGTTCGCGAAGGCGCAACCGTGATGTCCACTTCCACGCGCAACTTCCCCAACCGTTTGGGCAAAAACACCAATGTGTTCTTGGGTTCGGCTGAATTGGCGGCAATTTGCTCCAAATTGGGCAAAATCCCAACTGTTGAAGAATACCAAGCCAACATCGGCATCATCAACGAAAACGGCGACAAAATCTACCGTTACATGAATTTCAATGAAATTCCTGAATACAATGATGTGGCGGAAAAGGTGAAAGTGGCTTAATTTTCAATTGATTTAAGCTAAAAACAGGCAGCCTGAAAAAATTTTCAGGCTGCTTTTTGATTTACTTTTCAATTTGATTGGCTTCCAAAACCGCCACCAATTTTTTTAAAATCAATAATTCTGCGTCTTTTTGGGCAATGATTTCATCTTTATGCTGGATAATTAATTGAAGTTTTTCAATTTCTTGACTATTTTGATTAGGTAAATTAATCGTACTGAAATGATTGGCACAAACACCATTATCTTGCACAAAAAAAACGACACCTTTCTCGTGTGCCGTCATCAGTTCAATCACATCAATATTCAACACTTGGGCAATTTGGCTTAATTTGTCTAAATGCAATTTGCTTTCACCGCGTTCTATGCGAGCGTAACCGTTTAATGACATATTGAGGCGATTTGCCATTTCTTCTTGCGACCATTGGCGCATTTCGCGTAATAAGCGAATGTTGTCGTGTACCGTCATAAAATTTAACCCAAAAATGAAGCAAATAAACCGAATTTAGATGTGAAATACACCGAGTTTCTTGCTGGTTGAATGAAAAAAGGGATTATAAAATAAAGTTTTTTAGAAAAGCAAGGAGTAAACAATGCGTTCATTTTTCGTGGCTTTACCATTGGCTTTGGTGTTGGCAGCCTGTGCCAGTAACGATGGGGCGGGCGTGAAAGAAACACCCGATAATGACAAAATTGATTTAAGCATTAGCCCTAAAGGTTGGGTAACGGTGAAAACCAATGCAGGTCGGGCAACAGGCTACAATCAAAACGATTCATTTTATGGTGCTTGGGTGGACGACAGCCGCCAAGTAACCGAATTAAGCTATCAAGGTACTGAAGCGACTGATATTCCCCAAACGGGTTCTGCTTCTTATTATGGCAATGTGGTGCGCGTGGATAGCGATGGCGATATTGTTAATGCAGGTACCAGTCGTTTGAATGTGGATTTTGGCAAAAAAACGGTTGATGGCTATTTGGATTTAGATATGGCACGAGATGTTACACTCAAAACAGGCAGCCTGAACGGTGCCAAATTTGCAGGTCAAGCAACTGTGCTGGGTAACAGTGGTGGCAGCTATTCTGGCACGCTGATGGGCAAAGGCGCAACCGAAGCCGCAGGTATTGTGAAATTTGAAAACAATTCAAGTCTCAATGCTGTTTTTGGTGGCAAACGCTATTAATCCCATTTTTTCAACCTTTTCAGGCAGCCTTTCAGTACACGACAAAAAAAGTACAATAAAAAAAGAAGTCCGCATCAATTCAGTGGTATCGTATTAATTTTCTCACGACTAATCCAATATGACTGAATTGAGCGAACT
>NZ_JQKH01000086.1 GCF_000745955.1 Alysiella crassa DSM 2578 | reverse complement strand
TTAATTTGGGGATGGGATATTTGTATGTATAACTATACTTGGAGATACGAACAATTTACTAGATACCAAAATAGTGTACTAATTGACTTTTATAATGATGATGAAACTAGAAATGCTTGGGAGCAATCTAATTTACACCCAGCATTAAATAAAATATTTATTTGGAATTCCAGTGGTGAATCTACTCGTTGTTATTATTTAATAACAACTGAGCCAGATGATTATTTATGGGAACAAGATGAATATGACAACGATATGTTGATTACCAAAACAGATTTAACAATACTGGATGATTTACAACAGCAAATGGAGTATTGGACCAATAGGTTTTCAGCTAATCCAAATGAGATGAGCCCTGAAAACTACCAATATCGCATTGATAACAGCAATGAATTGTTTGAATATTATACGATTGGACGTTTATTGCCCTAACATTGGAAAAATACCGTTTTCAGACTGCCTGAATAATATTATCTTTGACATTCATTGACTTAAACTTTAAAATACGAAAATAGTTTATCCAAACGTGAACATAAAATTTGAAAACACCAAATATCGCGGCTGCTGAACCCCACGATAATGGATTTTTTCTGAAAGAACACAAATGGATACTTTAATTTCTCCTAATCAAACTCGCAATCGCGCTTGGCGGCGTTGGCAAAATCGCAAAAATGGTCATCGCCAACACAATCCAACACAGGTTTATTGTTGGAAACCTGAAAAAAATTGGAAATTGCTTTACACGCGCGGTGTCAAAGCACATCGCGCCAAACAATTGGGTTTTATTTACCCTTTGAGCGAAAACGATTTTTATGCGGAATGGTTTGATTAATGGTTGAAATCATCAGGGCATGGGTTTTTTAACCCATGCCCTGATGTTGTTTTTGGGTTTTCAGGCTGCCTGAACATTGCCTATCTGCCTTTTGACAGCCGCCGCAAAATCTGTCAGGCTTATGTCCTGAATGAAATCCATTGTAATTGGGGGAAACATGAACGATACCAATAATTTATCTAACCGTTTCTACGCCCTATTCGGCTCGGTATTTTTGCTGTTTGCGGGATTTGGCTTGTTTTTGAACTCGGCGGGCGTGAAATTGGCGCAAATGGGCGTGAACAACATCGCCATTGGTGCGCTCAACGCGGCATTTTTCTGTGGCGCGTCATTGTCGGCGGTAGCGGCACATCGGATTGTGTCCAATGTGGGGCATATTCGCAGTTTCAGCGTGTTTGGCGCGGTGTTTGCGATGTGTTCGCTGGCGCATTTGATGACGGACAATTTGTATGCGTGGGGCGTGTTGCGGACGGTGTTGGGCTTTTGCTATTTCAGCATGCTGATGGTGGTGGAAAGCTGGTTTGCCGAACAAAGCACGCCCGAAAAACGCGCCAAAGTCTTGGCAATTTACAATTTGGTTTACTATTTTGCGTTTACGGTCGGCATTGTGCTGTTGAGTTTGAATTTGAGCAGCGACAATATTTTTGTGTTGGGAACATTGTTGGTGATGGCAGCGATGTTGCCCGTGTCGCTGACGAAAATGCGCGCCCCCGCCATTCCCGAACGCCAAAGCATTAATGTGCCACGCGTGTTTTCCATTGCGCCATTGGCGTTTGTAACCGCGTTTACGGGCGGTTTGTTGGTAAACGGTTTGTTTACAATGGCTTCGGTATTTTTATTGCAACAACAATTTAATTTACAACAAATTTCCGCCTTTTTGACATCGGCAATGGTGGGTGGATTTTTGGTGCAACTGCCATTGGCGAAATTGTCCGACAAATTCGGCAGACGCAACACGATTTTGGTTTGCGCGACCGTTTCCGCGCTGACGGCTGGTGCAGGTTTGGCGGCAATGTTGTTCGGATACGCCACGCCTATGGTACATAATGGCATTGCGTTTGGTTTGGGTTGCGGACTGTTTACGTTGTACGCTTTGAGCATTGCGCGCGCCAACGACCGTCTGCCCAATAATATGAACACGGTGGAAGTGAGCCGCAGCCTGTTGTTTTGTTATGGATTGGGTTCGTTGGTTGCGCCTGTGGTGTTGGGCGTGGTAACGAATTTTGCGCCACAATATGGTTTTTATGCGTTTTACGCGCTGATTGCGGTGGCGTTGGCGGTGTTTACCTTGAAACAAGCACGCGTGCCTGTGGAAGAACGCAGCGTATTTGTGAATATGCCGACCGTTTCAGGCAGCATGGCGGCGGAACTTGACCCGCGCAACGAAGAAATGCACGAACAATTTGATGTGGACGTGGCAGAAAAACACGTTGCCCAATTTGCTGAACAGAGCGACAAAACCAACGACACGCAGCCTGAAAATCCCGAAACCCACGCAACAGAAAATATGAAAAAAGACGACACGGCGGTGTGAAAACATTGGTGCGCGTAGGCTGACGGTAAGTGTCGCCCCAAGCGACACGCACCCCAGCTTTGGGCGTGGGGGCTGGGGTGCATTTCGCTACGCTGCATTTACCGCCAACCTACGCGCAATTTGGGGTTTCAGGCTGCCTGAAAATGTAGGGTGCGTATCACGCACCATTTTTCTTGATTTTCAATGAATTGGTGCGTGGTACGCACCCTACATTTTGAGTGTTGGTAAAAATTGTCGTGTACTGAAAGGCAGCCTGAAAAGTAAATTGTGCGATTTTTAAATGGGCAATTCCCTTAATCCTTTTCTGCGCCGATTTTTCAGCCGATAAATTTCATATTCATCGTAAAACGCTTGTAAAGTTTGTGAATGTTCCACTTTGTCCGCAAACACAATTTCTTGGGCAATGGCTTGCAATTCAAAATGCCAGTATAAGGGCATGAAAGGATTGATAAATTGTTCTGAACCTTTGGTCTGCGCCAAAGAGTGATAATCGCCAAATTCCCCACACATGGCATTGGCAATGGAATGATTGACTATGCTGTTTCTTTGGGCATTTTGTTTTTCGTATGCCAAAAAGTCCAAATATTTTTGTCCTTCTGCCATATCTGGTGTTAAAGAAAACGCGCCCAAATACGCGCCTTTTTTGGTTAAAGTGGCGATATTTTGCAAACAGGGATAATGGTCTAAACCATGAAATTTCTCCACGCCAAAACCCACCGCCATTAAATAAGCCCGATTAAATCCTGCTTTTGCACTCGCCAAAATGGACAAACTGTCTTCCACAATGGTCGCCACGCCCAATTCATCGCCAAACATCAGGCTGTCTGTCCCGCCATCTGCCAATACCAAAGTGTCAATGCAGTGTTGTTTTTTTAAATACTGATAAATTTGCCGTAAGGGTTGTACGCCAACGCTGTTTCTAAACGCATAAATCATTGGCTGTTCGTTTTGTTGTTTGAGCCAATCGCGTAATAATTTTTCGGGAAAATAAGCCAAATTTTTGGCTTTACCATCAATCAAATAACAATCAGGCAAAACCATTTCACAATTTGAATTTGCCAAATCGGTAAAAGACAAATTGGCTAAAACAACTTCTTTACCCAAACTTTTTAAATAAAAATACAGGGGAATGGCGGTAATGATGTCATAACCACCGCCACACCCTGCCAATAAAAACCGTTGTCCTTGTGGGATTTTTTGAAAAAAGGGGATTTGCATATTGTATTCCAATCGGTTTTGTAGGGTGCGTATTACGCACCATTTTTCTTGATTTTCAATGAATTGGTGCGTGGTACGCACCCTACATATTTTCAGGCAGCCTGAATATCATTCATCAACCAAATCCCGACACAAACTCACGGCTTCGTGCAAATTTTCCACACCGTAAATCTTTAATTTTGGAAACTCTTTTTCATTGCGCGGCATATTGGCTTTTGGCACGATGGCGCGTTTGAAACCCAATTTCTCGGCTTCTTTCAGGCGTTCTTGTCCGCGTGGCACGGGGCGGATTTCGCCACTCAAACCAATCTCGCCAAACGCCACCATTTTTTCGGGCAATGGCTTATTGCGGAAACTGGAAACCATCGCCAACACCGCCGCCAAATCTGCGGCAGGTTCGCCAATTTTCACGCCACCCACCGCGTTCAAAAACACGTCTTGGTCAAAACAGGCGATGCCTGCGTGTCGGTTCAGCACCGCCAGCAACATCGCCAAGCGGTTTTGTTCCAAACCCACGGTTAATCTTTTGGGGGTGAAACCGTGTGCGTCATCTACAAGTGATTGTATTTCAACCAATAATGGGCGTGTGCCTTCTTGTGTTACCAACACGCATGAGCCTGCCACATCGTCCCGATAACTCGCTAAAAAAATCGCGGACGGATTGGATACGCCTTTCAAACCCGTTTCGGTCATGGCGAACACGCCCAATTCGTTTGCTGCGCCAAAGCGGTTTTTGATGGCGCGTATCATGCGGTGGTTGGAATGGGTGTCGCCTTCAAAATACAAAACGGTGTCCACCATATGCTCCAAAACGCGCGGGCCTGCGATTGCGCCATCTTTGGTAACGTGTCCGACAAAAATCATGGCAATGCCCATTTGTTTGGCAATGCGCGTGAGCTGGGCGGCGCATTCGCGCACTTGCGACACAGAACCTGGGGCTGATGTGATTTGGTCGGAATACATGGTTTGAATGGAGTCAATCACGACAACGTGGGGTGCGTGTTGTTTTAAGGCTGCCTGAATCGCTTCCAAACGGATTTCGGCAAGCAAATTTACGCCATCGGCATTCAAACCCAAACGTTGGGCGCGTAGGGCGACTTGTTGGGCGGATTCTTCGCCTGAAACGTACAAAACTTGGCGTGTTTTTGCCATTAAAGCAATGGTTTGTAAGAGCAGGGTGGATTTGCCGATACCCGGGTCGCCACCCAATAAAATCACTGCGCCATCTACCAAACCGCCACCCAAAACACGGTCAAGCTCGCCCATGCCTGTGGCGGTGCGTGGCACTTCGGTGGCGGTAACTTCGGCTAATTTTTGCACTTGGGTGGTTTCGGCTGCCCACGATTGGAAACGGGCGTTTTTCGGTTCGGGGGCAGCGATGTTTTCTTGGAGCGTGTTCCATTCGCCACAATGGGGGCATTTGCCAACCCATTTGGGCGATGTGCCGCCGCATTCGGTGCATTGGTAGAGGGTTTTGGGGGCTTTTGCCATATTGTTGTTTTTCCTGTGAAATGAGGGAGGCTGCCTGAAAAGGATAAGGGCGTGATTTTAGCGCAAAATACCGCTTTGGTATGGCACCAAAATGGATTTTCTTGAAATGAAACATTAAGATATGTAGCGTCATGTAACCCATTGATGTGAAAAATGTTACAATTAACACACCAGTATTTTGCCAAAATCAAGGAGAAAAAACATGAAAATCAAACTGAAAATCACCCAAAACGGCAACAGCCAACTCATCACATTGAATTCAGATGAGATTCGGCACCTGCATTTTAACCCACAAGCGCAATACCAATTTTTGGACGAGCAAAATCGCCAAATTGAAAACATGATTGTGGAAAATCAAGGACAAAGCATTGCATTCAGCCTGCCTGAAAACACACAACCCATCGTGATTTTGAATGAAAGCCAAGGTTTTCAGGCAGCCGTGCATTTGCCACAAGCGGTGGCACAAACAAGCGCAGTCAAAGCTACCGAAGTGGGCATATTGTCTTTAAAAACAGCAGGTTTGTCTTTGGCGACTTTGGTGGGCGTGGGTGCGGCTGCCAGCGCAATCGCCGCCAAATCAGGCAAAAAATCAGACGAGAAAAACACCACTTCGTTTGATGACAAAGTGTCAGCAAACGAAGCCGAAGAGTCGCGCAAAGCCGAAGAAGCACGCAAAGACGAAGAAACGCGTAAACAACAAGCAGCCGAAGAACTGAAAAAAAATCCCCCAGAAATCCAATTTGACAACATCACAGACGACAACATCATCAATATTGAAGAAGCCAAAGCCCCTGCCATTGCCTTTTCAGGCAGCCTGAAAAACGCCCAGCAAGGCGATGTTTTAACCGTCAAAATTGGTGAAACCAGCCACATCGTTCCCATTGTTGCTGGCAAATTCAGCGTCAATATTGACGGCAAAACGCTTGCCATTCACCGTGAAATTGGGGCGGAATTGACCCGAAACGGCGAAAAAATTGCCGAAAAAACCCACGCCTATCAAGTGGATACACAAATTGACACCCCGCAAATCATCTTCCGCCCGATTACCGATGACAACATCGTCAATTTGAACGAGTCCAAAGGCAAAATCACGGTCGGTGGCACGGTAGAAAACGCCAATGAAGGCGATGAAATTGTCGTATCTTGCGGCTGCCCCACTTGCACAGGCACACAATGGGTTGATATTAAAACAAAAATTGTGGGTGGCACATTCAGCGTGGATTTCAATGGCGCAGATTTGGTCGCAAACAATGGCAAAAACATCATCAAAGCCAGCGTCAGCACTGCCGACAACGCCAAAAACACCGCCACAGGCACCGCCCAGCACCAATACGAAGTGGATATTGAACCGCCCAAACCCAGCTTTGTTTATGAAAAAGTGGGCAACAATGGCGTGATTAACCAACAACTTGCCCAAAATGACATTGTTTTAAAAGGCAAAGTGATTGATTTGGGCGAAAATGAAACCGTTGCCGTGAAAGTGTCGGTCAATGGTAAGGATTATGTTGCCAGCAAAAATGGCGAATATTATCAAGTATCCATTGCAAGTTCGGAATTGGCAAATGGCTTACCCGTTAAATGGCATTTGACCGCCAAAGATAAAGCAGGCAATGAAACGATTATTGAACAAAATCAAAGTTATACTTATGATGTAACTTTGAATCAGCCCACGATTGACATTGCCAATAATCATCAAAAAATCAACTTGTTGAGCAAGGATTTGTCCCTTTCAGGCAGCCTGCAATTTGATGATGATGTGGATTTAGCCAGCGTAAAAGTCAAAATTGTTTATCAAAATCAAGACTATGTTGCCCAAGTTGATGTCAATCGCAAAACTTGGTCGGCAAGCCTGCCCCAAGATGTGATTAAGCAAAATGTGGGCAACAATGATTTTAGCGTGCAAGTGAGCCTTGCCGACAAAGCAGGAAATATTGCAACAAATCAAACCGTTGGCGATTTTACGGTGGATTTGAGTTTGCCCAACGGCACACCTTTAATCAATGCCAATCACAATCCCAATACGGCAAGTAATATCATTAAAATCAATAATTTGGTCGAAATTGACCCCAGCGACACCGTGCGTTTAACAGGCAAGCTCAAATTGGACGGCATCAATGCCCAATATTACAATCCCTTGCAATTTCAATCGTTTGTGGCGACTTTGAACGGCAAGGAATACGCCGTTGGCATCAACAACAATAACAGCGAACAACGCTTTTATTTGGACATCAGCGTGGCGGATTTACAGGCAGCCAAAGGTCAGGAAATGGCGTTTTTGGTTAAAGGCGGTTTGAGCGTTTATTATTTGGAAAACAATCGCATTATGTTCCAAAATCTGCCGCAATTAGACAAAACCGCCTATGTTTGGGACGACAACCCCTATTTGGCAACAGACAGCGTGGTCAAAAATGACTTTGTTGGCAAAACCACTTTGGTGGAGGGCGAAGTTTCAGGCAGCCTGAAAACAGGCGACAAGATTACTTTGCAAATTGGCAATCAAAGCATTGAAACAAAAGTGCTGGATAATCAAAAATTTGCCGTATCGGTGGAAAACAGCATTTTAAAACAAGCCGATACTATCATCGCCACCGCCGATAACGCCCAAAGCGAATACACTTATCAAACGCCCCATCGTGCCTTGTCGGGCGATTTGGTGGTGCGCGCAGGACACCGTTATGAAGATGCCCCTTATTTTATCAAATCCATTGTTTATCAAGGGGTTAATGGGCATTTGAAAAAACACCCCGTGATTGGCGAAGGCGGTGGCAAACTCACTTACGCCTTTCACAAAGAATATTATGGCGCGTCCGAATGGACAGAAAACAACCGCAATGCCGTGAAAAAAGCGTTTGACATTTTGGGGTCGTACATCAATGTTCAATTTGAACAAATTGAAGACAATTCAGGTTTTGACCACGGTGCAACGGTTGGGGCAGACATTCAAATGCACCACACGCCCATCAGCAATGCAGGGCAGGCGTGGGCAGGTGGTGAAGTCATGATTAACAGCACCCGCAAAAATTTGAACATTCGCAACGGTCAATTTTTGTTGTTGCACGAAATCAGCCATTCTTTGGGAACCAAGCACCCCCATGAAGGTGAGGTAACTTTGACTCGTCCACTGGAAGACCAAACGGGCTTAACCGTGATGTCGTACAACACCACCAAAATGGACCCGAATTTTTGGGATTTGCGGATTTTTGACATTGCCTATTTGCAATACCGCTATGGTGTCAATCCAAACAAACGCATAGGCAACGACACCTACACCTTTAAAACATTCAATCCGCAGGTTTCCGATGGCGACATTTACATTTGGGACGGCGGTGGCGTGGATACTTTTGACGCATCGCACGAGCAACAAGGCGTTACCGTGGATTTGACCCCTGGTTCGTGGATACATCGTGGCGAAAAAACCGAACGCTTAGTTGTGGAAAAAATGGAGCAAATTGGCGAAAACACGTATTTTGATGAACACGGTGTTTCCTTGGCAGACCCTTATGCTTTGTTTTCCAAAACCTTTGGCAAATACACCTTTACCGAAGGGCAAGCCTTTATCGGCTACGGCACGCAACTGGAACGCTTGATTGGCTCAAATTATGATGATGTTTTAAAAGGCAATGTTGCCGACAACGACATTTATGGCGGTGCAGGCAACGACAAAATTTCTGGCGATGAGGGCGATGATTATTTGGTGGGCGGCAAAGGCAATGATGTTTTGACAGGTGGCGATGGCAAAGATGTGTTTGCCTACAAACTCTCTGATTTTGTTGATGGTTTTGTGGATACGATTACCGATTTTGAAATTGGCGTGGACAAAATTGAATTGGCAATTTCGGGCTTAAATCAAGACAATTTGGCGCAAAAAGTGTCGTACAATCAAGCAACTGGGGCGTTGTCGTATGATGGGGTGCAGTTTGCCACGCTGGAAAATAAAGCGGCTTTGACGCTGGACGAAACGCATTTTATTTTGGGCTAATGCGTTTTCAGGCAGCCTTTCAGTACACGACAATTTTGCCAATCACAAATCATGTAGGGTGCGCCCTGCGCACCAAATAACTGAATAATTTAAATATTGTGGTGAATTTGGTGCGCACGGCGCACCCTACTGTTATTTTTGTCGTGTACTGAAAGGC
>NZ_JQKH01000085.1 GCF_000745955.1 Alysiella crassa DSM 2578 | reverse complement strand
CCCAAAATGTAGGGTGCGTACCACGCACCAAATCATTCAAATAATTGAAATTTCGGTGCATAATACGCACCCTACATGTAGTTGTCGTGTACTGTAAGGCAGCCTGAAAAAAATTATAGAAGCCCATATTCAAAAAACCGAGTGTTTCATTCAAGCGCAAGCTCATTTTAAGATAGATAAGGAAAAATCATGATGACCGAACAAGAATACCGTAAACAATTTGATGAAGAACAATCAGTTGGCTGGGAAGCCATTGATGCAGAATTGGAAAAAATTTATGGCGAACAAGAGCCGCGTCATTATGCTGCCATGATTAAGTGGTGGATGGGCGGCAATGACCCTTTGGACGGCACAAGCATTTACGATTGCCATGCACCCGTATTCCACCGTCATTTGGTTTCGTATGGCATGAGCGAATTGTATTTTAATCCCGAAAGAGCAGGGCAGGAATACAGCAAATGGGGTTTTGAGTTCACTTTCCGTCTTGCGCCGTATCAGGGCGATGATGAATACAATAATGCGGAACATGAGCCAATTTGGGCGATTAATTTAATGAATAATTTGGCTAGATATGTCTTTGAAAGTGGAAACTATTTTGATGCCTACCATTTTATTCCTACCAATAGCCCGATTAAAGCCGATTGTGAAACGGCTTTGGTGGGTATTGCTTTTGTGCCTGATACCCAATTGCCGACCATTCAAACACCGCATGGCGAAGTTCAATTTTTACAAATGGTTGGTTTGACACAGGCGGAATTGGATTGGTTATGGCAAGACCCAAAAACCAACCGTTGCAAAGAATTGGTGGATAAAATGCGTGTGGATAATCCTGATTTAATTACGGATTTAACGCGCACCAAGAGTTATGTTTAGTCTTGTTAATTGATTTGTATCTCCTATTTTTCAGGCTGCCTGAAAATAATTCATGGTAAAATGTAGTCCGTTGTAATTTGTTAATTAATTCAATGGAGAGATAAAAATGCAAACTTTTCAACACTATCTGCAATCACAAAACCAAGTTGCGCCTGAATTGCGTGATACGGTACGCAGCGTGGTTTCAGCCTGCCTGAACATCAGCGCGAATGTGCGTTTGGGTGCGTTGGCGGGCGTGTTGGGCGAGGCTGGCACGGGCAATGTGCAAGGCGAAGCGCAAAAAAAATTGGACGTGATTGCCAATCAAATTTTAATTGATGAATTAAAACAAAACCCTAATGTGGCAGGTTTGGCGAGCGAAGAAGAAGACGATTTTGTTGCTTGTCATGAACAGGGCGAATATTTGGTGCTGTTTGACCCTTTGGACGGCTCGTCCAATATTGATGTGAACATTTCCATTGGCACGATTTTTTCGGTGCTGAAACGCGACAAAACCGTTTCAGGCAGCCTGAAAGTGGAAGATTTCCTACAAAAAGGCGCGCAACAAGTGGCGGCTGGTTATGTTTTGTATGGCGTGCAAACGGTGTTGGTTTTGACGTTTAAACATGGTGTGAATGTGTTTACTTTGAACGAACAAGGCGAATGGTTGCAAACACATGAAAATCCCAAAATCCCTGAACAAACGGCAGAATTTGCGATTAATATGTCCAACCAACGCCATTGGGAAATGCCTGTGCAGCAATACATTGGTGAGCTGTTGGCAGGCAAAGACGGTGCGCGTGGCAAAAATTACAATATGCGTTGGGTAGCAAGTATGGTAGCGGAAGTGCATCGGATTTTGATGCGCGGTGGCGTGTTTCTCTACCCGAAAGACAACCGCGACTCGAGCAAAGCGGGCAAATTGCGTTTGATGTACGAAGCCAATCCCTTGGGTTTGATTGTGGCGCAATCGGGCGGCAAAATCACGAATGCGCGTGAAAATATGCTGGAAATTCAACCGACTGGTTTACATCAGCGCGTGGCAGTGGTGCTGGGTAGCGCGGAAGAAGTGGAGAGAGTGCGCGAATTACATGGTTAAATAGAATAGGGCAGCCTGAAAAATTTTCAGGCTGCCTTTTCGATTAGCGTGCGCCAAAACCAGTTAGTATGGTTTTGATGGTTTTGAAGAAAATCAGGACATCTAGGCTGAAGGAGAAGTGTTTGATGTAGTAGAAATCATACTCTATTTTAACTTGTGTTTCTTCTGTGCCTGTTGCATAGCCGTGCATAACTTGAGCCCAGCCAGAAATACCAGGTTTGACAATATGGCGGTAATTGTAAAAAGGTACTTGTTGTTCTAATTCTTCTGCAAAAGTTTTAAATTCTGCACGTGGACCAATTAAGCTCATTTCACCTTTTAACACATTGATAAATTGAGGTAATTCATCAATTCTAGTTTTACGAATGATTTTACCAATTTTAGTAATGCGGTCGTCATCAGAAGTAGTTATACTTTCTTGATTATTTTCTTTCATGCTGCGGAGTTTATAAACAGTAATTGTTTTACCGCGATAACCAATGCGTGGTTGAGTGTAGATAATGGAACCGCCATCTTCTAATTTAATTAGAATAGAAACAATTAAAACCAATGGTAATGTAATAGGTAAAGATAGAATAATTAAAATACAATCTAGAATATGTTTAATATTCATATAATTTTGAGATGGGAGAAGGGAGCCTAATTCATTTTCAGAAAAATGCGTAATTTTAACACGTCCAGTTAAAACTTCTTCCATCTGGCGAATATGGTAAACGGAGATACCTTTTAGTATTTGTTGGGCAAGGAATTTTTGCCATTCTGATGTGAGTTCAGATGAGCGCAAATCTGTAACATAGCCATCAATCAAATGATTAGGAGCAAAAGGTTCTGTTAAGCAAATCCATTCCGTTTCAGGCAATATATGGGCTGTTTTAGCTCGACCAAAAGGAATGTAGGCAAGAACGGTTGTTTTACGAGTTTGTATGCGAAAATCCAAATACGAAAAAGCAATAGATAATAACCAACCTAATCCCAAATACCAAACAGAATAGGGTAAACCAAAAACACGTAAAGCCACCCACACCATAGTAAACCAAAATAAACTATTGGGAACAATGGATAGGGCAGATTTTTGACCAGGATGCTTTGTAATTGCTGAAATGGATTTGGTTGTGAAATAGTGAGCTAATCCAACGGTAAGCATACTGATGATGTAGGCGTAGCCTGAATACTTCGAAATTGTTAAAAACAAAATAAAATACGGTAAAATAGCACAAATAATTGGGCTAACCCATATTTTCATTTGAAGTTGAGTATATTTTAGTTTTAACATAAATTGATTTATAAAAATAAGTTAGTAATTAATCTTTTTCGAAAAAAGAATTATCTTGCTTTATTTCTGAAAATCTAGGTTATTATTTTTTAATAATATTAATTACTTTACCTATCAATTCTTTTTCCGAATAAAATTTCTCCAAAATTTCTCTAGGGCTATTTAATTGGTATTCATTAAATTTTTCTATAATTAAATCTAATTTTTGAGCTATATTTTCTTCATTATTATCTGCATACCATCCAATATTATGTTGCTTAATCATATCAATAATTTCACTATTATTGTCCATAATTGCAAATATTGGTTTATTAGCTGCCATGGTAAAGTAGCTTTTACTTGGAACTCCAAGCCCTAACATACCATCTGTTAATGTAACTAAAGCAATATCTCCAGCATTTAAACCATCGGATCTATTTGCTTGAGATACATAGCCATAATATATAATATTTGGGTTATTCATATATTTAATTTTATCTTGTAAATTCTTAATATATGCACCAGTACCAATAAAAATAAATTTTGCTTGAGAAGAGTATTTCATTTTTGTAATGGCATTTAAAATAATATCAATACCTTGCATGCGACCAATATTACCAAAGTAATAAAAAATAATCTCTTGGCTATTTGCCCAACCTATTTCTTGTAAAATCGAGTTATTTGATTTTTCTTGTATGGCAATATCAGATGCATCAATCCAATTTTGCACAATATCTATATTATTTTTCTTGGTTTTTGAATACACTAAATCTTGCATATCTTTACCAATAACAATAACTTTTTCAGCTTGACCATAAATATAATCAAAGATTTGCTTTAATATTTTATACCAAATATTATTTGGCTTAACTATCTGTGCAGGCACAAGATTTTCAGGAAATACATCATGAACCAATAGTATCCATTGAAAACCTATTATTTTTTTTAAAATCACAACAATAGGTAAGAGAAATATAGGTGTTGTACCTGTAAAAACAATATGGTCTTTTTGAATATATTTCCATGATTGACGTAAAAAACCGAAAGATAATCTTAGTTCATATATTAATCTTTTTAATAAACTACTTTTATTTTTCTCACCAGCTTTTACATAAAAGGCATTCTGCTGTTTTGAAAAAGACAAGTCTTCCTTAACTAATAAAGTTAAATCAATTTCAGAATCATTTTCTAAAGCAGAACAAAGTTTTTCAAGTAAATATCCAGTTGTATTTTGTTCTGCACGATAATATTCAGAGATAAGGAAGACTTTTTTTTGCATAATTAAAAACCTATATCATTATGAAATAATTTAAAACTAATATTTCTTCCAAACCACACGATTTACATAATCAGTATAGCTTAAAATAATACGAGCCACTTTTTCACTCACATTTGGCATACTATAATCTTCTACTAAACGCAATAAACGCTGCTCACCCCGACTTTGTGTATCCAAAATAGCCAAACCTTGTAATACACGTTCAGCAGTTAAACCTACCATCATGACAGCAGCTTCTTCCATACCTTCTGGACGCTCATGTGCTTGACGTAAATTTAAAGCAGGAAAATTTAAAATAGAAGACTCTTCATTAATCGTACCACTATCTGATAATGTTGCTTTTGCAGAAAGTTGTAACTTATTGTAATCACTAAAGCCAAGTGGTTTCAGTAACTGAATCAAAGGATTAAATTGAATATTTAACTCTTCAATACGTTTACGTGTTCTAGGGTGTGTGGATACAATGACAGGAAATTGGTATTTTTCTGCAATAGCATTAAGCATATTTACCAAATCTAAAAAGTTTTGATCTGAATTAATATTTTCTTCTCGATGAGCACTGACTACAAAATACCGGTTTTCTGTTAAATTCAACAGTTGTAATACATTTGAATTTTGAATTTTATCCCGATAAAAATTCAATACTTCAAACATTGGACTGCCTGTTTTTATCACTTGATCAGGTCTCAGACCTTCAGCTAATAAATAGTCACGTGCAATTGTACTATAAGTTAAATTGATATCAGCAGTATGATCAACAATACGGCGATTAATTTCTTCTGGTACACGCATATCAAAGCAACGATTACCTGCTTCCATATGGAATGTCGGAATCTTACGACGCTTGGCAGGTAAAACTGAAATACAGCTATTTGTATCTCCTAAGACTAACAAAGCTTCAGGCTGTACGTCTTCTAAAACGTTATCTACTGCAATAATCACATTACCAATTGTTTCTGCACCAGTTTTACCAGCAGCATTTAAGAAATAATTAGGTTTACGAATACCTAAATCAGTAAAAAATATTTCATTCAACTCATAATCATAATTCTGTCCAGTATGAACCAAAATATGTTCAAAATATTCATCACATTTTGCCATCACACGAGATAAACGAATAATTTCAGGACGAGTACCAACAACAGTCATTAGTTTCAATTTTTTCATTATACATCTCATTCATTATTAATTAATTACAGGTAATGCATAAGTGTCAGGTTTTTCACGATCAAAAATTTCATTTGCCCATAACATGACAATGAGTTCATCAGTACCAATGTTAGTGATATCATGTGTCCAGCCTGGTACAGTCTCAACAATACGAGCCTCTTCACCATTTGTTTTTAATTCATAATATTCACCAGTGATTAAATGTTTAAACTTAAACAAAGCTTCACCTTTGATAACTAAAAACTTTTCATTTTTGGTATGATGATAATGCCCTCCACGTGTAATACCTGGATGAGCCGTAAAGTATGAGAATTGACCTGTATGTGGGGTTTTTAGCATTTCAACAAAAACACCTCTCGCATCACCATGCCTTTGAACAGTATAATCAAATTGTTCTGGCTTAAAAAAGCTCAAATAAGTTGAATATAAAGCTCTTTTCAACCCTGTACCTACTTCATCTGTAATAAGTGTTTGACGAGAGTTTTTAAAATCTTTTAGTGTTTCAACCAATTTCCCCACTGTAATTTTGTATTCAGGTTTAATATAAAAACAGCTATTTTCAGGTTTATACTCACCTTGAATAATATTCCAAAATGTTTCAACCACATCATCAATATATACCAAACGAATTTCTGCATTTTCATCATGAATTTCAATCGGTAAATCATTACATACATTATGACAAAATGTTGCGACTGCAGAGTTATAATTCGGACGAGACCACTTACCAAATACATTCGCTAAACGGCAGATATAAGTGGGATTATTATGCTCTTTTGCCAAGTTTATAATAATCTGTTCACCACCTAATTTACTCTGTCCATAGGCATTTTGTTGTTCTCGTTCCACCTGAATTGATGATGATAAAATTAATGGTGTTTTTTTATTATTATCCTTGAGAATATTAGTAATTTTTTCTGTTAATGATATATTTCCATCAATAAACTCTTGTTCATTTTGAGGACGATTAACGCCTGCTAAATGAACAATCCAATCAGCCTGTAAAATAAACGTAACTAATTGATCATCAGATGTTTGACGATTTTGTTTTAACACCTCAACGTTTTGCTGTTCTGACAAAAATTGGATAAAGTTTTTGGCAATAAAACCATTTGAACCTGTAACTAATATTTTCATTATTAAGCCTCAGGAGAAATATACACACCATCAATATAAGAACGGATGAATTCCAACTTCAACAAAAGCTGTTTCATACCTTCTACATCTAAGCGAGTTGTATTATCTGAATTATAATCAGTAACTTCAGAAATATGAGTATCGCCTTCATCTACATATTTACCATAATTTAAATCACGATTATCTGCAGGCACACGGAAATAATTACCTTGATCGATTGCCTTTAAACGTTCTTCACGGCTCAATAAGGCTTCAAAAGCTTTCTCACCATGACGCGTACCAATTACTGTAATTGGATGATTTGGCACATTCAATAATTCTGTTATTGCTTTCGCTAACGTTTCAATTGTTGCTGCTGGTGCTTTTTGTACAAAAATATCCCCATTTTGTCCATTTTCAAAAGCATATAACACTAAATCAACGGCATCATCCAAGGTCATCATAAAACGTGTCATTGTTGGATCTGTAATTGTAAAAGGCTTATCTGCACGAATTTGATCTACAAATAAAGGAATCACTGATCCACGAGATGCCATCACATTACCATAACGGGTACAACAGATTGTAGTATTAGTCCCCTCTAAATTACGAGACTTTGCAACAATAACCTTTTCCATCATTGCTTTGGAAATGCCCATTGCGTTAATAGGGTACACAGCCTTATCTGTACTTAAACAAACGATACGTTTCACACCATTTTGAATAGCAGCTTCCAATACATTTTCAGTACCTAATACATTTGTCTTTACTGCTTCTAATGGATAAAATTCACACGATGGTACTTGCTTTAAAGCTGCTGCATGATAGATATAGTCGACACCTCGTGTTGCATTTAAAATGCTATTAAAATCACGAACGTCACCAATGTAAAACTTTAATTTAGGTGAGTTATATTTTTTACGCATATCATCTTGTTTTTTTTCATCACGAGAAAAAATGCGAATTTCTTTAATGTCCGTTTGAAGAAAGCGTTTTAAGACAGTATTACCAAATGAACCTGTACCACCTGTGATTAGAAGAGTTTTATCCTTAAACATTTTAGCACCTTGTTAGAGAATTATAAATTCTTTGAATTATAACATAAATTGATAACAATGAATAATTTTTCAATTTTACCTAGGGGCTAATGACAATTCGCCTATAATTTCAACCAAACCAAACCAAACCAAACCAAAGCACAAGCTAATGAAACGGTCGCTTCGTAGTTACGTTTTAATTTGTCGTACCGCGTTGCGACTGCGCGAAAATGCTTTAAACGTGCTAAAGCATTTTCCACTAAATGCCTGATTTTATATAAATACCAGTCTGTATTGACGTTAAGGTGTTCCCTATTTTTCTTATATGGAATATTGGCTTGGCATTGTTCAGAGCGGATTAATTCACGAAAAGCATCGCTGTCAAACCCCCTGTCAGCACAAACGGTATCGGTATGACTTAAATCCAATTGTGCCAATAAGTTAGGTGCAACCACAATATCATTTACATTGCCTGCTGTAATAATAAATTCAATCGGATTACCGCAGGCATCAACAGCCAAATGAATTTTGGATGTATGCCATAACCATCTACACAAAATTATAATACGCCGAATGAGCCCAAACTTTTGAACACCGATAAACGTTTAAACAAACGTTACCTGCAACTTATCCAACAACACAGTGTGCCAGCCCAAATCACAGGTGCGACACACAAACCATATGATAAAAAAACCGTGAAAGCCTATACCGAAGCCCTATCGCGATTTTTGAACAATGACAATGTTCGCATCAGCGCATTGAGCCAAGCCATGACACAAAGCATTAAAACCGTTTCAGAACAATCTGTTAAACGTTATTTATTGGTGGCACACGATTGGTCTAAAATCAGCATAAAGCACAAAAACAAACACGATACCTATGCCGTGTCTAACAAACACAACAACATAGGCTACGAATTGCAAAGCAGCCTGCTTATCAGCGACACAACGGGTTTGCCCATTGCCCCTGTGGCGCAGAATTTGCACACCGCCGAGCGCGTATACAGCAGCTATGATGAGCATTTGTCCAAGCAGGAAACGCATTTAGACGAATTATCCAAACGCATTAACTGGATAAAAGAACAAGGTTTTCATTCGGCAAAACAGCAAATTATCAACATCATAGACCGAGAAGGCGACAGTTTTTACCATTTAAGCCAATGGGCAACACAAGGGCATTTGTTTTTGGTACGCATTCGCCAAAACACGGGTTTGCTGCACCGCGATGTTCAAAGCAATGCACAAACATTGGCACGGACTTTGCCGTATCGTTTTTTTAAAGACATTGATTACAAAGGACAAAAAGCACAGCTTTATGTTGCCCAAATCAATGTGATTTTAAAACGAAAAGTGTATGCCAAAAATCAAGCAGCCCAAAAGGCAGAACCTGTGGCAGTTAAATTGGTGTGTGCCAAAGTGGTGTGCAATGGGCAAAGCATTGAACCGTGGTATTT
>NZ_JQKH01000084.1 GCF_000745955.1 Alysiella crassa DSM 2578 | reverse complement strand
GCGCCGTGCGCACCAAATGACTGAATAATTTAAATATTGTGGTGGATTTGGTGCGCACGGCGCACCCTACTGTTATTTTTGTCGTGTACTGAAAGACAGCCTGAAGAATGCGCTGGGTACACCTGCTATTTCTCAGCCCCACTCTTCTTGTACCAATATGGCAAAAAACATCACATTCGGCTACGCCCGCGTTAGCACCACCGACCAAAATTTGGACAGCCAAAAGGCTCTGCTCATCAAGGCTGGCTGCGAACAAATTTTAGAAGAATCCATTTCGGGCAAAGACACCGACCGCCCCGAATTGATTAAGTTGCGCCAAATGGTGCGCGATGGCGACACCGTGATTGTTACCAGCTTGGACAGATTGGGGCGCAGTTTGACCGACTTGGTTCAAATCGTAAATGAGTTTAAAGACAAAGGTGTGATTTTCAAAAGCCTACGTGAAAGCATAGATGTGAGTTCTGCAGTGGGCAATATGCAGTTTAAAATGTTTGCCATCTTTGCAGAATTTGAACGCGAGCTGATTCGCGAGCGCACCAAAGCGGGCTTAATGGCTGCTCGTGCAAGGGGGCGCAAAGGCGGACGAAAATCCGTTTTCACTGAAAAAGAAGCACAAAAAATCAGAGAGTTGTACGATAAAGGCATTACCGCCAAAGACATAGCCAAAATGCACAATGTTACGCCTAAAACCATTTTGGGTATTTTCAGGCAGCCTGAAAATATTTTCCGCCACATTTTCACTTAAAATCAAAAGTTTTTCTTGTCTTTCAACTGAAAAACGTGTTATAGTAGCGGACTTGGTAGCAATACCAAGTTTATTTTTATGTCCGAAAGATTGCCCAATCGTAGGCAATCCCTTAATTAACAAGGAAAAAAATCATGGCTTTAGGTCTGGTTGGACGCAAAATTGGCATGACTCGCGTATTCACCGAACAGGGTGGTTCTATCCCTGTAACCGTGTTGGAGCTGACTGCCAATCGCGTTACCCAAGTAAAAACCAAAGAAACTGATGGCTACACCGCCGTACAAGTTACCTTTGGTCAGAAAAAAGCAAATCGTGTGAATAAACCCGAAGCAGGTCATTTCGCCAAAGCTGGCGTGGAAGCTGGTCGCGGTTTGCACGAGTTTGTGGTTTCTGAAGAAAAAGCGGCTGAATTGAAAGCTGGCGATGTTGTTACCGTAGAATTGTTCCAAGCAGGTCAGTTGGTTGATGTAACTGGCACCAGCAAAGGTAAAGGTTTCTCTGGTACCATCAAACGCCACAACTTTGGCGCACAACGTACCTCTCACGGTAACTCCCGTTCGCACCGCGTGCCTGGTTCCATTGGTATGGCGCAAGACCCTGGTCGCGTATTCCCTGGCAAACGCATGGCAGGTCAATACGGCAACACCCAATCTACCGTGCAACACTTGGAAATCATTCGTGTTGATGTGGAGCGCAACCTGTTGTTGGTTAAAGGTGCCGTTCCTGGTGCAGCAAACAGCAACGTGGTCGTTCGCCACAGCGTGAAGAAAGCAGGTGCGTAATGGAATTGAAACTGATTAATGCACAAGGTCAAGTTTCAGGCAGCGTTGCCGCTTCTGATGCCTTGTTTGCCCGTGAATACAACGAAGCATTGGTTCACCAACTGGTTACGGCTTATTTGGCAAATGCCCGTTCAGGCAACCGCGCCCAAAAAACCCGTGCCGAAGTGAAACACTCTACCAAAAAACCTTGGCGTCAAAAAGGTACAGGTCGCGCCCGTTCTGGTATGACCTCATCACCATTGTGGCGTAAAGGTGGTCGCGCATTCCCAAACAAACCCGATGAAAACTTCACACAAAAAGTGAACCGCAAAATGTACCGTGCAGGCATGGCAACCATTTTGTCTCAATTGGTACGCGATGAGCGTTTGTTTGTGATTGACACTTTGTCTGCCGCGACACCCAAAACCAAAGAATTTGCTGAACAAGTGAAAAATTTGGGCATGGAACAAGTTTTGTTCATCACCAAACAATTGGACGAAAACGTGTACTTGTCTTCACGCAATTTGCCCAATGTATTGGTGCTGGAAGCCACGCAAACCGACCCTTACAGCTTGTTGCGCTACAAAAAAGTGGTGCTGACTAAGGACGCTGTTGCACAATTAGAGGAGCAATGGGTATGAACCAAGAACGTTTAATGAAAGTGATTTTGGCTCCTATTGTTTCAGAAAAAAGCAATATGCTGGCTGAAAAACGCAACCAAATGGTTTTCAAAGTATTGAAAGACGCAACCAAAACCGAAATCAAAGCAGCAGTAGAATTGTTGTTTAATGTTCAGGTTGCCTCTGTAATGACCACCACCACCAAAGGCAAAACCAAACGCTTTGGTCGCACATTGGGTCGCCGCAGCGATGTGAAAAAAGCCTATGTTAGCTTGGTTGCAGGTCAAGAGCTGGATTTGGAAGCAGCCGCAGCCGCTGCAGATAAGGAATAAGCATGGCTATCGTAAAAATGAAACCGACCTCTGCAGGTCGTCGCGGCATGGTGCGTGTGGTAACTGAAGGTTTGTACAAAGGCGCAGCTTACGCTCCTTTGTTGGAAAAACAAAAAACCACCGCAGGTCGCAACAATAACGGTCACATTACCACGCGCCACAAAGGTGGTGGTCATAAACACCATTACCGCGTTGTGGACTTCAAACGCAATAAAGACGGCATTCCTGCCAAAGTAGAGCGCATTGAATACGACCCCAACCGCACCGCACACATCGCATTGTTGTGCTATGCAGACGGTGAACGCCGTTACATCATCGCCCCACGCGGTATTCAGGCAGGTGCAGTATTGGTAAGCGGTGCAGAAGCCGCCATCAAAGTGGGCAACACTTTGCCAATCCGCAACATTCCTGTTGGTACCACCATTCACTGCATTGAAATGAAACCCGGTAAAGGCGCACAAATCGCGCGTTCTGCTGGTGCTTCTGCAGTGTTGTTGGCAAAAGAAGGCATTTACGCCCAAGTGCGTTTGCGTTCTGGCGAAGTTCGCCGCATTCACGTTGATTGCCGCGCCACCATCGGTGAAGTGGGCAACGAAGAGCAAAGCCTGAAAAAAATCGGTAAAGCAGGTGCCAACCGTTGGCGTGGTATTCGCCCAACCGTACGCGGTGTGGTGATGAACCCAGTAGACCACCCACATGGCGGTGGTGAAGGTCGCACAGGCGAAGCACGCGAACCCGTTAGCCCATGGGGTACTCCTGCCAAAGGCTATCGCACTCGTAACAACAAACGCACGGACAATATGATTGTTCGCCGCCGCTACTCTAACAAAGGTTAATTAACATGGCTCGTTCATTGAAAAAAGGTCCATACGTTGACCTGCACTTATTGAAAAAAGTAGATGCGGCTCGTGCGAACAACGACAAGCGTCCAATCAAAACTTGGTCGCGCCGTTCTACCATTTTGCCTGATTTCATCGGCTTAACCATTGCTGTACACAACGGTCGCACACATGTGCCTGTGTTCATCAGCGACAACATGGTCGGTCATAAATTGGGTGAGTTCTCATTGACCCGTACCTTTAAAGGTCATTTGGCTGATAAAAAAGCCAAGAAAAAATAAGGTGAAACATGAGAGTAACTGCACAACATAACAACGCCCGCATTTCTGCTCAAAAAGCCCGCTTGGTGGCAGACATGATTCGTGGTAAAGACGTTGCCCAAGCCCTGAACATTTTGGCATTCAGCCCCAAAAAAGGTGCTGAATTGATTAAAAAAGTGTTGGAATCCGCCATCGCCAATGCCGAACACAACAACGGTGCCGACATTGATGAATTGAAAGTCGTAACGATTTTCGTGGACAAAGGACCCAGCCTGAAACGCTTCCAAGCGCGTGCCAAAGGTCGCGGTAACCGCATTGAAAAACAAACTTGCCACATCAACGTGGTGGTAGGCAACTAAGGAATAACCATGGGACAAAAAATTCATCCAGTTGGTTTCCGACTGGCAGTCAATAAAGACTGGTCTTCAAAATGGTTTGCCAAAAGCACCGACTTTGCCGCCGTTTTGAAACAAGATATTGATGTACGCGAATATTTGCGTAAACGCTTAGCCAATGCTTCTGTTAGCCGTGTCGTGATTGAGCGTCCTGCTAAATCTGCACGCATTACCATTCACACGGCTCGCCCTGGTGTGGTAATCGGTCAAAAAGGCGCAGACATTGAAGTATTGAAACGCGATTTGGAAAAATTGCTGGGCGTGGCGGTTCATGTGAACATTGAAGAAATCCGCAAACCTGAATTGGACGCGCAATTGATTGCTGACGGTATCGCGCAACAATTGGAAAAACGTGTTCAATTCCGCCGTGCAATGAAACGTTCTATGCAAAACGCCATGCGCGCTGGCGCAAAAGGCATCAAAATCATGGTGTCTGGTCGTTTGAACGGTGCGGACATTGCGCGTAGCGAATGGTATCGTGAAGGTCGTGTGCCGTTGCATACTTTACGCGCTGATGTGGATTATGCTACCAGCGAAGCCTTGACCACTTATGGTATCTTGGGCTTGAAAGTATGGGTGTACAAAGGCGAAGTAGGTCAAGTTCAAGCGCAGCCTGAACAACGCGAAAACCGCCGCAACAACCGTAAAGGAGGTCGCAATGCTGCAACCAACTAGACTGAAATACCGCAAACAGCACAAAGGTCGCAACACGGGCGTGGCAACACGCGGTAACACCGTTAGCTTTGGCGATTTTGGTTTGAAAGCTGTGGGTCGTGGTCGTTTGACTGCTCGTCAAATTGAGGCGGCTCGCCGTGCGATGACGCGCCACATCAAACGTGGTGGTCGCATTTGGATTCGCGTATTCCCCGATAAACCGATTACGGCTAAACCCATTCAAGTGCGTATGGGTGGCGGTAAAGGTTCGGTTGAATACTATGTTGCCGAAATCCAACCCGGTAAAGTGTTGTATGAAATGGACGGCGTGGCTGAGTCTTTGGCGCGTGAAGCGTTTGCTTTGGCTGCGGCTAAATTGCCTATCCCAACAACCTTTGTAACAAGACAGGTGGGTAAATAATGAAAGCCAATGAATTGAAAGAAAAATCAGTTGAGCAACTGAACGAAGTTTTGGTTGATTTGCTGAAACAACAATTCGGTCTGCGTATGCAACATGCTACGGGTCAGTTGGGTCAAACCAGCGCGATTAAGCAAGTGCGCCGCGATATTGCTCGTGTGAAAACCATTATTGCCGAGAAAGGTGCCAAATAATGAGTACTGAAAAAATTGTTCGTACTTTGCAAGGCAAAGTGGTCAGCGACAAAATGGACAAAACCGTTACTGTATTGGTTGAACGTAAAGTAAAACACCCTTTGTACGGTAAAATTGTTCGCCGCTCTACCAAAATCCACGCTCATGATGAGCAAAACCAATATGGCATTGGCGACATTGTGGTGATTGAAGAATCTCGCCCTTTGTCTAAAACCAAAGCTTGGGTGGTAAAAGAGTTGGTTGAAAAAGCGCGTACTGTTTAATTGACTGAACAGTAAAATCAAAAGCGAAGTTTGCAGGATTTTTTCCTGTGAACTTCGCTTTTTTGTGTTTCAGGCTGCCTGATTTTGGGGCGCAAAGACAGCCTGAAAACAAAGATGATTGAAATATTAGGGCATTTTTTAGCGAGAGTGCAATGTAAAATCACTTGACAAAAATAAAATAGGGGAATAAATTGCACAGCATTACACAAAGTAAAGATTGTGTTAATCAATGTGAAATTGGATTTCAGGCTGCCTGAAAGGGGATTTAGTGAACGCTCAAAATAGATGTCGGCTCGGAGAGCCGACCTACACTAACTATTTGGTGAGGTATTACATGAAAAGAAAGATACATGAAATAATATATTTTATATTGATATCTTATTTATTATATAATCTGGCTTCAGAAGCAACAAGTGTAATTGCTCAAGTAGTTATGTTTATAATATTTGGTATTGCTTTAATTGGTTTAATTGATTTTTTACGAAAAAGTTAATTTTTTAGTCATATATTTTATGAGGATTTAATGTTATGTCATGGAAAAAAGCAAGCGTAGGGTGGGTGCTCGCACCCACGCGTTCCACATTTTCCCAATAAATTTGTATTTTTCAGGCTGCCTGAAACTTCAGATGATTGAAAAATAAAGATTTGATAAGAAATAAGCCAATATTTACCCAATTTCAATTCCACCCCGATATTTCAGGCAGCCTGAAAACCAGCTGATTGAAATATCGGGGTATTTTACAAGCCAAGCACAATGTAAAACCACTTGACAAAAACAGGATAGGTCAATTACATTACACAGCATTACACAAAGTAAAGATTGTGTTAATCAATGTGAAATTGGATTTCAGGCTGCCTGAAAGGGGTTTTGAATGGGAAATGATGATTTAAGGGGAAACACAGAACGCGTGGGTGTGAGCACCCACCCTACGCTGGCTGGCTGATTGAAAAATGGGATTTTTCTTATAGGAATAAATTTTATGAAAGATAAATTACTTTCTATATTTTATTTATTTTTTATGATTTATATTTTTTTGAATGTTGGTTTAGCCATGAAATCAATCATATTAGTAATATATGGTTGCATTTTTACATATAAAATCTATTTATGGCGCAAAAACTCAAGTAGTGAGTAAATTTGTTTTAATCTTTCTATGAGGTATAAATTATGTCAGATGCAAATAAAAAAACATTTGCTGAAGTATTTCGTGAGAGCTTTAAATCTCGCATGGAAGCTACAACTATTCCTATGGAAGCAAATTTAGGTGGTGTAGGGGGTTTATTATCAGCAGGTTCAGCAGTATCTGTTGCTACAACTCAGGCAGGAACAGCTCCTGCTTTAGGAGCTGCAGCAAGTGCTCCATTCACTGTTGGTGCTGCAATGTTTGGAGCATACCTTATTCCATATGCAACAACTAGTTTATATTTAGCTGCACTGGATGCGAACAGAGAGGTATATGGTGATGAAGTAGTACATATACAACAAAATCCACAATTTCCGTCTTATCCAACGTATCCAATGCCATCTCCACCATCAAACGAAGATACCCCAACACCTTCCCAAACTCCACCATCATCTGATGGTGGGTCGCCAATACCGCCTGATGGTCTCCCACCATCGTCCGATGGTGCGCCACTACCTCCCGATGGTTCACCATCTCCCACGCCCACCAAATACCCAAACCCAGCCGATTATCCAGGTGGGCGAATTCCTATGCCTTGGGAAGACCCTAATCATCCGCGCTATCCACAAATGCCGCGCATTAAATTGCCTTTCCCAATGCCCACCGCAAAAAAACCCACTCATCATGATGATGGTAGCCAATGCGTACCCGTAGCCTTGCCATGGGTGCGCCCAAATGGACCGAAATACCATATTGTAGACCCGCTTGTGTTGGATTTAGATGGCAATGGCATTCAAGCGGTGGCGGCAAATGGTTTTTCAGGCAGCCTGTTTGATTTTAATGGCGATGGCATTCGCACGGCAACTGCTTGGTTTGCCAAAGGCGATGGTTTGCTCGTGCGCGATTTAAATGGCAACGGCACAATTGACAATGGCACAGAAATTTTCGGCGATGAAACGCGCCTGAAAAATGGCGAAAAAGCCGCACATGGTTTTGAAGCATTGGCGGATTTGGATAGCAATCAAGATGGCAAAGTGGATGCGACTGATGAAGCATTTGGCAGCCTGAAAGTTTGGAAAGATGATAATCAAGATGGTGTGAGCCAAGCAGATGAGTTGCATGGTTTAGACACTTTGGGCATTGCTGCGCTGAATGTGGCGTATAAAGATGTCAATGAAGATTTGGGCAACAAAAACCGTTTGGCGCAATTGGGTTCGTATGACAAGGCAGATGGTTCGCAAGGTAAAATGGGCGATTTGTTGTTTGATACCAATCCTTTGTATAGTCAGTTTAAAGACCGCGTTGAGATGACTTTGGCACAATTTTTGTCTGCCAATGTTCAGGGCATGGGTCGTGTGCGTGATTTGAATCAGGCTGCGGTGGGGTCGGAGACGTTGGCTGCTGTGGTAAAAGAGTATAGTGCAGCAGAAACCAAATCAGCACAATTTGGTTTATTAGACAAGTTGTTAGTGGAGTGGGCGAAAACAGATAATCGTTTTGGTACTTATGAGATTGCGTTTTCTAGTGCATGGGTGCAAACGCAAAATGAGGGGATTGGCTTAACGCCTACGCAGGCTGCTCAAATTATTAATCAGTCTGTAAAAGTATCTGATGAAACCAAGCAGGCTTTGGAAGTTTCGCGTGAAAAAATTGCGGTATTAGATGCTTTAACAGGCATGGATTCGCAGAAATTGTATATTACTGGCAATGATGATGCGAAAAAAGTGGTTGATTTGGCAAATAAAACATATGCTGATGTCAGCGCGTCTGTGTATCAAACCTTGCTGTTCCAAACTCGCTTGAAGCCTTATGTTGCTGAAATTGCCTTAAGATTGGAAGAAGGTAATCAATTGGTGTGGGATTTCTCTGCGCTTCAGGCTGCCTTTGAGCAAGTTCATGCCAGCAATCCACAAAAAGCATTGGTGGATTTGGGTGAATTTTTGGCGTATGGCAATGTGCCGACTTGGTATGCAGGTCGCACATTGATGAAGCGTTATGTAGATGAAGCACGCAGCGCAGGTACGCTGGATAGTCTGTTGGCTGAATTGGGTAAAGACACAGTTGCCCTGTTAAGCAAAACCCATGGCGATAAAGAGAATAATGTGTTGCAAAATGTGGGTTTGCAAAATAGCTCTTACACCTATTTGTCTGGTAATGATGGCGATGATGTGTTGATTGCCAGCGCAGGGGAGAATAGTCATTTGTCAGGCGGCTATGGTTCAGATGTTTATGTTTTGGGTCGTGATTTTAAATCGGTTAGTATTAGTAATGGCAGTCGCAATCAGGACGATGTGGATACGATTTATTTTACCGATGGCATTAAACAAGCCGATTTAACTTTCACACGCAATAGCAATAATTTATTGATTCAAACCAAAGAGGGTGATAATCAAGTTACCGTATCCAATTTCTTCTATGCCGATGATTATCAAATTAACCGTATCATTTTTGAAGATGGCACAACTTTAACTGTTGATAATATTAAAGAAATGGTACAACAAAGCACAGATGGTCGCGATAATTTGTACGCTTATGATTCAGGCAGCCTGATTTCTGCTGGGGCTGGCGATGATTATTTGTATGGTGCCAAAGGTAACGACACATTGAATGGCGATGATGGCAATGACTATTTGTATGGTCGTGCTGGTGATGATGTGTTAAATGGTGGTGCTGGTAATGATAATTTGTCTGGCGAAGATGGCGATGATACCTTAAATGGTGGTGCTGGTAGTGATGGTTTGAACGGTGGTCAAGGTCATGACACGCTCAATGGTGGCGAAGGCAACGACAGCCTGAATGCTGGCGATGGTAGTGATGTCTATGTTTTTGCTAAAAACTTTGGGCAAGATACC
>NZ_JQKH01000083.1 GCF_000745955.1 Alysiella crassa DSM 2578 | reverse complement strand
TCGTGAGAAAATTAATACGATACCACTGAATTGATGCGGACTTCTTTTTTTATTGTACTTTTTTTGTCGTGTACTGAAAGGCAGCCTGAAAAAAAGGCAGTCTGAAAACTACATCTAATTACTGATTTTGATGTAATCTACAACACTTTGTTTCTTCTCTACGCTAAAATAGTGGCTACATGCGGTTTCATTTTTTAATAAAAAGAGATAATGATATGAATACAAACACAAAACCAAGTGATGTGTACTTTTTTGGAACATGTTTGCTGGATATGTTTATGCCCGAAGCAGGCATGGACGCCATTACCCTAATTGAACAACAAGGCATTAAAGTGCATTTTCCTATGGCGCAAAGCTGCTGCGGTCAGCCTGCCTACTCATCGGGACACCCCAAAGAAGCCTTTGAAGTCGCCAAAGCACAACTGGATTTGTTCCCTGAAAATTATCCCATTGTCGTGCCGTCAGGTTCGTGCGGCGGCATGATGGCACACCATTGGCGCAAATTATTTGCAGGCAGCGAATTTGAACAAAAAGCCAACCAAATCGCCGACCGCGTGGTGGAATTTACCCATTTTCTCATCAACATCGGCTACACGCCCGAAGACAAAGGCGAACCAATTAAAGTTGCCGTACACACATCATGCGCGGCACGGCGCGAAATGGACGTACACACAACAGGTTGGAAATTGATAGACAGCCTGAACAATGTAGAACGCATCGTCCACGACCACGAAAGCGAATGTTGCGGCTTTGGCGGCACATTTTCCGTGAAACAAGCCGACATTTCAGGCGCAATGGTTGCCGACAAAGTCCAAGCACTCAAAGACACCCAAGCGGCTGCCATTGTCAGCGCAGACTGTGGCTGTATGCTCAATATTGGCGGCAAAATCGCCAAAGACGAACCGAATATGCCGCGCCCCCAACACATCGCCAGCTTTTTGCTGCAACGCACAGGAGGCAAAGCATGAGTGCCGCACGTTACAATATTTTAAACAAACTCAAAAAAGCCAACGCCAGCCCAATCCGTGAGCCAGAAGTATTTGAATACTATGAACAAATGTCGCCATCATGGGAAAGCGACACCGCGCGATTGAAACATTGGGCAAACGCAATGAAAGCCGTGAAAACCGAAATTTTTTGGGTAACACGCGATAATTGGACGGCAGCCTTAAACCAAGTCATTGAACAAAAAGGCTTACAAAACATCTTGTTGCCCAAAGACACCGACAATGGCAAACTGGCAACGCAAGCCGTTCAAGCAGCAGGCAAATGCGAAGTGCTCCATTTTGACCGCCCCATTGAAGATTGGAAAGACACCTTTTTCCAAGACATTCAGGCAGGTTTTACCGATGTGCGTTGCGGCATTGCCCACACAGGCACGCTGATGTTGTTCCCCACGCCAGCCGAGCCGCGCAGCCAAAGCCTTGTGCCGCCCGTGCACATTTGCCTGTTTGACGCGAGCAAAATGTACGACACATTCCACGCCGCCATGCACGGCGAGAAAATGGTGGACGGTATGCCCACCAATGTGGTGTTGGTATCAGGTCCGTCCAAAACGGCAGACATTCAGCTCACATTGGCATACGGGGCGCATGGCCCGAAAGACATGGTGGTGTTGGCGATTTTGCCTGATGGCGTGAGTGAGAGCGATTTAACGGATTGATGATGTAGGGTGCGTACCATGCACCAAAATATTGAAATGATTTGGGATTTGGTGCGTGATACGCACCACCCTACATTGAATGTTCAGGCAGCCTGAAAAGCAATTTTTAAAGAAAAAACAATATGAATATCATCAACGCAATCATCACATTAGTCCAAAATCCTGTTACCGAATTGGTCAGCCACTACCAAAACCGCAATCGTGCCAATCAAGCTGGCGATGCCTTGGAACAATACATCAAAGATGTGTTTTCAGGCAGCCTGAATTTATCGGAAACCGAAAGGATACAACGCCATAGCGAAGTTTTTTCCTATTTGGGCAACAACAGCAATCCGCCCGATATGATGTTGAAAAATGGCGATGCGATTGAAGTCAAAAAAATTGAAAGCCCCAATTCGGCTTTGGCATTGAACAGCAGTTACCCCAAAGCCAAACTGTTTGCCCATAGCAATATGATTTCAACGGCTTGTCGCCATGCTGAAAATTGGCAAGAAAAAGATTTGATTTATGCAGTGGGCGTGGTAAACAAACAAAATCAACTCAAACAGTTGTGCATGGTTTATGGCGAAGATTATTGCGCCGATGAAGAATGTTATCTGCGTATTAAATCCACGATAAAACAAGGTGTTGAAAATATTTCAGGCGTGGAATTTGCCGAAACCAATGAATTGGGGCGTGTTAATCGGATTGACCCATTGGGCGTAACTTATTTGCGTGTACGCGGCATGTGGGGTATTGATAATCCGTGGTCGGTTTTTCACTATGTTTATCAAAAAGATACAAGAAAAGCATTTAATTTTATGTGTTTGATTAACGAAAACAAATGGCAAAGTTTACCCAATACACAAGATTTATTGAATTTACAAAACAATAACTTAATTATTAGTGATATACAAATCAAAAATCCGAATAATCCAGCGCAATTAAAAAATGCCAAATTGATTTGTTTTAGCAGATAAGTCTATGAAAGTAATTAGTTTATTTAGCGGTTGTGGCGGTTTAGATTTGGGATTTGAACGCGCAGGTTTCCAGATTGCCGTTGCCAACGAATACGATAAAAGCATTTGGGCAACCTTCAAAGCCAATCACCCCAAAACCAAATTGATTGAAGGCGATATTCGTCAAATTCAAGATACTGATTTTCCTGATGATATTGACGGTATCATTGGTGGGCCACCGTGCCAATCGTGGTCGGAAGCAGGCAGCCTGCGTGGCATTGACGATGCGCGTGGACAGTTATTTTTTGATTACATTCGCATTTTAAAAGCGAAACAGCCCAAGTTTTTTTTGGCGGAAAATGTGAGCGGTATGCTTGCCAATCGCCACAATCAGGCCGTACAAAATATTTTGAAAATGTTTGACGAATGCGGCTATGATGTTGATTTAACAATGGTTAATGCCAAAGATTATGGCGTGGCACAAGAACGCAAGCGCGTGTTTTACATCGGTTTTCGCAAAGATTTGAATGTGAAATTTCGGTTTCCAATCGGTTCAACCATTGACGATAAAGACAAAATCACGCTCAAAGACATTTTGTGGGATTTGAAAGACACGGCCGTCCCCGCATTGAGTAACAATAAAACCAATCCACAAGCGGTCAATCATCACGAGTATTTTACAGGCAGCTTTTCACCCATTTTCATGAGCCGAAATCGCGTGAAAGCATGGCATGAACAAGGTTTTACCGTGCAAGCATCTGGACGACAATGCCAACTGCACCCCAATGCACCTAAAATGGAAAAAATTGGTACAGATGCTTACCGTTTTATTCAAGGACAAGAACATTTGTATCGCCGAATGAGTGTGCGCGAAGTGGCGCGTGTTCAAGGCTTTCCAGATGATTTTGTTTTTATTTACAATAATTTGAATGATGCGTATAAAATGATTGGCAATGCCGTACCTGTCAATTTGGCGTATGAAATTGCGCGAGAAATTAGGCAAAATTTGATGTGAATCTTTTTTCAGGCAGCCTGAAACCCCATTTTTATTAAATTAATCAAATAATAAGGAACAAAACCCATGCAACCCCAAACCGTCCACTTTATCCCCGAAACCTTTAAGCAAAACGCCCGCACCGCGCTGGCAGACACGCCATTACGCAAAAGTCTGCGCACCGCCATGGATATGCTGATGACGCGCCGCAAAAACGTGTTGTCCAACGAGCAAGAATTGCAATTATTGCGCGATTTGTGTGAGCACATTCGCAAGCGTTCGCTGTCGCGGCTGCCTGAATTGCTGGAACAACTGGAAAGCAATTTGCAAAAACTGGGCGTGAAAGTCCATTGGGCAGAAACCCCACTTGAAGCCTGCCAAATCATACACGGCATCATGCAAGAAAAAAATGGCAAGCTGATGGTAAAAGGCAAATCCATGGTTAGCGAAGAAATTGAGTTAAATCATTATCTTGCCGACCAAAATATCCAAGCCATTGAAAGCGATTTGGGCGAATACATCGTGCAAATGGCAGGCGAAAAACCCACCCACATCGTCATGCCCGCCATTCACAAAACCAAACAACAGGTTAGCGAATTGTTCCACCAGCAAATTGGCACCGAATTAACCGATGATGTGGACAAACTCACAGGCTTTGCGCGTATGGCGTTGCGCGACATTTACCGCACCGCAGATGTGGGTTTGAGTGGCGTGAATTTTGCCGTAGCCGAAACAGGCACGTTGTGTTTGGTGGAAAACGAAGGCAATGGCAGATTGTCCACCACCGTACCGCCCGTGCATATTGCGATTACGGGCATTGAAAAAGTGGTGGCAAAATTGTCCGACATTCCGCCCTTATACAGCCTGTTGCCGCGCAGCGCGATTGGTCAGCCCATTACCACTTATTTCAACATGATTACAGGCCCACGCCGTTGCGAAGAGCTGGACGGCCCCCAAGAAATGCACTTGGTTTTGCTGGACAACGGTCGCAGCCAAGCCTATGCCGAAGACCAAATGCGTCAAACTTTGCAATGTATCCGTTGCGGCGCGTGCATGAACCATTGTCCTGTGTACACGCGCATTGGTGGCGCGGCTTATGGCACGACTTACCCCGGTCCAATTGGCGAGATTTTGTCGCCCCATTTGTTGGGTTTGGATAAAACGCGCGATTTGCCGACCGCTTGCTCCATGTGTGGTGCGTGTGTGGAAGTTTGCCCTGTACGCATTCCCATTACCGAGCAAATGCAACGCTTGCGTGTGGAAGCCCAACGCAGCCCCGATGAAACCGTGTCGCACCCCATTAAAGGGCAAGGCGCGTCCCATTCATTTGGCGAAGAATTGGCGTGGCGTGTGTTTGATGGGATTTTTTCGGGGAAAAAATCCTATCGTGCCTTGGGTTGGACAGTAACCAAATTCAGAGGTTTGACACCTGCTTGGCAATTGGACTGGACGAAATTCCGTACGCCGATGAAACCTGCGGAAAAAACACTCCACCAATTAATCGCAGAAAAACAGCAAAAGAAATCGTAAATGCGTAAATTTTATTTTCAGGCAGCCTGAAAGTATGCACCAAAATACCCGTAAAAATTGTCGTGTACTAAAAGGCAGCCTGAAACCACCAAACCTGTTCTGCTATTTCAGTAGAACAGGTTTTTATTTAGATAAATGGAGTAGTTAATCCAATTTATTCATACATGCCATACCCGTTTCAGGCTGCCTGAATGTTGCAAAAAGTAGTACGATTCATCTGTTTAAATCACATTAAAATTCAATTGTTTTTCATAAATCTTAATTTTTGTGTAGTAGAAAGTAATTGACGAAAACATGGGCTTTTTATAGAGTGCCATATTCTTTGTTTTTAACATCTCAATATTGGAGAATTTTTCATGGAAACTTGGACGCAGAATTATGCGGCGGTCGGCAATAGTACGGTTTTAACCGCGCTGATTGCTTTGCTACCCATTATTTTCTTCTTCATTGCGCTCACAAAACTAAAATTAAAAGGTTATATGGCGGGTTTGTATACGCTTTTGATTGCTTTGGGTGTGGCGATTGTCGCATTTGGTATGCCTGTGGGCATGGCATTGTCTTCGGCGGTATACGGTTTTGCTTACGGTTTGTGGCCGATTGCGTGGATTATCATTACTGCCGTATTTTTGTACAAAATCACGGTAAAAACAGGGCAGTTTGACATTATCCGTTCTTCCGTGATTTCCATTACCGAAGACCAACGCTTGCAAATGATTTTGGTGGGTTTCTCTTTTGGTGCGTTCTTGGAAGGCGCGGCGGGTTTTGGTGCGCCTGTGGCGATTACGGCGGCTTTGTTGGTGGGCATGGGTTTTAACCCATTGTATGCGGCTGGTTTGTGTTTGATTGCCAATACTGCGCCTGTGGCGTTTGGTGCGATGGGCATTCCAATTATTGCAGCAGGTAAAGTTTCAGGTTTGGATCCATACAATATTGGTCAAGTTGCTGGTCGCCAATTACCGATTTTGTCTGTTATCGTGCCATTTTGGTTGGTGGCGATGATGGACGGTATGCGCGGTATCAAACAAACTTATCCTGCTTTGTTGGTGGCTGGTGTGTCATTTGCTGTTACTCAGTTTATTACTGCGAACTTTGTCGGTCCAGAATTGCCTGATGTAACGTCTGCATTGGTGAGTTTGGCTTGCTTGTCTATGTTCTTGAAAGTATGGCAGCCTGCAGAAATTTTTACCTTCCAAGGCATGAAAAAACCTGAAGCACGCAAAGGCTCTGGTTACACCGCAGGTCAAATTGCCAAAGCATGGTCGCCATTTGTGATTTTGACCATTTTCGTGAGCTTGTGGACAGTAAAAGGCTTGAAAGACGTTTTGGATAAAGCCACCATTTCTATTGACTGGCCTGGTTTGCACAATTTGGTGTTGAAAGCCGCGCCGATTGTGAAAGACCCAACCCCTTACGCAGCCGTATTCAAATTGAATTTGTTGAGTGCGGTGGGTACGTCTATCTTGTTGGCGGCAATTGTTACCATCATTTTCTTGAAAATGAAACCTGCCGAAGCCGTGAAAACCTTTGGCGAAACCTTGCATGAATTGCGCTTCTCCATCTTGTCTATTGGTTTGGTGTTGGGTTTTGCGATGGTGGCGAACTACTCTGGTTTGTCTTCTACATTGGCTTTGGTGTTGGCCAATACGGGTGCGTTGTTCCCATTTTTCTCGCCATTCTTGGGCTGGTTTGGTGTGTTCTTGACAGGTTCAGATACTTCTGCAAACTTGTTGTTTGGCAGCCTACAAGCAAATACCGCTAATCAAGTCCATATGTTGCCCGAATTGGCAGTAGCTGCCAATACCACAGGTGGCGTAACAGGCAAAATGATTTCGCCACAATCTATCGCGGTTGCTTGTGCGGCGGTGGGCTTGGAAGGCAAAGAGTCTGACTTGTTCCGCTTCACCGTGAAACACAGCTTGATTTTCTGCGTATTTGTGGGCATTTTGACCGCCGCGCAACATTACTTGTTGCCATGGACGTTGGCGTTCTTCACTAAATAATTTTAATTAAATAATCAAAAGGCAGCCTGAAAACTGGGAAACTGGTTTTCAGGCTGCCTTTTGGTATTTTTTGGGTAATGTGAATGCGGGCGCGGTTTGAGTTTGGCAAAATGTTCACATAAAAAAATGGGCAAATGTGAATTTACCCATTGAATCCATTTACCGTTCCCAATTCATATCCACCACCACAGGCAAATGGTCGGAACGCGAAAATTGCGAAACGTGTGCCACCCCTTTCAGGCAGCCTTTCACAAAAATATGGTCTAAAGTTTGACTCGGTTTCCAGCTTGGATAAGTGTGCGCCGTGTCTTCCAAACGCGTGTAATCAAAATCGGTCAGCAAATGCAATTGTTCCGCTTCGGGCGGGCAATTAAAATCGCCCATCAAACACACATGTTCATAAGGTTTCAAAGTTTCCCGAATAAAACGAATTTGCTTAAACTGGTCCATCGCCCCCAAACTCAAATGCACATTCGCCACCACCATCTCGCCAAACGGCATTTGCACCGCCGCCGCCAACATTCCCCGACCCTTAATCCGCGATGGCAAATGCGTGTTTACCACTTGGCGTAGTGGCATTTTGCTCAAAATCAGATTACCATGCACCGACAGTTTGCCCACCACCCGATTAATCTGGCACACATGGTGCGTAAACGGCGTTTGCGCCAAAAACTGATTAACCTGATTTTCATAGCCATTGCGAAAACCACCCAAATCCACTTCTTGCAAACACACCACGTCAAAAGGGCTGATGTATTGCGCGATGTGGCGCAGATTGTCCCGTTTCGCTGGTGTGGGGAACACCTGCCGATGTAGCCGCGACACATAGCTCAAATAACTGTCGGACGCGATGGCAGCCTGAATATTGTAACTTAAAATTTTCATATTAAACTTTCAGGCAGCCTGTCATTATTTTGCCGCACATTTGCCGCACACGCCCGTCAGCACCACATGTTCTTCCTGCAACACAAAGCCCGACTGCCGCACCGCCGCTTGTAATGCCGACCATTCCGCCGTCAAACCCTGTTCATCCACCGCGCCACATTCCGCACACACCAAAATAAAACTGCTGCCATGCGCCGCATGCTCATGCTCACAATGTCCCGCACATTCATGTTTCACATGATTGCACAAAATATAACCGTTTACCGCAGGAATTTTGTGCAACACGCCCAAGTCCGCCCAAAAGTCCAACGCCCGATAAGCAGTCGGCGGCGCAACCACGCTGCTGCTCACGCGCTGCATTTGCGCCAACACCGTGTACGCCTTAATCACCCCTTCCAATTGCAACACAATATCCAAAACCTGTTCACGCAAAGGCGTGATTTGTGCGCCTTTGGCTTTGCATTCGGCTAAAATTTTTGCTTTCATGGGAAACATTGCTCCGTCTATTGATTGATATTTGATATTTATTACGAAGCCCAATCATACCATTTTCGCCTATTATTAGGCAGCCTGAAAAAAGTAAGGCTTTGATTATTAGAAAGTGTTTGCTTGATTGCAGAAAAGATTGTTGTTAATATTCTGAACAGAAATATTTTTAAGAGAAAACCATGAAATTATTGTCAATCAGTATGGTGATGAGCAGTCTTGTCTTATCCGCGTGTACCATTCAATCCACGCCCAAACCGCGCCCCAATACATCAAATGAAATGTTAAACCTGATTAACCAAGCCCGTTCACAAGCCAGACAATGTGGTGGTCGCCATTTTCAGGCTGCCCCACCTTTGCGCTGGAATGACGCATTGGCAAGAGCCGCCCAAAAACACGCCCAAGACATGGCAGACAATAACTATTTTGAACACAAGAGCCGAGATGGACGTAGCCCATTTGAACGCATGAAAGCAGAAGGCTATCGCTATATGAGCGCAGCCGAAAATATCGCACAAGGCAACCGCAATGCACAAGATGCAGTCAATAACTGGCTGACAAGCGCGGGGCATTGTGCAAATATCATGAATCCAAACTTCCGCGAAGTGGGTATGGCGGTTGCCCACAATAAAGCAATGTATGTTGCCACGCCGCGCATTTATTGGGTACAAAATTTTGCTGCACCACGATAACTATTATGATATTCAGGCTGCCTACCTATATTTTCAGGCAGCCTGAAACAACTTTATTAATCCATTTTTTGATTTTTTGATTTCGTTGCACCGTTAAATCCAATAAATTAATTGCCCCCAAATCTTCAATGAATGCTTCACGATGAGCGCACAAGGCAAGAGAAACAGGTCGCCAAAACCAAGCATTTTTAGGTTTGACAAATAAATTAGGGGATACCTTTGCCCATGTGGTACATAAATTGACAATCTTCACGCAAAAACACCTTCCGTTCACGCCCAAATAGCCCAAAGAACACCACTTCCTTGTGGCTGATTTCCGCAAAATTTCCACAAGACAAGCCAAACCACCACGCTTCCGTCAAATGCGCCCAAACCATACACAATATAAGCAACCCAATACCGATCCAGCCCATCACATCGCCACCTGCCTGATTGACTTTAATAGCACACAAACTCGTTGCCACAAACCCAATCCCAAACGATACCCCGCCCCAACACATTGCTGCTATCCATGAAACTTTATACAATCGGTGACTAAACCGTTGAGGCGTTTTGCTCGGCTGAACGAATAATGTCGGAAGTGGAGACGGATGATATTTTTTTGGACGTTTATAACGCGGTATGCGAGATTTCCCCATGATAAATTTCCTTTTTTCATTGTTTTCAGTTTAATATTTTGCTTGAATTAGACCCTTGTTTCAATTTTCAGGCAGCCTGAAAGCCGCGCAGTGTGTGTTTTTTACATTGGTGTGAATTTTTCTTTCAACAAAATTTCATTGTAAATCATGGATATTTGGTTGGG
>NZ_JQKH01000082.1 GCF_000745955.1 Alysiella crassa DSM 2578 | reverse complement strand
AGCCGCCATGTTGATGATGGCAACTTTGGACTATTTTTCAAACCCAAAACAGGTCGTCCGATTTTTTGTCGTGTACTGAAAGGCTGCCTGAAAATAATTTCGCGTATAATTTTGCCAACTCAATAAATTGGAAATCCCATGACTCCCACCCGAATTTTGGGCATAGACCCTGGTAGCCGCACCACAGGTTTTGGCATTATTGACGTGATGGGGCGTGAACATCATTATGTGGCTTCGGGCTGCATACGCACCATTCCGAATGATGAATTGGCAGGGCGCATTGGTGTAATTGTGCAACACATTGACGAAATCATCGCCACCTATCGCCCGAATCAAGCCGCTATTGAACAGGTGTTTGTGAATGTGAACCCGAAAGCCACCTTAATGTTGGGGCAAGCACGTGGCGCAGCAATTGCGGCATTGGTGTTGCGCGGATTGCCCGTACATGAATACACCGCTTTGCAAGTCAAACAAGCGGTGGTTGGACAAGGCAAAGCCGCCAAAGAACAAGTACAACACATGGTCGTGCAAATGCTGAAATTATCAGGCACGCCGCAGGCAGACGCAGCAGATGGTTTGGCGGTGGCTTTGACCCATGCTTTGCGTGGGCAAGGTTTGGCGGGGAAACTGGGGGGCTTGGCGATTAAAGGCGGGCGTTTTCAGATTTGAATTTATCAGATAAAACCTTGTTCAAATTATCCAAAAATCCACATTTTTCATCTTTTCAGGCAGCCTGAAAACAGACAAAACACACAATAACCCTGTTTTCATTTAAAATAGACACATTTTTGAATTGAATTTGTAGGAGCAATCCATGACCGCCCCGTCTTTAGTAGAAAAACTTAAGCTGCGACTGCCCATTGTGCAAGCTCCGATGGCTGGCGGCGCAACCACGCCCGAACTGGTGTCGGCAGTGAGTGAAGCGGGCGCGTTGGGCTTTATCGGCGCAGGCTATTTGTTGCCCGCCGATATTATTGCGCAAGCCGAAGCGGTGCGCAGCAAAACAGGTCGCCCTTTTGGGGTGAATTTATTTGTGCTAACTCGCGAACAAAGCACACGCTTAACCGAACCCATGCCCGCATGGCTAACCAATGTGTATCACAAACGCGGTTTGCCCTTGCCCAAACAACCACAAGCCTTACCGATTTTTGATGAGCAATTTGAAGCATTATTGTCGGTGCAGCCTGCGGTGGCTTCGTTTGCCTTTGGCGTATTGAATGATGAACATGTACGCGCCTTGCAAGCAAAAAACATCGCCATCGTCGGCACAGCCAATCACGCCGAAGAAGCAAAATATTGGGAAGATTTGGGCGCGGACGCAGTCGTGGTGCAAGGCGCAGAAGCTGGCGGACATCGTGGTGGTTTTACCGAGCAATACATTAATCAGCCTATGGGTTTGATGTCGCTGATGACCCAATGCCGCCAAACAGTACGCATTCCCCTGTGGGCGGCAGGTGGTTTGATGACAGGACAGGCACTCGCTGCCGTGCGCAATATGGGCGCAGAAGCCGCGCAAATGGGTACCGCATTTTTAAGTACACGTGAAAGCGGTATCAGTCGCGCTTACAAAAACGCGTTGTTTGACGTTCGCCGCGCCGTAACCACGCACACCAAATTATTCACAGGCAAACCAGCGCGTATGTTGATGAACCGCTATATGCGCGAAAACATGGCAAATGAAAACAACACCGCCAGCTACCCCCAACAACACGCCTACACCCAAGCACTCCGCGCCGCCTCCGCCCAACAAGGCGATGTGGAATACATGGCTTTGTATGCTGGCAAAGGGGTGGGATTGTGCCGCGATGTGCGCGTGGCGGATTTGATTGACGCGCTGGAAAAAGAATATTTAAGCGCCATCGGTGCCAACGAAAACACCAGCAACGACAGTCATCAAAACAAATCCAGCAGTATCAGTTATATTGAAGATTAATAGCTGGATAAAATAATAAGGCAGCCTGAAAACTTTTCAGGCTGCCTTAAATTTTGTTTAATTAAACATAATCGCGGTGTTCACCTTTGCCGTCAATATTTTCGGCACAACGCGCACAAATCGTTTCATGCCCTGCCACCGTGCCGACTGTCTCGGTGTAGTGCCAGCAACGCTCACATTTTGGTGCGCCTGTGGCACGCACCACCGCTTCCAATTCATCGCCTTTCGCCAACACGATTTTGGACACCAGCATGACAAATTTCAACTCATCGCCCAAAGTCTCCAATGCCACAAACATATCCGCAGGCGCAGTCAGCAACACTTCCGCTTGCAACGATGAACCCACCGATTTATCTGCCCGCAACGGCTCAATCGCCGCATTCACCGCCGCACGCGCATGGCGAATCGCATTCCATTTATTCAATAATTGCTCTTCGCTGGCGGCTGGCATGGTGGGGAAATCGTGCAAGGTGTGGAACAATACGCTGTCTTCTTCGCCACCACCGATAATATCCCACGCTTCTTCCGCCGTGAAACACAACACAGGCGACATCAGCAAAACCAAACTGCGGGTAATATGATACAACGCCGTTTGTGCGCTGCGGCGGGCGTGTCCGTCTTGTTTGGTGGTATACAGACGGTCTTTCAGCACATCTAAATAGAACGCGCCCAAATCTTCCGAACAGAATTGCACAATGTCTTGCACAGCAAAATGGAAAGCATAACGCGGATAATATTCCCCTGCCACGCGTTCTTGCAATTGACGCGCCAACACCAGCGCGTAGCGGTCAATTTCCACCATATCCGCTTGCGGCACAGCGTCTTCAATGGGGCTGAAATCTTTTAAATTGGCAAACAAGAAACTCAAAGTATTACGAATGCGGCGATAGCTTTCGGTTACGCGTTTCAAAATTTCTTTGGAAATCGCCAATTCGCCCGAATAATCGGTTGCCGCCGTCCACAAACGCAAAATATCCGCGCCAAACTCGTTGTACACTTCTTGCGGCGCAACCACATTGCCCAACGATTTGGACATTTTTTTGCCTTCGCCGTCCACCACAAAACCATGTGTCAATAATTGCTTATACGGCGCGCGCCCAATGGTGGCGCAACCCGTCAGCATGGACGATTGGAACCAGCCGCGATGTTGGTCGCTGCCTTCCAAATACAAATCGGCTGGGTATGCCAATTCAGCGCGTTGTTTCACAACAGAATAATGGGTGCTGCCTGAATCAAACCACACGTCCATCGTGTCGCTTAATTTATCGTACACTTCGCAATCTTCGGGCGACAAAATTGCTGATTTATCCAAATCAAACCATGCATTAATGCCTTTTTGTTCAATTAATTGGCAAACTTGTTCCAAATATTCCGCAGAATTGGGGTGCAGTTCGCCTGTTTCTTTATGCACAAAAAACACCATAGGCGTACCCCATGAGCGTTGGCGCGACACCACCCAATCGGGGCGACCTTCAATCATGGCTTGCAAACGCGCACGTCCCCACGCTGGGAAAAATTCGGTGTCGTCCACCGCTTTTAAGGCGTTGTTGCGTAAAGTGTTGCCCGAAGTGCCTGCTTTGTCCATGCCGATAAACCATTGCGCGGTGGCACGGTAAATCAGGGGCGTTTTGTGTCGCCAACAATGCGCGTAGCTGTGTTCCAGTTTTTTGTTAGACAATAAAACTTGGTTTTCAGTCAGCCATTCAATAATCGCCGCATTGCCTTGTTCAAAAACGTGCATGCCTGCCAAACGAGGCATTTCGCTAATGTAACGCCCTTGCGCGTTCACAGGGTTATACAATTCAATTTTGTATTTATTGCAAACAATATAGTCTTCCAAACCATGTGCAGGCGCGGTATGCACCAAACCCGTACCCGCTTCGGTGGTAACGTGGTCGCCCAACAAAATTGGAATGTCGCGTTCCAAAAATGGGTGCGACAAAAGCAAATGTTCCAATGCCGCGCCTGTGGTTTCCGCCAACACAGGGCTGCCTGAAAAACCAAATCGCGCCAATGCCGATTCTGCCAATTCTTTCGCCAAAACCAATTTGCCGCGTGGCGTGTCAATCAATTGATAAACAATGTCCGCACCCGCAGAAATTGCTTGGCTGGCGGGGAGTGTCCAAGGGGTAGTTGTCCAAATCACACCAAAGCATTCGCCCGAAAGTTCAGGCAGCCTGAAAGATTTTGCCAACGCCGCCGTGTCTTGAAATGGATACGCCACATCAATCGCTGGGGAAACCTTGTCGCGGTATTCCACTTCCGCCTCCGCCAAAGACGAACCGCAATCCAAACAGAACTGCACAGGTTTCGCGCCGCGATACAAATAACCCGCTTTGTAGATTTCGCCCAAAGTGCGCACGGTGTCGGCTTCGGTTTTGTAATCCATTGTTAGATAAGGTTGTTCCCAATCGCCCATCACGCCCAAGCGAACAAAGTCTTTTTTCTGACGGGCAATTTGTTCGCTGGCGTATTCTCGGCACAGTTCACGAAATTTGCCAGCAGGCATATCTTTGCCGTGCAATTTTTCCACCATCACTTCAATCGGCAAACCATGACAATCCCAGCCTGGCACATAAGGTGCGTCAAAACCAGCCAAAGTTTTGCTGCGAATAATAATGTCTTTCAAAATTTTGTTTACCGCATGACCGATATGAATATCGCCATTGGCATACGGCGGACCATCGTGCAGCACAAATTTGGGGCGACCTGCGGCTTTTTGGCGCAATTTTTGGTAACGATTTTGCTGTTGCCATTGTTTGAGCCATTCGGGTTCACGTTTGGCAAGGTTACCACGCATAGGAAAGGGCGATTCAAATAAATGGACGGTTTTGGAATAATCGGTCATGGTTTCTGCTCATCAAAATTGTTAAGAAATGCGATTTTTAGGCAGCTTTTGGGGAATTTTTGCGTTAAAAATTGCTTATTTTGTTAAATAAAGACGGTTTCAGGCTGCCTGAAAAAGTATTTCATTTTATAAGGATTTAGGCAGCCTGAAAAGCTGATTTTCATGTAAAGAAACAAGTAAAGCTGGGTTAAATCAGCAACAAACGACTACACAAAATCATTTGTTACACTATAATGCACTTATTCGCAAGACCAGAAAACTTGTTGAAACAAAGGAAATCATCATGAAATCAATCACTATTTTGGGCGCAATCGCCACCGCCGTACTCATGAGTGCCTGCGTAAGCCAGTCGCCCAACCCCACGCAAAGCAGTACGCAAGCACAAACACCCAGCGCACCGTTGCCAGCCCCAACTGCTGCCAGCACCGCGCCCGACCAAGTGTTTCACTGCAAAAACGGCATGACCGCCACCGTGAAATACAATGTAGGCGAAGACAAAATCCGCTTATTTGTCGATACAATTGAAAGCAGCGCAATTTTAAGCCTTGCCCCATCGGGTTCGGGTGAACGCTATGTGAGCGCAAACGCGTTTTACAATAAACCCGCCGAATTTCATTTCAAAGGCAAAGACGGCAATTTGAGTTTCCAAGACCCTTATGGCAATAAAGTGAACACGTCTTGCCGCAGCAAATAAGTTTTCCCATTTGATTGAATGTTTCAGGCTGCCTGAAAACCCTATTTTTCGTTTTACCCTTCATCTTAAAACAACTTAATTTATAAAGGAATCATCATGAAAAAAATCGCTTTGACCGCCGCCGCTATCGCAATGGCTATGAGCATGAATGTGGCACAAGCTGCTCCCAAAAAAGTGCAACAATTTGAATGCCAAAACGGCGCAACCGTTACTTTGACTCGCTTGAGCACCGACAAAATTCGCATCAAAGTAGATACCATCGGTGCAAGCACTGTATTGAAAGCCGCACCATCTGGTTCTGGTGAACGCTATATCGCCAATAAAGGCTTCTACAAAAAAGGCACAGAATTTCATTTCAAAGGCAAAGATGCCCACTTGATTTTCAACGACCCCTATCAAAATGTGGTGGAAACTTCTTGCCGCGGCAAATAATTTGTCGGCAATCCGTATTTAAATTAATAGGACAAAACACACAGGTTTTCGTAAGAAACTGTGTGTTTTGTTTTCATCAAATTTTTTGATAACCTAATTGTAACTATATATAAGGACTGAAAAATGAACATGAAATTAGTCGCCACACTTTTGGCAGCCTGCACATTGGCAGCTTGCGCGAACAACAACACCGCCCACACGCCAAACAACAGCAGCATTAGCCCAAGCACCCCACAAGCCGCCGCCAACCCCAACACCTACGGCGCAACCACCACCCACAATCAACACGGCTACACCGTTACCAATCACGCCGACCAAACCGCTTACAACACCGCGCCCGCCGCGTTTAGCCGCACATTTGAATGCGAAAACGGTTTGACCGTGCGCACCACCGCCCCCAGCGAAACCTTGGGTTTGAGCGTAACGCATGGCGTACCCAAAGCGGCGGTGGTGGTGTTGAACCGTCAAGGCAATGGCTATGGCGCGAACACGGGCTTGTTTGGCGGCGGCGCAACTTGGCAAGAAAATGGCAATGTGGCGACATTTGGCTATGTGCATCCGCACTCCAAACAAATGGTTACGACACGTTGCACAAAATAATCAAATCAATTATTTAAACTGATTAATCAATTTTTTTGATGAATGAAATATTAAAGGCAGCCTGAAAACAATTTTTCAGGCTGCCTGTTTTGATTATGATGATTAACAATAATCTGACACTTTCTCCTGATATTCACGCAAAATTTTTGCTGAATGCGCGAATTTTGTCCGTTCATCATCGTCCAAAGGTTTTTCAATCACACGCGCAATACCCGTGCCATTCAATACGGCTGGTGTGCCGATATACACATTATGCTCACCATATTCGCCGTCCAACAGCACCGACACGGTCAAAACCACTTGCTGATTACGCAAAATCGCCTGCGTAATCCGCGCCAAACCCATGGCAATACCGTAATAAGTCGCGCCCTTGCCTTCAATAATGGAATAGGCTGCGCTGCGGACGTTTTCATGAATTTGCGCCATACGCGCCGCGCCATCGCCCGATTTTTCCAACGCTTCTTTGAGCGGCACGCCCGCAATGCTGGCGGTACTCCACGCGGCAATCACGCTGTCGCCATGTTCGCCTATCATGTGCGCGTCCACACTGGTGGGCGACACGTCAAACGCTTTGCCCAAGCAATTACACAAACGCGCCGTGTCCAAAATCGTGCCAGAACCAATCACGCGTTCTTTGGGCAAACCTGAAAATCGCCAAGTGGCGTAACTCAACACATCCACAGGATTGCTTGCCACCAAAAAAATGCCACCAAAACCGTGTTTCATCACATTGCCCACAATTTTGTGAAACACATTCAGATTATTATCAATCAATTGCAAACGCGTTTCGCCCACTTTTTGCGGCACGCCCGCGCAAATGCAGACAATATCCGCATCCGCACAATCGGCATAATCGCCCTCTTTCACTTTCACAGGCGAAGGCGCGTACAACATACCATGCCGCATATCACGCGCTTCTGCCGCCACCCGTTTTTCATTTAAATCAATGAGTACCAATTCATCGCACAAAGCCTGATTCAGCACCGCAAATGCATAACTAATCCCCACCGCGCCCGTGCCAATCACGACAATTTTCTTACCAAATTGATAAGCCATTTTGATGCTTTCCTTATTTTAAATCCACTTTAATCAATAAAATTGATAAATCCATTTTCAGGCAGCCTGAAAACCAAATTTACTGCATTTGCAGCGATACATTCAACGTTTGGCGCACTTCCTGCTCGCCAGCCACTTCCGCCACGTCCATGCTTGCGCTGGCATTGTGCAACACCACCGCCGCCGCCATTTCATTTTGCACATGCGCATGACTGCGTTGCGAAAAATCGTCTTTCAATTCCAATTTCACCACTTTATAGCCCGAATAACCCAATTTTTCACGCATAAAATCAGCGCGTTGTTTGTACGCGCCTAAAACTTGCTCGCTGGCTTGTTCCAAAGTTTTCGCGCGTTTTTCGGGCGACACGCTAAACGCAATACCGTCTATCATCGCCTCTTCCTGTACCGCCGCCAACATTTTGCTCAACACATCAAAATCCGTGCTGTTCACTCGCAACTGTACGCGGTCTTGCCATTGGCTAATACGCCCATTATTGCCATAATGCGGCGACACGCTGCGGTCGCTCAATTCCATCACAATCTGTTTTTCCGCGCCAATTTTGCTTTTTACCGCATTGAATTTTTGCGTATTCGCATGGCTGGCGGCTTCCCGATTGGGCGCGGTGGACAAAATCGTTAATGTGGCGTGCATGGTGTCGTTTGGCACGGTGAGCGTGGCAGTTTCCTTAAATTCCACAATATTATAATTGAGCGAAGTATTTGATTTTTCTTGGCAAGCTGCCAACAGCAATACGGCGGCAGCATAAGGGAGCATTTTGTTGAACATGATTAATTAACTTTATTTAGGTTTAGATAACATTTTTTCAGGCTGCCTGAATTTATCTTAAATCAATGATTAGAAATAATATTTTCCAAATCATCAAAAATATTTATCAGGCAGCCTGAAAATCAAAAAAAACACTTAATAATCAATCGGTGGCAATTCGCCCGTGATGGGATTATCCGAAACCAACACCCCATCTTCATCACTGTACAAATATTTGCCTGCCACAAAATCTACATTCCCAAATGAAACAGGCACATCAATTTCGCCCTGATATTCAGTGGGGCTTTTGCGCGGATTGGTGCCGAGTGCTTTCACGCCAAAATCCAGCGTGTTGATTTCCACGCTGTCCCTAATCACGCCGAAAATCACCACACCCGCCCAACCATTTTCCATCGCTTTACGCGCCAAACGGTCGCCCATCAACGCACTAAAACGCGAACCGCCGCCGTCCACCACCATCACTTCGCCATCTGAAGGCGTTTCCGACATACGGCGTACCAAACCATTGTCTTGAAACACTTTTACAGTACGAATGCGCCCACAAAAGCGTTTGCGTTGTCCGTATGATTTGAAATCGGTTTCGCAGGATTGGGTTTCGGGAGCAATATCCATTAAATCGGCATTCAAAAAATTGGCATTCATCGTATAAACCTTTTATTTTATTATCAAAAAAAGCAAAATTATTTTTCAGGCTGCCTGAATGAATTTATCAGAAATATTATTCTGATAAATTCATTCGGTTTTCATCAAAAATTTTGATGTCAGCGATTTTTCAAGGCTTTATCCGCAATGTCTTTGCGGAACTGCATGCCGTCAAAATGAATGTGGCTCAAAGCGGCATAGGCTTGCGCTTTCGCCTGCGCCACGCCATCGCCCAAACCCACCACACACAACACGCGACCGCCATTGGTGATGATTTCGCCCTGCTCATTCAAAGCCGTGCCTGCGTGGAACACTTTGCCCATTTCATTTGCCGTGTCTATGCCTGAAATCACATCACCTTTTTTCGGTGTGTCGGGATAATTTTGCGCTGCCAACACCACGCCCACAGCGACTTCATCTTTCCATTGTGCGGTGGTTTTGTCCAATTCTCGGTTTAAGGCTGCCTGAATCAAATCCACCAAATCGCTTTGCAAACGGCTCATAATCGGCTGCGTTTCAGGGTCGCCAAAACGACAGTTAAACTCAATGGTGCGCGGTGCGCCAGTTGCGTCTATCATCAAACCTGCGTACAAAAATCCTGTAAATTCATTGCCTTCTGCTTTCATGCCGCGCACGGTGGGCAAGATGATTTCGTTCATCACGCGCTCATGCACTTGTGGCGTAACCACTGGCGCGGGGCTGTACGCGCCCATGCCGCCCGTGTTCAAACCCAAGTCATTGTCCAATAAACGTTTGTGGTCTTGGCTGGTTGCCATCGGCAAGACGTTTTCGCCGTCCACCATCACGATGAAACTGGCTTCTTCGCCCGACAAATAATCTTCAATCACCACGCGGCTGCCTGCGTTGCCCATTTTGTTGCCGAGCAACATATCGTCAATCGCGGCGTGGGCTTCGTCCAAAGTCATGGCGACAATCACGCCCTTGCCCGCCGCCAAACCGTCTGCTTTGATGACGATGGGTGCGCCTTTTTGGTTCACATAATCGTGGGCTTGTTCGGCATTTTCAAAGGTTTGATACTGCGCGGTGGGAATGCCGTGTCGCGCCATAAACGCTTTGGCGAAATCTTTGGAGCTTTCCAACTGGGCGGCGGCTTGGGTGCAACCGAAAATCGGCAAACCTGCGGCACGGAAATCGTCCACAATGCCAGCCGCGAGCGGTGCTTCGGGGCCTACGAGTGTGAACGCGATTTGCTCATCGCGGCAAAATTGAATCAAATCATCGTGTTGGGTTAAGGCGATATTGTGTAACTTGGGTTCACGCGCCGTGCCAGCGTTGCCCGTTGCCACAAAAACGGTGGACACTTTGGGCGATTGCGCGAGTTTCCATGCAAGGGCGTGTTCGCGTCCACCGTTGCCGATAACGAGTAATTTCATTTTTGAGACTTTCTTTTTTGGGTTTAAAACAATGATATTTTAATGGAAAAATGCGTTTCAGGCAGCCTGAAACGGTTTACGGCTTATGTTGTGCGCCTTGAAATTGATGAAATAATTGAATTTTGTGCGTAAAATCGGCACATTGCTTGCATATTGCTGAAAAACCCAAATGCCCACCCTATTCCTCAGACTTGCCAAGTTCTTCGTAGGTCGGATACTTGTATCCGACATTTTCAGACGAAACCACAAGTTTTGTCGGATACAAGTATCCGACCTACGCG
>NZ_JQKH01000081.1 GCF_000745955.1 Alysiella crassa DSM 2578 | reverse complement strand
GTACACGCCAATTTTTACCAACACCCCAAATGTAGGGTGCGTACCACGCACCAAACCATTCAAATAGTTGAAATTTAGGTGCGTAATACACACCCTACATGAATTTTGTCGTGTACTGAAAGGCTGCCTGTAAAGATGAGAGAAGGGGGAAATCACAATTTTTCTATTGGGATTTCGGGCAATTTGTCTATCGGTTTAGGACCTGTAATACACTGTCGCCAAACCGTCCAAAAGCGCACACCATATTGCGCGTAACGCGGCAAATAAAGCCATGAGATTTCAGGGTGTTGATGATGTGCTTGATGGTAATGGTAATTTAGGAAAAATAGTCTTACCCATTTGGGGACAATCAAATTCCATGCACCATCTTCACGGTGCAATGGCGAAAAGGCGTGGTCAGTATATTGTAGAGAACTCCACTGCAAACCAAACGCTGCGTAACACAACAGCCAGCCTTGCACATTTAAATCCAAACTCACAAACAAAATTGCCTGAAATAACCAAGTCGCGCCCACTTCCAAACGTGATGAAAAAGGCGATAAACGGTCAATCGTGCCAATATAATTTGCCGCACCACTTTGCAGACTGCCTTGTTTGCCAAAAGTTTTGACCAACCACACGCGTACAGCCACGGGTGTGAGCGAATACACAATCGCCCCCAACGCATTTACCGCCCAATACACCCCTGTGAAAATCGCATACCATTGCGCGTATTTCAGCCAACGCACGTCTTTGGGGTGGAGAATATCAAATTGTTCGCTTTCAGTACGGTTGTGTTGATGGTGTTCAATGTGGAAGGCTTTTTGTAAAGCAAAGCCTGTTGGATACCAAGCCGCCGTCAAACGCCCAAACCAACGGTTTACCGATGCCGATGGCGCAAAACTGCCGTGTACGCATTCGTGTAATAATGAAAAAACTGTATTATTGCTTAACGAAAACACCGCCGCCGCCAACAACGCCCACCACCACGCTGCATGACTGGCTATGTACAACATACTGATATTCAAGGACATTGCCATCAATAAAATCAGTATATTCAAACCAAATGGTTTGTGTTGATTGGTTTTCATATTGATGTTCCCCCATCTATTTCGGGCAAAGTCGCTTGAAACGCGGCAATGGCACGCACGCCCACATCGTTCACACCGTCCAAACGCATACGCATTTTTTCCACCACATCAAAATCTTTACGCAAAAATGCCAAATATAAACAACGTGCTAAATACAATTGCAGTTTTGCCCATTTGACGGTTTTGGGGACAGCTATGGCAGCAAACGCTTGTGTGTGGCGCAACTCGGGGGGCGTATCGGGCGAATTTTGTGGCAATAAAGCAAAAATCCCAACCGTATTAAACGCGCCCACCTGACTGTTGACACAAATCGCGCTCCCACAGCAAGTATGGCTCAACACAATTCGCCCGCCTGATAATTTTTGCATCACACGGCTAGACCAACCGCCTTTGGGCAACACCCGCGTTTGATAATCCATACGCAAAGCGTTTTCAGGTAACACAGTAAATTGGGGTTCACCGATGACTTCGCGTTGATGAACGGTTTTCATGTGGGCAATGTCAAAACCGTTGCAAATCATCGCTCGCCAATCAGCATGAATGCGACGCGTGGCGTGTGTCCAAATTAAATTGTTTTCAGGCAGACTGGCAAACGGCAATGGCGGCATCACACCATCGGCAACAGGCGGATGCAACCAAATCAAACCAAATCGCGCCACACAAAACCAAGCGCGGTTTTTCAGGTTGCATGGCGTGTGCGTTGATGATGAAAGAGGGCGGTCTGGTTCAACTGTGCAACCATGTAAACCACATACAATGCCACTTTCTGACACTTTACCACTTTGCAAATGCGCCCCCATATGTGGGCAAAAAGCGTCCATTGCGTGCAGGCTACCTGCATGGTCTCGGTAAACGACATACGCCAAACCACCCAATTGACCTGATAAAATATTTCCTTTTTTCAAATAGTTATCTAAAGTAATGGCATACCATGTTTGTGGATAATGTTTCCAATCTTCACTTGTCATTTTGCGTTTCCATTTGGTTAATAACGGGCAAAAGTAAGGGCAATTTTTGTATGCCCAGAACGCGATTTTTGGCAAAACGTGTTGCATACGCCACCACATCAGGCAACCTGCACACTTTCAATACCCCCAATTGCTCAATTTGTCGCGCATAAGCATATTGTGGATTGGCGCACAATGCCGTATCCAAATTTTGCGCCAAGTGATTAGGCAAAACCGCCCGCTCATCTGCCCACAAAACATAATGTGGCAAGGGCAATTGCACGCCTTGTACAAACAAATTACCTAATTTATTATCAATATTTTCAGTTATTTGACTCAAAGCATGGGCGACAAAGGCTTCGTGTAATTTTTCGCCACACAAATCGCTGTATAAATTACCGCGCCCGACAAAACACAAATTCGGCACACGCGCATAAGGCGATGGCGTTGCCAACAACCAATCTTGGGTATCGTAACGATACAAACCGCCTTGTGTGGTCAAAATCAAACGATAACGTTGTCCTGCTTGCCATTCAGTTAAGGGAATCAGGTTTTCGTTTTCGTCCACCAATTCCAAATAATGTGAAGTCAGCGCAGGCAAAAAGCAGCCTGAAAACGGAATAGTGGCAATGCCTTCGGTTGCCAACAAACCTTTGCCTTGCAAATGAACGTGTGGCAATAATTGGCGCAATTGTTCGGCGGGCGCGGTGGCGGTGTGGCTATCCCAGCAACTGACCGTGTCTAAACGCGACCACAATAAACGGGTATCAGGCACACTCGCTGCAAGCGCACGCGCAACGGTTTGACGGCGGTTTTTATCGTGAATTTGGGGCAAAATTTTGTCTTGTTGCTGGTGTAGGCAATGCAATAATTGTAATAATAAAGTTGGACTCCATGCTGAAATCAAGCTTAAATTTTCCTGTTTTGCCAACAAAATAGCGGTGCGAATGTGCCATTCTGTTGCGCTTTGTGCTGTCGTTAATTCGGGTTGATACAGCGTTTGTGTTTGCAAAATCTTTGCCAAATCAGCGCCCAAATATTGTAAATCATCGCCACAACCAATGGGTATGCCGCCCGATGTGCATTCTGTGGAACGCGCCGCAGGGCTGATGACAAAATACAGATTGCCTGAAAACGCTTTGGGGCGTGTTTTTGCCAAATCGCCCAACCAAGCGTGTACGCCTTGACGAAATGCCATCAATAATGAAGGTGTGTAGGGAATGAGTTTCGCGCCTGAAGTTGAACCGCCTGTTTCTTCAAATTGACATGCATTTTCGGTGGTCAGTAAATGGGTTTTGCCTGCTGCGGTTTGATTAATGGCATCGGCAAAATCGGTATATTGGCGAATCGGCACGGCGCGAGCAAAATCACAAGGATTGTGAATGTCCGTAAAACTGTGTTCTTTACCGAAAACGGTGTCGCGGTTGTGGAGAATAATATTTTGTAAAATAATGGATTGAGTTTGTTCAGGTTGTTCTAAAGCTTGTTGAAATGCCTGTAATGCTGGGGCGGTAAGACGGGCAATAGCGGTGGCGGTCATGATTTATCTTTCAGGCTGCCTTGCGCGATGCCTGCCTGAAAACCGCGTAAAGCAAAAGATTTCAAATTGTCTTCACGCAATAAAGTCAGGCAAACCAATTCGTCTCCATCGGCAAAATGAGGATTGCGTTCGGCAAAAAAACGCGCTTCGGGATTGCTGGCGGTGCTGGGGTTGTGCCATTTTGGTTTGAGATAACCGCGTGATTGTGGATAATGAACAATACCTTGTTCGGGCAAATAATGTTCGCCAAATAATGACCGCGCCAATTGATGAATCAGGCTTTGAACATCGGGTGGTGTAGGGATTTTGCGATTGGGGAAATATTGTTTGCTGAACACATTGAGATAACGGTAAGTGCGGTCGCCTTTGACAATCAACAGCCAATATAAGGGCGTTTCAGGCTGCTCGGCTGCAATGCGCCCAATCAATTCGCACCATGCCAAAGGCAAAGTTTGGCTACCCCAATATTCGTGGGCAATGATGGTGTCGCCTGAAAAAATGGCACGGATATTTTGGTTTTGATGTTGGGCGGTAATGATTTTGAGCGTGGAAAAACCGCAAATTTGCCCCTGTTCACCGTGTAACAATAAAATCCAGTCTTTTTGACACAAATCGTGTTCAAATAAACTTGCTGATGTGCCACCGTAATAATAATCATATAATTCAAATAATTGTCTAACTTGTTCAACCGACAAATCTTGGGGACAACAAAATGATGTGGTAAGCGGTTTCATTTGGGATTCCTTAAAAACATATCCAATCGCCACAGCCAATAAATCAGGGCAATTTCACAGCCCAATGTAAACAGTAAATTTGGCAAATGCACGGCTTGCCAATCAATAAACCACAATTTGGCGTGGGCGTGGTGGTCGTTAAAATGAGAAATATAGTAGGCAAAAACGGTTTCACACACAAACATCACCGCCATGATGACCATGTGTGTGATTTCGGGAGATTGTTTTTTCAGGCTGCCTGCACACCAATACGCACCCCACAATAAACCAATAGCACTCAGCACATCATGTGCTATGCCATAAATATAATGCCATTGTTGCACGCCATACAGCAAGTACATTTCCACCACAGCCCGCGTCAACATACCCAACCAAAAAATCCACCACACCCATTTGGCACGACTATATTGGCTATGGCGAATCAGCAAAGGCGGTATCATCAACCAGCAAAATACCGTCAGCCCCAACCACAATGATTTGGGGAAAGCAATGCTTCCGCCTTGTACCGCAAACCCATTTTGCCAAAAATGAAACAAAAACACCCCACTCAAACACAACAAGGCGCAACAACGGTAAACATTCAGCTTCATTACAAATACAGTTCCCGTTCTTCTTCATGACCTGCTGGCGGGGGCGGGCTGTTTTCGTCCAAAGCCTTGCGCCACGCTTCAATCGCGGGCAACAATACATCGGCTTGGCTGGTGTAAAACCGCGCTTTGCCACCAAAACGCTGAATATTATCGTGTTGGCGTTTGAGCATTGCCACGTCTTGCCCGATAATGATGTGCGACAAGGGTTCAAAAAACAGCCGTATCAAAGGATTCAAGCGACCATATTTAAAACTGATGACGGTATGCACTTCGGTTTCCGTGTCGCTGATGGGTGTACACGAAGACGTGATAATATAATGTTTTTTATCAGAAAAAATATAATTCACTTGTGAAGTATTGGGCGCAATAAAACGGTCGGTGTGGCGCATTTGGCTGTTGCTGTCCTGTAACATATTCCAAACCACGCTTTTTTCGCGTGGTTCGTTTAAATATTCAGCTTCCGCGCCATCTGCCAACCAACGCAATTTCACGGTTGTGCTTTTGCGTGTTGGGCTGCGAAACCAACCTGTATGCACATAAACCGCGTGCGGACAATCCAAAAAATTTTCTAAACACTGTGCCACAGGCGCGTGGAATAATTTTTTCATGCGAAAAGTCGTCCAACCCTGTTCGCCCAAATGGGGAAACGACAAAGGTTTTTCAGCAACAGGGTTGCCAATACACAACCAAACATAGCCGTCTTGCACCACACAATGCGCGGTCGGAATGCACACATTCGGGCAACACGAAGGCGTGGCGGGAATATGCGCCAATTTGCCATCACCATTAAATTGCCAACCATGATAAGGGCAAACCAGACGACCATTCACGGTTTTACCGCCCGATAATGGGACGTTGCGATGCGGACAACAATCCAACATGGCAGCGATTTTGCCGTTTTCGGCAGCAAAAACCACATAATTTCGCCCAAACAAGCATACCGCCTGCGGTTTTTTTCGCACGGCGGTTTCGGTGGTGGCAATGTACCAGTAATTGTGCAATGACATGGTTTTCCTTGTTTTTTAATTGAATCATTGAGTCAGCATGATATGGTCCTGAATATGCAGGCAGCCTGAAAAGCCATATGTTTATATTATATATTATAATGATTTATTTGAATCTAGATAATGATTGGGTAATGATTATGCCCTATTTGACTTTTCAGGCTGCCTGCCGTGATGATGATGAAGCCTTACGCCAATTGTTGCGCGACAACCCCATGCAAGGCGGTATCAGCGTGAGTTTTTGTCGTGAACCATCTTATTTTGACGCGTGCAGCGTGCAAGGCGAAACGGCAGATGTTTTTGTTGGCAAAGACACGCGCACGGGCGCATTGGCGGGAGTGGGGGCGCGTTATGGTTTTCCTGCTTTTATCAATGGTGAAATTCGTTCGCTGGCTTATTTGGCGGATTTGCGTGTGCAGGCTGCCTATCGCAATGGCGTACATTTGCGTCGCGCCTACGATTTTTTGCGCCAACAACACCAAAAACAGCCTTATGCCATCTACACTAGCATGATTTTAAAAGACAATCAAACTGCTTTGCGTACCATTGCCTCCGCTCGTGCGGGTTTGCCTCCGTATCACGCGCAAGGTTTGGTACATACACCGATGTTGTTATTGGCTTGGCAAAAACCGCCAATTCAGGCTGACTGTACGGTGCGCCGTGCCACGATGCAGGATTGGTCACAGATTGTTTCATTTTTAAATCGTGAATATGCTCGGTTTCAATTTGCGCCATATTATCGTGAAGCGGATTGGTTTAATCATCGTTTTCGTGGTTTAAATATGGACGATATTTATTTGGCGTGTCGTGATGGGGTGATTATTGGCACGTTGGCATTGTGGCAACAAAGCGCGTTTCGCCAAATTCGTGTGGCGGATTATCAAGGGGTGTGGCGTTGGTTGTGTCCTATGTATAATGCTTTGGCGATGTTTTCGTCTTTAACGCCATTACCCGAACAAGGTGGGATATTGCGTTGCGCTTATTTGGCGTTGGCGGCAGTGGAACATGATGATTTAAATGTGTTTCGTGCTTTATTGCGTCATGTTTACCGTGTGGCTTGTGGCAAGGGTTTGCATTATTTGGTTGGTTCATTACATGAACGCCACCCTTTGTTACCTGCATTCAATGATTACGCGAAAATAGACGCGGGTGGTTATTTATTTACGGTACAGTTTGACAATGAAATGTTGGCTTTGGACGGGCGTGTGCCGTTTGTGGAAGCAGCGGCTTTGTGAATGATGGTTTCGGGTTGTTTTTGAATAGACGAAAAATCAAAAATGTAGCGCACACTATGATTATTTTTGTCGTGTACGTCTAGGCAGCCTGAAACACACATCAACCATCTTTTATAAATAAAAAGTAAAAAGAAAGCACCCCATGAAATTTGAATCTTTTCCCGCCAAAAACGACCCGCGCTGGGCGGTTTTGGGTTTGCAACTGACTTTTTTGACTTTGGGCATTTTGTTTTGGGGTTTTAACCGTTCGCCATGGCAAGTAGTGGCGATTGTTTTGACTTCAGTTGGTTTAGATATGTTGTTGCATTATCTGTTGCGCCGTAAAACATTATTGTTTCCTTTAAGCGCAGCGATTACGGGAACGAGTTTATCCATGCTAACCAATTTTGCGCATGGTTTGTGGTTAGCTTTGTTGCCGCCATTTTTTGCGGTGGTGTCCAAACATTTGTTTACGGTAAACGGTCGCCATGTGTACAACCCTTCGCTGTTTGGGATTGTGGCGGCGTTGGTGTTGGGTGGCGGTATGATTACGCCTTCGCCTGCTTATCAATGGGGCGGTTCGGGCGCGGTGGCAGCGTTTGTGGTGACTGCCGCGTTGATGTTGGTGCGTGTGAATGTGTATCGTGCTTGGTTAATTGGCTCGTTTTTGTTGTTTTACGCTGTGCAAGTGGCTGTGCGTGCTTACTTGTTGCAACACCATATTCCTGCGGAAACGCTGTTTATGGGGGCGTTTACTTCGCCTGCATTTTATCTGTTTGCGTTTTTTATGATACCCGACCCGCCCACTTCTCCTTCCAGCAAAAAAGGACAAATTGGTATGGCGGCGGTGATTGTGTTGGTGGACTTGGTTTTGCACAAATTCCAACAATTTTCCACGCTTTTTTATGCGGGTTTTATCTTTTTTACTTTGCGTTGGGTTTATTTATTGTGGCAAAGCCGATGTGAAACGCACGATTGGCGTGCGATAGGCGTGCAAAAATTGAAAACGCTGTTGGCGGTGGCAGCCATTGCGTTGGTGGGTATGGGGGTTTATCGCAGTCATCATGCTTTTTCAGGTAATGATGATGTGGGTTTTCAATTGGTACAAATTCCTGCAACACAAAGCGGTTTGCACGGCAGTCAAGGCGATATTTGGGAACGCACTGACCCTAAAATGCAACACATTGCCAAATGGTTATTGTCGGTGGGTGATGCCGCTGCCGTTGCTGATGTGAACAACGATGGTTTGCCCGATGTATTTTTGACCCAACCGCTCAAATCGGAACAAGACCGCGCCCAACTGTATCTCAATCAAGGCGGTTTTCGTTTTGAACCATTTGCTTTGCCTGAACTGGATCCGTATCGCAGGCAGCCTGAAAAAAATGGTTTGGTGGCATCGGCAACTTGGTTTGACATGGACAATGATGGCGACCAAGATTTATTATTAGGCATCGGTTTTGGTAAAGGCGTATTATTGCGTAATGAATTGAAAGAAAAAGGACAATTGGGTTTTACGTCCATAGGCGAAGCCGCAGGCATTGGCACTTACCAAATCAGCACCGCCACCAATGTTTTGGATTACAACCGCGATGGTTTGGACGATTTAATCGTTGGTAATGTCATGCAACGCTATTTGCCCGATTATAACTGTCCCGTTCCCTACAGTATTTTCAGGCTGCCTGAACCTGAATACGATGGCGATAGACGCATGTTCAATGTCATGCACCGCAGTTGGCACAATGCCAATAATGCCGATGAAAACCTATTGTTTCAAAACATGGGCAATGGCAGATTTCGCGCCGTTCCAGCGTCTGAAAGCGGTTTTCAAGGCAAACGCTGGACGATGGCAATCGGCGCAGGCGATTTGAACAATGACGGTTTGCCCGATTTATACATCGCCAACGATTTTGGTCCTGACGAACTGTACATCAATCAAAACGGCAAAACTTTTCAAAGCATACGCGGCAATTATGCAGGTAGCATCGGGCGCGACACCTACAAAGGCATGAATGCCACTTTGGGCGACATCAATGGCGATGGTAAACCTGATATTTATGTTTCCAATGTTCACCAAAAATTGCAAGCAGAAGGCAGTCTATTATGGATAAACCAAAGCCAAGACGGTCAAGCCGATGCCCAAATGTTTACCGATGAAGCCGCCAAACGCAATGTTTTAAATGAACAACGTTTTGGTTGGGGTGCGATGTTTGCCGATTTTAACCGAGATGGTCGTTTGGACATCGTCCAAGCCAACGGCATGGCAGACGATGCTTACGACAAAAAAGAAACTGTTTGCCCCGATTATTGGTATTGGAACGCGCAAATCGCGCTGACCAATCCCGATGTACACGGTTATGCTGACCGTTGGGCGGACGTGCGCGGTCGTTGTATTTTTGGTAACGAAGCCAACCGCTTGTATTTAAATCAAGGCGAATATTTTATTGATGTGGCGCAACAAGTGGGCGCGGATTACACAGGCACATCACGCGGCATGATGGTTGCCGATTTTGACAATGATGGCGACAGCGATTTGTTGGTAACCCACATGACCGCCGCGCCCACGTTGTACCGCAACGACAGCCAAGATGCCAATTGGCTCGGTTTGGAACTGGTCGGCAACGGCACAACGTGCGCCCGCAACGCCTACGGTAGCAAAGTGCGCGTTTTAGCAGACAGCCTGAAACAGCAACGTGAAGTTTATGCCAATAATGGTTTGGCGGCACAAGGCGACCGCAGAGTATTGTTTGGTTTAGGGAAATTGCCTAATCAACACATTCAAGTAGAAATACGATGGTGCGGCAACCCAAAACAAACGCAAACATTGACATTAAGCACAAAACAATACCATCAAATTGTGCAACAAACAGATTGAAACATTGAAAAAGGCTGCCTGAAATTATTTCTGCGGATACATTTCGCTGCTGCTACAATACACGGTTTCCACTTCGCAACGGGCAAACCAGCCATTGTTTTGTTTGCATAATTTGTAGGCAATTTTGCCGACTTGGTGGAAATCGGTGTGGGTAGCGATGTACACATTATCGGGGCGCATTAAGCCGCGTTTGTGCGACCACGCGGCAGCAGCGCAAGTGTTTTGTATAGGAGTGAGCGCGAAACAGCCTGTTGTGCCATTAGGCAGAATTTGGTCGTGGCGGCTGCAAAATTGCTGCATTTCGGCTTCTGCTTCGGCTAGGCTATTGTTTTCTCGTGTGGTTTTGGTTTGGGGAACGGTGCGGCTGTCGTGGGGATTGTGCCAGAAGCCAAGATAGCCATAAGTGTCATTTGCCCACGCAAACGGGGCAATCAGGCAGAGAATCAATGGTGTGTATTTGAAAAGCATATTTTGATTTATGAGTATGAATAAAATCAAATTATACAAAGATTTTGTATTTTCAGGCTGCCTGAAAAGCGCAAATCCTGCACGATTCAGGCAGCCTAAAATTAAATTTTGCACGCGCCGCCCGCGCAATTATCGTCTTCCACTTCGGCGACATCTACGCCCTCTTCCACGACCACGCCGTCAAATTGTGCCAATGCGTCATCTAAATTTTCCCAATCCAAATCGTTTTCTTGCATGATGTTTTTCCTTAAAAAATAATTTATGTGAAGATGGGGTGTTTTCAGCGCAATTCAAGTTTTCAGGCTGCCTTTCAGTACACGACAATTTTTACCAACACTCAAAATGTAGGGTGCGTACCACGCACCAAATCATTCAAATAATTGAAATTTCGGTGCGTAATACGCACCCTACATGAATTTTGTCGTGTACTGAAGGCTGCCTGAAACAGCCAACACTTTGCAAAAACACGCAATTGGATTATATTAAAACCCTTTTTAACCACAACTCAAGAGCAATCTTATGGCACACATTACTTTGGGCGGCAACGCCGTTGAATTAGCAGGGCAATTCCCACAAACTGGCGACACGGTCGCAGATTTTGTGTTGGTGGGCAATGATTTGGCTGATGTGAAATTGGC
>NZ_JQKH01000080.1 GCF_000745955.1 Alysiella crassa DSM 2578 | reverse complement strand
TTCCCTCTCCTTTGGGCATGGGTATCTACACATCTTTTTACAATAAAATTAAAAGGTTATTTGAAATATCAATTCAATAGCCCTTAATTTTAGTTTCAAAATCACGCGTAACACGGCGAGATTTTGTCAGCTTGTTTTGAAATTTTTGTTGAAAAACAATCAACATAATCTCAAAAAAAGATGTGTAGATACCCATGCCTTTGGGAGAGGGTAAAACTCGCAATGCTCAACGATTTTTCCCTCTCCCCAGCCTTCTCCCAAAGGAGAGGGGGTTAGATTGCTGTATCTCAACGATTTCAGGCAGTATTTCATTTTTTGTAGGGTGGCGAAAGGCAGCCTGAAACTCACAACCATTCAGGCTGCCGTGTTTGAATGATGCCAAATTCTTCAGGATAATCCGCGCCCAAAAAATACAAGCCATCGGGCATAAAAGTCGGCGGCGCATGCAAACGGCTACGCATTGCCAATAATTCGCCAAACGCCTCCACCGACAAACGCCCACACCCCACATACACCAGCGCACCGACAATATTGCGTATCATGTGGTGCAAAAAGGCGTTGGCGTGAAAATCCAGTTTGATTAAATCGCCCAATTGGCTCATCTGCACGGCATACATGGTTTTGATGGGCGATTTGGCTTGGCATTCGGCGGCACGGAAACTGGAAAAATCGTGTTCGCCCAATAAAATTTGGGCGGCAGCCTGAATTTTTGCCATGTCTAAATCATAATGTGTCCACCCTGCGCGACCGTATAATAAAGGGGAACGCACGGGCGCGGTTTGCAATAAATAGCGGTATCGCCGCGCAAATGCGTCAAAACGGGCGTGAAAATGCGGCGCAACGGCTTGGGCGTGCAACACGGCAACGCCATCGGGCAAATGCGCGTTCACGCCACGCACCCACGCGCTGATGGGGCGATTGGCTTCGCTGTCAAAATGGACAACTTGCGCGGTGGCGTGTACGCCTGTGTCGGTGCGCCCTGCGGCGGTGATGTTTATGGGGTGATGGGCGATGGCGGCAAGCGCGTTCTCCAAAGCGGTTTGCACGGTGGGTATGGTGGCACTTTGTTTTTGCCAACCATAAAATTGGCTGCCGTCATAAGATACGGTTAGGGCATAGCGAGTCATGTTTGATTTGCAATAGAAATAGATGATTTTGATGTTTTCAGGCTGCCTTTCGGTACTCTACAAAAAATAAAATACAGCCTAAAATCGTTGATATTCAATCCCTTTTTCCCTCTCCTTTGGGAGAGGGCTGGGAGAGGGAAAAATCGTTGAGGATTGCCCGTTTTACTCTCTCCCTAACCCTCTCCCACAGGAGAGGGGACAAGTGGGTGGTAGGTAAAAATTTGTAGGTTAGTAAAAGGCAGCCTGAAGATTTTTATGGTGTACGAAATTGAAAAACGGTCTGATTAAGAATCTGTGTTCGTAATATTTAAATAAAATCTTTATCGTAACTCGTGGTTTGTTCTTCATTTTCCACAATCAAGGTTAATTGATTGCGTACCCAACGCACCGCTTCTGCCAATTCGCCCGCCAACATGCCAATCGGACCAATCTGCATTTGCACCAACACTTCCGCCGCCACACCATGCAACCACACGGCGGCTGGCACCGCTTCTTCCGCTTCAATGCCTTGCGCCAACAGGCTGCCCACCATCCCTGCCAACACATCGCCCGAACCAGCAGTCGCCAAACCCGCATTGCCACTCGGATTGGTTAATAAAAAGCCACGCGCCGATGAAATCAAGGTATCGTGTCCCTTCAAAATCACCCACGCCCGATAGCGCGATGCCAGTTCACGCGCTGCCCAATCACGGTTTTGTTCAATGCGTTCAATGCTGACGTTGAGTAATTTGGCAGCTTCCCCTGGGTGGGGGGTGATGACCAAATCGGTACGTTTGTGTTGCGTGGGGAATAATTCGGAATGTTCGGCTAAAATCGGCAACGCCCCTGCATCTAAAACCAATTGAGTGATGGAGCTGTTCCATAAAGCTTTTAGAATTTGTACCGCCGTTTCATTTTTACTCAAACCGCAGCCCACCACCCAAGTATCCACAATATGATGGTAATTGGTTACCATATCCACCGCATAGTCCACCATAATTTCAGGGCGATTGTGGAACACGGCTGGCGGATTATGCACATGATTCAAACCCACCAACACTTTGCCGCAGCCTGTGTACATCGCGGAAGTCGCCGCCAAAACACTCGCGCCCACCATGCCTTTGCTGCCGCCCACAATCGCCACCGTACCAAATGTACCCTTGTGGCTGTTTTCTGGGCGTGGCTGACACAAAGATGGATAATGCTGTTGCGCGTAGGCGCGATAGGAATCAATTTGAACCAAAGCAAGCGAGCGATTAAACATGATGAAGCCGTTTCCACAAACAAAATGACTTACCATTTTAACACAACTTACTAATAAAAAAGTTGCGCAAAATGGTTATTTTTATTAATGAAATAAATAATCTAATTCAAAATTTTGTGTGAAATAAAAGGGTGCAAAATGGGTTCAGGCTGCCTGAATTTTTTTGCCAATATCCATGCTTTTTGTGGCATAAATAAGCGGTTTGGTTTATGCTTATTCTCTCATTATTATTGTTCAGGCAGCCTGAAAGGATTCATCATGACTTTAATCCACCCTACCGCCATTATTGACCCGAAAGCGGAATTAGACAGCAGCGTATGCGTGGGCGCATATTCCATCATCGGCGCAAACGTGCAAATTGGCGCAAACACGGAAATTGGCGCACATGTTGTTATTGACGGGCACACCACCATCGGCGAAGACAATAAAATTTTCCAATTCGCCAGCTTGGGTGCCGCACCGCAAGACAAAAAATACCGCGATGAACCCACCAAACTCATCATCGGCAATCGCAACACCATTCGTGAATTCACCACTTTCAACACAGGCACGGTAACAGGCATAGGCGAAACCCGTTTGGGCGATGACAACTGGATTATGGCGTATGTGCATTTGGCGCACGATTGCGTGGTGGGCAACCACACCATTTTCGCCAACAATGCCAGCTTGGCGGGGCATGTGGAAATTGGCGATTATGTGGTGTTGGGCGGCTACACTTTGGTGTTTCAATTTTGCCGCATTGGCGCGTATGCCATGACCGCGTTTGCGGCGGGGGTACACAAAGACGTGCCGCCGTATTTTATGGCTTCAGGTTATCGCGCCGAACCTGCGGGTTTAAACAGCGAAGGCATGCGCCGCAACGGTTTCACCCCCGAACAAATCGCCAGCGTGAAAAAAGCCTACAAAGCCATTTATATGCAAGATTTAAGCCTGAATGACGCCAAAGCCAAAATCGCCGAAATGCGCCAAGAAAGCAATGAATTAGAAATCTTACGCACCTTTATTGACAGTTCCAAACGCGGTATTATTCGTTAATATGGTTTATCTGAATTTCAGGCTGCCTAAAAATAAAGGCAGCCTGAAAATTCAGATTAGCGTAAAATAAGCCCATTTCTTGTCAATACAGATTGCACCGTCATGACCAGCGAATTTCACCCATTCAAGCAGCTACTTGCCAGCGCACAAGCAGGCGATGCCGATTGCTACAAAGCAGTTGCGGTGTGCTATTCCACAGCTTATGGTGTGGCGGCAGACGAAGAACAAGCCCTATATTGGTACAAAAAAGCATGGAAACATCAACACCATAGCGAAATTGCCATCGCCATCGCCCATATTTATTTCAACCAAAACAGCACCCGCAACGCCGTGTATTGGCTAGAAAAAGCAGTGGATTTGGGCAATCCCAACGCCGCATTGGAATATGTGCAACATCTAATGACCCGCAAAAAACTCAAATCCGATGCCCTGCTGTGGCAATTGCTTACCAAAGTGCTTGCCAGCCCCGAAATTGATGATTTACAAAGAAATCAAACCCTTGATATTATTAAACAATTAAGCGAATTATGAACACAGGTTCTAAAATAAGGCAGCCTGAAAACCCAATGACGTTTTCAGGCTGTCTTCAAATATTTTTGTTTACACTTTGCGTTTGGCGCACATAATTTCCGCTTCCACCGCCAACTCATCGCCCACAAACGCTTGTGCCGTGAATTTGCCAATGCCACGTTTGCTTTGCAACAATTTGATTTCAAAAACCAATTGGTCGCCTGGAATCACTTGGCGTTTAAACCGCGCATTATCAATGCCCGCGAAAAAATAAATTTCATCGGGATTGCGTCCGCCTTCGGTCAAAATCGCCAACGCGCCACAGGCTTGCGCCATCGCTTCAATAATCAGCACTCCTGGCATCACAGGAAAATCAGGGAAATGCCCTGTAAACTGCGGCTCGTTCATGCTCACATTTTTCAATGCCGTCAAAGACACGCCGCTTTCAAACGCCGTAATTCTGTCCAACAGCATAAACGGATAGCGATGTGGAATCAGTTTTTGAATGTCTTTCGCTTCAATGGGTAACTGTACGCTCATAAAAAATCCTTATTAAAATCAAAAATTAAATTTCAGGCTGCCTGCACACGAAAAAAGCATACCGCCGTATCCTACGATATGCTTACGCGATTAAGCAACAATCACTTTTTCCGCTTGAAACAAGGTGCGCCGACACGATGACAAATTTGCCGTTTCACGATTAAGCACCATATAAATAAACATATTATTGTTTTGTTGAGAACAAGGGCATAATAAGTGATATTGTGAAGTCATGCTGATGACTATATCGTGAATATAATCGTCATTGTCCAACATAGCGATGGTGCGTTTTTTTGCGCCGATGATGTTGCTGCCAGTTGCGGCAAACACTTCCAAATCAAAACCTTCCTGATTGATTTGGGAAGCCATAATCATACCACTTTCATAGTCCACAATGGCAACCGCAATCACGCCATCTAAAGCAGAAAGTGTACTCACTATTTCTTGTAATTTCATATTATTAAATCTTTCTATAACGAAATGCCCGTAAGCATTTTATTATTAGCACGTGCTTTACAATTCACAGCGTAGGGTATAAGTATATCAAAATTATCAGCCACAAAGAACACAATAAATGAATGCAAATCCAATTTTCCTGATTTGTATCATATAATCGCATAAAATTTTGGAAAAATCACATAATTTTCATTCAGATAAAAAAATACGCCGAAAATTAAATTGACACATTCATCAATCATCTGCATAATACGCAGCTTCAACGCGCTTGTGTTGAATGTTTGGAGTAATGGCTGAGAGGCTGAAGGCACACCCCTGCTAAGGGTGCATCTGGGCTAAAACCTGGATCGAGGGTTCGAATCCCTCTTACTCCGCCAAATTTTAAAACCCCTTGTTTCAACAAGGGGTTTTTTCATGTTTTCAGGTAGCTTGTATTTTTTGCCATATGCGGTAAAAAATGCAAAATCTGCGTTTCAGGCTGCCTGAATGCGTTAAAATAGATTATTTTATTTGGAAAATAGAGAAAATGATTACCTTATCTATTGATGCGATGGGCGGTGATGTGGGTTTGGGCGTTACCGTGCCTGCTGCTGTTGCGTTTTTGGCGAAGCAGCCCAATGCAAATTTGATTATGGTGGGCGATGCAGAGCAGATTCGAGCAGATTTGTTGGCGTTGAATGCGCCTATGAATCGGGTGGAAATTATTCACGCCACGCAGGTGGTGGAAATGGACGAAGCCCCACAAATGGCGTTGAAAAATAAAAAAGATTCGTCTATGCGTGTGGCGATTGAGCAGGTGAAAAGTGGCAAGGCTCAGGCGGCGGTGTCGGCGGGCAACACGGGCGCTTTGATGGCAACGGCGCGTTTTGTGTTGAAAACTTTGAATGGGGTGGAGCGTCCTGCGATTGCGAAATTTTTGCCTGCGCAAGATGGGCATTTGACTTTGATGTTGGATTTGGGGGCGAATGCGGATTGTACGGCGGAGCAGTTGTTTCAGTTTGCAGTGATGGGCAGCGAATTGTTTAGTGCGCTGAAACCGAATCGTGCGCCTGCGCGTGTCGGGCTGCTGAACATCGGCACGGAAGACATTAAAGGCACGGAAGCAGTCAAACAAACCTTTAAATTGCTCAAAGACAGCAGCCTGAATTTTATCGGCAATATTGAAGGCAATGCGGTGTTTACGGGAGAAGTGGACGTGATTGTGGCGGACGGTTTTGTGGGCAATATTGTGTTGAAAACAATTGAAGGGGCAGTCAAATTTATGGGCAATGAGATTCGGCAGGAATTTCATCGCAATATGTTTACCAAATTGGGCGGTTTGGCGGCAAAACCCGCGCTCAATGGTTTTAAGCAAAAACTAGACCCGCGCCGTTTTAATGGGGCGATTTTCTTGGGATTACGTGGCGTGGTGATTAAGAGTCATGGCGGCACGGACGCGGTGGGCTTTGCCTATGCGCTGGAAGAAGCCTACCATGAAGCGCAAGCCGATAGTTTGCAAAAAATTCAAGACGGCGTGGCAGCGCAATTAGCCGCCTACCAAGAGAAAAAAGTATTAGCCGAACAAGCCAGTATGGCAGACGGGGAAGTTTAATTTTTGTGGTTTTCAGGCTGCCTGAAGATTTAGGCAGCCTGAAAAATTATTCGTCCACTCAATTTATTTAATTATCTAAAAAATCAAATGTCTACACTCTATCTTATCCCCACACCACTCGGCACACCCGACACGCCCTGCTTGCTGCCACATGAATTGGCGCAAATTAATCATATTACTGATTTTATTGTAGAATCTGAAAAAACGGCACGTTCTCATCTCAAATATTTTGTGTCCACGCCGATTCGTGAATTGAATTTGAAAACGCTGAACAAACACACACCAGCCCAAGAATTACACGATTTACTCCAACCCCTGCGCGATGGGCGCGATGTCGGCGTACTCAGCGAAGCAGGTTGCCCCGCCATCGCCGACCCAGGGGCGGACGTGGTGGCACTCGCCCACGCGCAAGGTTTTGAAGTGAAACCGCTTGTGGGCGCGTCCAGCATTGTGTTGGCGTTGATGGCTTCGGGGGCGAATGGGCAAAGTTTTGCGTTCAAAGGCTATTTGCCCGCCGACAAAGATGGGCGCACAGACAGCCTGAAAACGCTGGAAACCCGCTCGCGCCAAGTCAATGAAACGCAAATTTTCATTGAAACGCCCTACCGCAATGACGCTTTATTGGCGGACGCGCTGGCGGTACTGCACCCCGACACGCGTGTGTGCGTGGCGTGCGATTTGACTTTGCCCACGCAACTGATTGTCAGTAAAAAAATTTCGGAATGGCGCAAATTGCCCGAATTGCCCAATTTGAAAAAACGCCCCACGATTTTTGTGCTACACGCGTATTAAATTTAAAACAACAAGGCAGCCTGAAAATAGATTTCAGGCTGCCTGATTATTTGAATGAGTTAATTTACGCGGATAATGCGCCCAAACGCTTTTTCATATCGTCTGCAGTTTGCGGCTCTTTAAATGGACCGATACGCACTTGATAGCCTTTGGATTTTTCGTTTTCCATCAATACGATGGGATAATTCAAATTGGCTTCACGCATTTGTGTGCTTAATTTCAACAAATGGGCATTGGCTTCTTTCAGGCTGCCAAACACGGGGGAATCCAAATAAACGGCTTCTTCGCGCCCTGCAAATGGGGCAAACGCGCTTTGTGTGAGTGCGGCAGTAAACAGGGTTTTGGTAACAGTTGCTGCTTGTTTGTTGTTTAATTTATTGGCGTTTACTTTTGCCAAATTGATTTGTTTGCTGACTTTAGGCAGGGTTACGGTAACTTTTTCAAATTTATCGGTGCGAATTTGCACATTTGCCACTTGAATATTGTCATTACCCGCGTCCAAACTTTGAATGCGAATTTGGGCAGAACCCGCGCCCACAAAGCCCAATTGCTGCGCCGCACCTTTAGACAAATCCATTACGCGATTGCCATGGAAAGGTCCACGGTCGTTCACGCGCACAATCACGCTTTTATTGTTCGCCAAATTGGTTACGCGCACATAGCTGGGCAAAGGCAGGCTGCGGTGTGCGGCGGTCATCGCATTCATATTGAAACGCTCGCCATTGCTGGTTTTGCGACCGTGAAAACCCGGTCCATACCATGAAGCCTTGCCCGTTTGGGTGAAATTTTCTACATTGTTGACAGGAGCGGCGTTTGCTTTGTTAATCGCTGCCGTACCTACCAACATCAGCGCAATTAAGCTGATGAAAAATCTGTCTTTTGCTTTAGACATCGTAAACTCCGTTCTGTTGAATAATCTAACACATTTCTTAAATTATAACACAAGCAATTCTTATGCCAAGTAGTTGAATAAATTGATTAAAATTTATTATCCATTGAATTTAGCTTATTTTTATTTTCAGGAAGCCTGAAAACTAAATGCCACCCGCAAAACCATTTTGCCGCCACGCTTCAAACACGGTAATCGCCACCGTATTGGACAAATTCATGCTGCGATTATTCGGCAACATGGGGAAACGAATTTTCTGCGTATCGGGCAGCGCGTTCAAAATGTCGGCGGGCAAACCACGCGTTTCTGCGCCAAACAAAAACACGTCATCGGGCGCAAACGCCACTTGGTCAGGGCGCGTGTTGCCTTTGGTGGTGAGCGCGAAAATGCGGCGACCTGCCAATGCTGCCGCGCATTCGTCCCAATTTTCATGCACGGTTAAGTTGGCAAATTCGTGGTAATCCAAGCCTGCGCGTTTCATTTTCGCGCTGTCTAGCGGAAAACCAAGCGGTTTGACCAAATGCAAGTCGCAGCCCGTGTTGGCGCACAAGCGGATAATATTGCCCGTATTGGGCGGGATTTCGGGTTGATATAAAACAATGGTAAACATAATTTCAATATTTTCAACAAAATAGCCATCTGAAATTAGATTTTCAGATGGCAACTGTTCGCAATATAAACCGCAGAAGCTGATTCGTCAAATTATTTTACATTTCAGGCTGCCTGAAATATGTATGACAATTGAATTAAATATAATGAAATATCAATTATTTAACTGATAAAATCACATTTTCCGCGCCACCACCCACATCGCAATTTGTGCCGCACCAGCCGCTTTCAGGCTGCGTGTTAATTCTGCCAAAGTCGCACCCGTAGTACAAATATCATCTATAATCAATAAATTACAATCTCGAACATCGGCGTGAATGGTAAAACTGTTTTGGATATTTTTCAGGCGTTCGGCGCGATTGAGTGTGCTTTGCGCGGCTTTGTGTTGGCGCTGGACGGCATGGTGAGGCAAGATACGCCAGCCGTAATGCTGGTGTAATGCATCCACCAATTCATCGCATTGATTAAAACCGCGTTCGTTGCGCCGTGTCGCACTCAAGGGCATGGCAAGCACGCAATCGGGCTCAAATTCGCGTAACCAAATCGGTGGATTATTCAACATAATTTGTTGAAATAAATGTGAAAATTGAGTTTTCCCACCATGTTTCCACGCATGCAACGCGCTGGGCAGGGGCGGCACATAATTCGCGCTCGCCCACTCGTGCGCCCATGCCGCTTCGGGGGTGCGGATTTGCTGTTGGCTGGACGGGTAAATCGCCGCCAAATCATGCAGGCAGCCTGAACAGAGTGATTGTTCCGTTAAATTATGGCACAATAGGCAGGAATTTAATTGTGTAAACAAGGCATTAAACATGACAACTCATCTTTGCTTGATTCACGGCTGGGCGGTAAATGGCGCGATTTTCAATGAATTCCGCCGCAGGCTGCCTGAAAATTGGCACACCAGCGCACCGCATTTGTTGGGGCATGGCGACAATGCCCAAGATTTTGATTTGCTCGCCGCCGCCGACACGATGGCGGCGAATTTGCCCGATAACAGTTTTGTGTTGGGTTGGTCGCTGGGTGGTTTGGTGGCGTTGCATATGGCGGCGCGGTTTCCTGAACGGATTAAGGGTTTGATTTTGTGTAATACTTTTGCCAAATTTCAGGCTGCCGCCGATTATCCGCAAGGGCTAAACGCGCACAGTTTGCAGCGCATGACCGTGTTGTTCCAAGAAGATTATCCGAAATATTTGCGACAATTTTTGGAATTACAATTGTTGCACAACGCCGACCGCAAGCAGATTTTAAACGAGATTTTGCCTGACACCATGCGTTATGGCACGCCTACCGCCTTGCAATCCGCGCTCGCCGCCATAGAACACGCCGATGCACGGCAACTGTTGCCCAAAATTGCTACCCCCACGCTATTATTATACGGCGGCAAAGACACCATTACGCCGCCGCGCATGGGCGAATATTTGGCGGCGAATTTGCCCCACGCCGAATTTCATTTGATAGACAAAGCGGCACACGCGCCGTTTTTGAGTCATGCCGATGTGTGTGCCGATGTGTTGGCGGATTGGGTGGAGCGCGTGTCGCAAGCATAATCCACATAATTCAGGCAGCCTGAAAATATTTTCAGGCTGCCTGAATTAATTTATTTAATTGAATTTAAAATCAAATCAACGCTTTTCTTTTTTCTGACACTCGCCGCACACGCCATACATATACAAAGCGTGGTCTACGATGCGGTAGCCATTGTCTTCAGCGATTTTGTCTTGCAAACGCTCAATTTCTGGGTTGTGAAATTCGGTAATCATATTGCATTTCACGCACACCAGATGGTCGTGGTGTTCGCCGCGATTGAGTTCGTAAACTGCTTTGCCGCTTTCAAAATAGTGGCGCAACAAAATGCCTGCTTGTTCAAATTGTGTCAAAACGCGGTAAATGGTTGCCACGCCGATTTCCACGCCGTTTTCCAGCAACAAACGGTACACATCTTCCGCGCTCAAATGTTCTTCGGGGTGGGTTTCAAACAAATCCAAAATTTTCAGACGGGGACCTGTTACTTTTAAGCCATTGTCTTTTAATTGCATAATATTATTCATAATCTTATCTTTCTTTGAGTAATTGTGTTACGCGAACCATAAAAACAACAGGTTAGGCGCAACAGTTGAAAGTCGTTATAATACGCACTTTTAACGCGCTTGCACACGCATAAATAGTAAAAATTTCTAATTGGGAACTTTTAGCTAATTTTGTTTTCAGGCAGCCTTACAGTACACGACAATTTTTTTCCATTTCCACCCATCTGTCCCCTCCGTCCACAACGGGGGGCTAGGGTGGGGGTAAAATCATGGGGAAACAAAAAATTTGCCCTATGCCATGAAACCACCCCACACCCTAACCCCAGACCTGCCAAGTTCTTTTGGTGTAAAATGATAAAGTTAAACTAACGGTAATTTGACCATGCAAACTTTGGAAACCTACTTTTCAGAAATTGAAGACAAAAGACGCAGCGAAGGTAAACGTTACGCGCAAGCTAAATTATTAACAGCCATTGTGATTGCGATAATGGGTGGTGCAAAAAGCTTTCGTGATATAGACCGCTTTTTGAGTAACAATATTGACGATTTAAAACAATATCTTGCTTGGGAACGCGATGCGACACCGAGTCATGAAAAAATCCGAACCTTTATTGGCAGTTTGGATTTTGAGCAAGTCAATCATGCGTTTTGCCTA
>NZ_JQKH01000079.1 GCF_000745955.1 Alysiella crassa DSM 2578 | reverse complement strand
CTCTCCGCCGTCAAATCCGCCACGCTGTTTTCAGGCAGCCTGATAATTTCATCGCCTAAAATAATCGGATAATCATACACTTGCCCAGCTACTTCCAATGCGCCATTTTGATAAGATTGCACCGTGAGCAAATGCCCCAAATCCTGTTCCACAAATTCCATAAACCATTTCCCCAATATGAATAATATAGTCGTAGAAATGAAAATGCAGTACAAGGCGACAACGCCCGCCGTGTACGAATAGTACATAAGGGCGTTGGCAACGCCGTACTGCTTTTTCAGTTCTGCGACTATAAGGCAGCCTGAAACCCTTTTCAGGCTGCCTGTGAATTAAAATTTCACATTATATTTCAACAATGTTTGATTCAAAACCCTGTCATTTTTATCCAATTTCAAGCCTTCCTGCCACACCGTCCGTGCCTTATCTTGCTCGCCCATCAGCCAATAGGTTTCGCCCAAATGCGCCGCCACTTCCGCGCTGGGTTCATTTTTGTAGGCAAATTCCAAATAAATTTTCGCGGTGGCATAATCGCCTTTCATAAAATACGCCCAACCCATGCTGTCATTAATCGCTGTATTTTCAGGGTCTTTTTGATAGGCTTTGCTGATTAATTCCGCGCCCTCATTCACAAATTCAGGCAAAGACAACAAAGTGTAGCCCAAAGAATTTTGCGCCGCCGCACTTTCAGGATTCAAAGCCAAATATCGGCGCAAATCCACAATCGCGTCATTCAAACGATTCAATTTGTCGGAATACAAAATCCCGCGCTGATACAATAATACGCCAATTCTTTGATTATCCGAATTTTTTTCGGCTGCTTTCAACATACGGTTTAATTCCGACAACACAGCCTGCGGCGCACGCGTTTCCGCCAAAGCAAACACATAAAATTGTTCACGTTGCGCTTCTTCAAAAATATGGTGCTGGATATTGGGCGCAAGTTCACGGTTATCATTGTATAACTTAATCACTTGATTCCATTGCTTACGTTCCGCCGCCAGCGACATTTCCAACACATTTTTATCAAACGCAAATTCGGCAGCCTGAATACGCGCTATCCATTTTTCCGCCTCTTCCCACCGATTGTCGCTCAAAAAATGAATGGCTAACATGGTGGCGGCGCGACCTTTTTGTTGTGGCGTGCCGTGTTGATGGGCTTTTTCCAGATAAATCAAGGCTTCTGGTGCATTTTTATTGTGTTGATACGCTTGCGAAGCCGCTAAAAAATACAAATTGGCGTTGGGATTATTGTCCAATAATTTTTTCAAACGCTTTTGCGCTTCGCCATATTTTTTTGCCTGAATCAGATTTTCAATTTCCAATTCCTGCCACATGGTAGGCAAATCGCGGCTGTCGTGTTTATCAAAAAATTTAAATAAAATATTGGGTTGCTCACGAATCAACACGCCCAAAGTCATGCGCGTTACATAAGACAATTCCGTGTCAATTTCCGATAATTTTTTCAATGCCGCGATGGTGTGTTTGGTTTCCTGATTGCCTGCGCTGTAAATGGTTTCCGCAATCATCGCTTCGGGCATATCGGCGTATTGCCATGCCAATTTGTGAATGTGTTTGCCGCCCGTGCGCACCATTTCCGAATTATGCAAACTCACTTGCGATAACATCAGGAAAATACGGCGAACTTGACCTTCTTCCGCTTCACTCAAAATGGCGTCAAGCTGCTCAAACACTTCTGGCGCATTGCCAGAAGCCAAAGCGCGCGCCCATGAAATACGGCGTTGCGCGGGGCTGGCGTCGGGCTGAATGTCTTGCCAGAGCGCGTAAATTTCTTCTGCCAACTGATATTGGCGCAAACTCACCGCTAATTCCATTGCCCGTTCTGCCACTTCGGGGTCTTTGGTTTTTTTCAATACCGCCAAATAGGTATTCAACGCCAATTCAGGCTGCCCACGTTCCAGCGCAATTTCCGCGCCCAAGAGCGAAAAAGTATTTTGCGTATCTTCAATAATTTTGCTGCGTTCTAACTGTTGAGTGATACGCGTAACACGTTGTAATTCTGGAGATTTGTTGATGTCCACATGATTGGGGGTGTGTGCTGCCCACAGGCTGCCTGAAAGCCCAAAGCCCAGCAAGCCCACTAATACACGCATTTTGCAATTCAATAAAGGCATAGTTTATTCAGTCATTTGGTTTGGGTTGATGAAAACAGCGTGATTTTAACATAGGCATGGGCGGGGAAATGTTTTTTACATGATTTATCTATTTATTCAAATGCTTAAATTGACAAAGCCATAAAATCAGGCAGCCTGAAAACGCCTACACATTTTCAGGCTGCCTGATTTTTACCTATTCCAATTATTTGGCAGACGAAGCAGCCACCGCGCTGGCTTCCGCAACCGCAGAATCTGCCGCCTGTTCGCCCCAAGCCGCAGGGTATTTGTAACCTGCAAATTTGGTTTTCGCATACGATTTAAATTCATCGGAATTGTAGGCATCTGCCACGTCTTTCACCCACGCGCTGTCTTTGTCAGCGGTGCGCACGGCAGACCAGTTCACATAGGCAAAGCTGGGTTCTTGGAACAAAGTTTCCGTCAATTTCATGCCCGATGACATGGCGTAATTACCATTTACAATCGCAAAATCAACGTCTTGGCGTGAACGTGGCAAGTTTGCCGCTTCCATTTCCACCAATTTGATTTTTTTGATGTTGTCGCCAATGTCGCTCACGGCAGCTTTGAGTGGGTCAATGCCGTCTTTCAGTTTAATCCAGCCCAATTCGTCCAACATCACCAAAGCGCGCGCCAAATTAGATGGGTCGTTGGGAATGGATACGCTGCTGCCTTCTTTCACGTCTTCCAATTTTGCCAATTTGCCAGCGTACAAGCCCAAAGGCGCGGTTGGCACTTGGAACACTTCCGCCAAATCCAATTTGTGTTCCGCTTTGAAGGTGTCCAAATAGGGTTTGTGTTGGAAAATATTGATGTCAATTGCGCTTTCCGCCAATGCTTTATTTGGGGTAACGTAGTCGGTGTATTCGGTCAAGGTAACTTTGTAACCTTTTTTCTCCAACATGGGTTGGATTTGCTCTTTGACCATATCGCCAAAATCACCAGCAGTCGTGCCGAAACGGATTTCTGCTTTTGCCACCACAGGCGCAGAAGCCGCACCCGAAGCTGGGGCGGCTGTTTGGCTAGATTGCGCTTGTTGTCCGCCACATGCCGACAATGCCAATGCAATCACGCCAGCCAAAGACAATTTAAAAATACCTGTGTTCATTGAAAAAAACTCCAAAAGTTTGGTTTAAAAAATAAAATTAAAAAAAGAAAATGTTTTTCAGGCTGCCTGAAACACAATTTTCCCGAGCCAAATAAATTGTATTGCGCCAATCAATAGGGCGATTGTTGCGCCTGTTTTCATGGCTGTGCTTTCGGGGCGATATGCACCATGAAAATTGGGTTTCTTAACGCTGGGCAAAGCCACACCCCAAAAAATAAACAGCCAAAACAAAGTAATAATCGCTGCATAAACCCACGCATTTATCCAAAAAGCAAACATTATCATCAGGCAACGAATCAATATTTGCAAATAAATCAAATGGTCTTGTTCCACTTCTGCGTCCAAAGCACGAAATTCAAAACCCCATTGCAATTTGTTCAACAAAAACCAATGGGCAATCAGCATGACAATCACGGTTTGTCCGCCACTTGGCTTGGCTGAACCAACTGTAAGAACGCCTTGTAAATTTTGCGTAACCAACAAAATGACGGCAAACAAAAACATCTGCCCCAAACCCAGCAATCCGCCAAATGCCAAAAATTTGCATTGCCCCCAACGAAAGTATCGGCACGTTGGTCGTCATAAAATTCAATGATGTCGGGTTCATGCATTTGTTTTGACCTTTCAGGCAGCCTGAAACAAATAATCCACCGCCATTTTAATGTGAATCTCGGTGCTGTCAAACAAAGGCGTGGGTGTATCCTGCTGCTGCACCAATAAGCCGATTTCGGTGCAACCCAAAATCACGCCCTGTGCGCCTTGTTTTGCCAAATCCGCCATTGTGTTCAGATAAAATTGTTTGCTGGATGCGTGTATTTTGCCCACACACAATTCTTCAAAAATAATGCGGTGGATTTCCGCTTGCGTTTCATCATTGGGAACAAGGGCTTGTATGCCACGCGCTGCCAATCCGCCACGGTAAAAATCATCTTGCATGGTAAAGCGCGTGCCGAGCAAACCCACGGTGTGCATTTGATTGTGTTGAATGTTTTCCGCGACCGCGTCCAAAATGTGCAAAAAGGGTACATCAATATTTTGTTCAATTAAATCAGCCACTTTGTGCATGGTGTTGGTTGCCAACACAATCGCATCAGCCCCTGCGTTTTGCAGATTTTTTGCCGATTGCGCCAAAATTGCGCCAGCGCCTTGCCAATCGCCCGATTTTTGTTTTTGGACAATTTCTTCAAATTCAAGGCTTTGTAAGATGATTTTCGCGCTGTGGTTGCCACCCAAACGCGCATTGACCAAACGGTTGATTTGCGTGTAATAAATCGCGGTGCTTTCGGGCGACATGCCGCCGATAATGCCGATTGTTTTCATGGTTTTATTCTTTCTTTTTTTTAAGGTGTTGCTAATGAGTTTTCAGGCTGCCTGCACATTTATTCTGTTTGAAATTGCTTGATGTGTGCGGCTAATCTTTCTGGTGTGGCTTGCCATTGTTCTTGCGACAAAATTTGGCAAACTGTCTGAATTTGTGGTTCAGTTAAAATTTCTGTTTTAAATTCATCAATATAATTGAATAAATCCCGTATCAAGCACACATTTTTAGGCAAATCGGTTTTAAGCTGACAATCACGATGTGTGAACACCACCACCGAATGAAAATGGCTTTCAGGCAGCCTTAATAATGATGATAAGGCTTTGATGTGTTTGTAATTTTGTCGCAATGGGTTTTTAAACTGAAATTTACTGTGGCGCGATAAAGTGTGTGTCCAATTTACTTGCTTGGCTTGACCATAAATCCAGCCTGAAAAATACTTTGCTTCCAGCACAAAAATCCCAAATGGCGACACGATAATGTTGTCAATTTGTGTGGTTTTATCTTGGCTTGGGATAATCAAATTATTGAAATGAATGTATTTTTGTCGGTCTAATTGGCTTAATGCCATCACTTTAATGATTTGTTCGCCCACCGCGCCTTTTTTCTCGGATAAGGTTTTTTCGGTTTTGAAAACACTGGGCTTTTTTTCGTCTGTTTTGGGTTTTGGGCTGGGAGTGTGTTCATCGTCATCATCTTGATTGTCGGACAAAGGCATAAAATATGCCGCAATCGCAATGCCCAAAACAATAAACAAAACAAATAAATAAACCAATGTTGTCATGATTTAGCCCTTATCGCTTATTCAATTTTTTTGACAACACATTCCCCAAAGTTTGCATGGCAACCACCAACACCGTCAAAATCGCCACCACCGCCGCCATCACATCGGGCATATAACGCTGGTGTCCGTAACGTATCCCCAAATCGCCAATGCCGCCACCGCCAATTAAGCCTGCCGCCGCGCTTTCGCCCAAAATCGCAATCATCAAAATGGTAACGCTCAACACCAAGCCCGAACGTGCCTCGCTCAATAACACTTTGAAAATAATGGTTTTGCGTGATGCACCCATGGCTTGCGCCGCCTCAATCACGCCTTTGGGAACTTCGTTGAGATTTTGTTCCACCAAACGCGCAAAATAAAAACTTGCCGCCACGCTCAATGACACGCAAGCCGCACCCCAACCAAACGATGTGCCGACTATCAGGCGTGTGAGCGGCATCAGCACTATCATCAAAATCACAAATGGAAACGCGCGCATAAAGCTGACCAGCCAGCTTAACACGCCATTTAATTTTGTGTTTTCAAAGATTTGTCCGCGACCCGTTGTGAACAGCCACACGCCCAATAGTCCACCCAAAACCACGCTCACGCTGGCGGATACACCCACCATCAGCAGGGTTTCCAACAGGGCTTTTTGAAATTCGGGAAGTAATTTGATGATGTTTTCTAAATTCATGATTATTTTTAAAATAGTGGGTTAAAAAAGGTTTCAGGCTGCCTGAAAAATCAATCATAAAATTCAGCAGGAACATCATGATTGAGTTGTTTAAAAATGCTTGTATTAAATTGCAAAGTTTTGGGTTTGCAAACCACGTCCGAGACTTTGCCCATGCTGTTTCGCAGCCATAAGCCAGATTTTTGCTGACCAATCATATAGGGACTAAATAACACTGTACCGTTTGTCAGAAAAATATCAATGATTTCAATATTTTCGCCATTGTCCGCAATCACGCGTGTGCTTGTGCCATAAACTTCGCCAATTGGTACAGAAAAACGCCATTCAGGCTGCCTGAAATTTTTGCCAAATTGATAATGAATGCGGTCATTTTGTTTACTTAATTGAATAATTTTATTGTTTTTTGTTTTACAAGCAAACAAAATCTGCCTTTCCGATTTGGCATAAGCAAAACCATTTAGCAATACCAAAAAACACATCAAAATCCGTTTTTTCATCGTCAAAAATCCTTTCAGGCTGCCTGAAAAATTATTTTACTTCACGCAATTCACGCACAATATTTTGCATTTGTTTCAATCGTGCCGCGTAACGTTCGTGTTTGCACGCCAACAAACCCAATCCAGAGCCTGCACCTTGTGCCATTGCGCTGGGCGTGTTTTCAAATTCACAATCTTTTTCAATGAATTGCAACCACAATTTTTGTGATTGTTCAAAACTTTTGTGCGCGTCATGCGTGTTCAGTTTGACCAATTCTCGGTAAGTGGCGTTCATTTTCGGTTTGATTTTGGCGATTTCACGTTCATGGCAATCTATGTCTTCGTAAACATTGCCTGTTTCGCAAACGGCTTGCGCCAACAAGGGCAAACACAACATCATTAAAAATAAAGATTTTTTCATCAAAATCACCTTTCAGGCTGCCTGAAAAATATTGGGTTTAATAATCGATGTCTTTCAAAACATAATTTTTCGGCTCAATGTATTTGCCTGATTTGGCGTCAAAATTCATGCGGTAAACCTGTTGGCGGTATTTTTTCTGCCCTGAATGACCGTTTACCGCGATTTGAATCGGATAAAAACCGCCATTTGGCGTTTGGTCGCGCAAGATTTTGATTTTGCTGTCCAAATCAAACAAGGTGTTTTTCACGCAATCTTTTTGGCGTTTGGGTTCGTCTTCGTAAATTTCGCATTTGTCGCCATAATAGCCGTAATTGCTGTGGCTTTCGCCCAACCAGCTTACGCCGATTTTGCGCCCGCCATTGTGGTGGAACAGCACATAATGGCTGCCTGAAACGCCTTGATGAACATCGCCGTGCGTGGTCAAAAAGCCCATTTGTCTTTGCCAAATTCGTGGAACGTCCATTTTTCGGGCGCAACGCCAAATGAACCCACGCTTTCACGCGGTGCGCTGGCAAGCAACGCCCAATCATTGCCAGATTGGTGTTTCAACACAAAAAAGCCCGCTAAACCTGTGGAGGCATGTCCGCCACTTTCGCGATTTTCAGTAAAATCAAAGCGGTCGCCTTTGTACAATAAATACATCAGCTTACCTTGTGCGGTGTCGCGGATTTCGCGTTTGTGTTGGCGCATACAATAATCGCCCGCGTCGCCATCTTGCACTTGATGACATTGATTTTGTTGCGAATATTTGGGGTAGATTTTTTGGATAATTTGTTCGGGCGTTTGTGCGAAAACATTGCCACTTAAAAACAGTAAGCTGAATAATAAGGTTTTTTTCATGATTTTCTCCGTTTTAGGCTGCCTGAAAATGATTGCCGATTATTAGGATTTTAGGATTTTTCAGGCTGCCTGTTGTCAAAAAACATTGATTTTAGGGCTGATAATAAATGGGCGAACCTGGTCCAACGGGCAAACCCAATACAAACACCCAAATGTAAAACGCAAAACTCCAAAACAACAAGAAAATCACCGAATAGGGCAACATAATCGCAATCAAACTGCCCACGCCCATGTCTTTCTTATAGCGTATGCACACCGCCAAAATCAAACCAAAAAAGCTCATCAAAGGCGTAATAATATTGGTAACAGAATCGCCAATGCGGTAGGCAGCCTGAATCGTTTCAGGCGCGTAACCTGCCAACATCAGCATAGGCACAAAAATCGGTGCGGTTACCGCCCATTGTGCCGAAGCCGAACCAATCATCAAATTGATGAACGCGCAAATCACAATAAAGCAGAACATCAGCAAACCGCCTGTTAAACCAATGTTTTTCAGAAATTCCGAGCCTTGCACCGCCAAAATCGGGCCCAAATTGCTCCAACTGAAATACGCCACAAATTGCGACACAAAGAAAATCAACACCAAATACAAAGACATGGATTTCATGGAACTTTCCATGCCTTCAATGATTTGTGCGCTGCCTTTCATCGTGCCAGCCACGTGCCCAAACACAATTCCCGTAATGGAAAAGAAAATAAACACAAACGCCACAATGCCATTCATAAAGGGCGAACTGGTGATTGAACCTGTTTTCGGGTTACGCAAAATGCCATTTTCAGGCAGCAACAACGCCAAAACAATGCCCGTCAAAACCAATAATGTTACGCCAGCCGCTTTTAAACCGCGTTTTTCGTCATGTGTTAATTGGTGCATATTCAGGCTGCCTGCTTCGGCTGTACCTGCTTCGGCTTCGTATTTGCCCAAGCGTGGTTCGGTGATTTTTTCGGTAATCAACCAGCCCAACAATGAAATAAAAATCGCGCTGAATGCCATAAAATACCAGTTGGCTTCTGCGCCGACTGTGTATTCAGGGGCAATCATGCGCGCGGCTTGTTGGGTAATGCCCGACAAAATCGGGTCCACCGTGCCAATCAGCAAATTCGCGCTGTAACCGCCCGACACGCCTGCAAACGCGGCAGCAATGCCCGCAATCGGGTGTCGCCCCAAAGCGTAAAACACCATGCCAGCCAAGGGGATAATCACCACATAACCCAATTCAGAAGCCACATTGGACATCACACCTGCAAACACAACTGCCAATGTAATCAAGCGTTTGGGCGCATTCAAAATCAGCGCGCGCATGGCAGCCGAAATCAAACCCGAGCGTTCTGCCACGCCCACACCCAAGAGCGCAATCAAAGCCGTCCCCAAAGGCGCGAAACCTGTGAAATTGGTGACTAAATTTTCCAGCATTTTGACAATACCATCGCCATTCAGCAGATTGACCACGCGAATCATGCCGTCCGCCGCGCGACCTTTGGCACCTTCGGGGCGCGGGTCCATCACGCTCCAATCAAAATACGCGCCGATTGCCGAAGTCAGCAATAAAATTCCAATAAAAATCAAAAACAAAACCACAGGGTGTGGCAATAAATTCCCCAGCCATTCAATGACATTGAGCAATTTATGCAAGCGTTTGTTTTTTAAAGAATCGGATTGATGATTCATCACAAGCTCCCATATATTAAAAATTGAGTGAAATGGAGATTATGGTGTGGCAGCCTGAAAAAGATAAATAATTAAATGGCATATTTTATGCAAAATATTCATGAAATCGTGTTTCAGTCAGGCTGCCTGAAATCTGTATTTAATCATCTCGCAACAATTCTTGCCCAATTTCCGATTGTGCCAAAATCACGCCATCTTTCACTTCCGCCACTTCCAATAATTTTCCTTGATGTAACAAAGCTGTACGATGACACAATTTGCGAATCACGCTCATTTCATGCGTTACCATCACAATGGTTACATTGAAACGTTCATTGATTTCTTTCAAGCAAGCCAACACGCTGCGTGTGGTAATCGGGTCAAGCGCGGAGGTCGGCTCGTCCGCCAAAATCACGCTGGGATTGGGCGCAAGCGCACGGGCTATGCCGACACGTTGTTTTTGTCCGCCCGATAATTGCGCGGGATAATGCCCAGCGCGTTCGGTCAAACCGACAATTTCCAAACATTCCGCCACACGCGGCGCGATTTTTTCAGGCTGCCAGCCCGCAATTTCCAAGGGAAACGCCACGTTTTCGGCTACGGTTCGGTTGCTCAATAAATTAAATTGTTGAAAAACCATGCCAATTTGTTGGCGGGCTTGGCGCAGTTGGGCTTCGTTCATGGCGGTTAAATCTTGCTTGTCAATCAAGACCTTGCCCGTATCGGGGCGTTCCAAGAGATTGATTAGGCGCAATAAGGTGGATTTGCCCGCGCCCGAGTAGCCCATTAAACCGAAAATTTCGCCTTGTTCAATGGTTAAATGGGTGGGTTCTACGGCGGTAAACCATGATTTGTCGCGATTTTGGTATTTTTTGGAAATATTGTCTAATATAATCATTTGTTTATAAAAATAAAAAAGCCCTTAATCGGGTTTGTGAAAATTTTCAAGGCGTTGCGCCCACTTAAATTGGATTAAATGCGATTGCGTGGGGCGTGTCAAGATAATTTGTTTCTATGCTTTAGATGGTTGGGTGATATGTGGGAAATTTGTTTTTCAGGCTGCCTGAATTTTCTCCACCGCCAATATAAACGGCGGACAATTGCTCTGATTGACAAATTCATAACGCAATACGCGAAATTGTTGCTGCGGCAATTGGGCGACAAAATCGCTGATTGCCCGACTTTCCAGCTTGCCCATTTCATGCCCGTGATACAATACTAATACCATCAAGCCATTGAGTTTTAATAAATTTAAGGCAGCCTGAATCGCCGCCAAACTGCTTTCAGGCAGCGTGGTAATGCGGTGGTCGCCGCGTGGCAAATAGCCAAAATTAAACACGGCGGCGGCAATTTGGGGCGGAACGTGTTGCGCCATCGTTTCGTGTCCCGCGTGAATCAATTGGACACGCGGCAACAGATGGTGTTCACGCAAACGCTGTTCAGTGGCGGCGAGCGCGGCGGCTTGAATATCAAAGGCATACACGCGCCCCGTGTCGCCGACCAAACGGGCGAGTAGGGCGGTGTCGTTGCCGTTGCCCATTGTGCCATCAACGGCGATGTCGCCCGTTTTCAGGCAGCCTGAAAGTAGGCTGTGGGCAAAGGGTAAAATATTTTGCAAATACATCGGATAATGAGTGAGTTTGGTAAAATGGCTATTTTATCAAGCCATTTGATGTTTCAGGCAGCCTTTTGGTACACGGTAATTGTACCAACATCAAAAATGTAGGGTGCGTACCACGCACCAACACATTCAAATTGCTGTCAATTTGGTGCGTAATACGCACCCTACATGAATTTTGTTGTGTACTGACAGGCAGCCTGAAACCCTATTTTATCAACCCACACAGCGAAATTTCCCATGCAAACCTACTTATCCCCCGCCAAACTGAATTTAGACCTACGCATTATCGGCAAACTCCCCAACGGCTACCACGCCCTAGAAAGTATTTTTACACTCATTGATTTATATGACGAAATTCGCATTGCGCCACGCAGCGACCGCCAAATTATTTTGCACACCCCCACCGATGGCGTGCCGCCCGAACACGATTTAACCGTCCGCGCCGCCCAAGCCCTGCAAAACCATTCAGGCAGCCTGAACGGTGCAGAGATTTGGTTAAACAAAAAAATCCCGATGGGCGGTGGACTGGGCGGCGGCAGCTCCAATGCCGCGACCGTTTTATTGGCATTGAATCAATTATGGGATTGCCAATTCAATCAAGCCCAATTAATTGACATCGGCGTGAAACTTGGGGCGGACGTACCATTTTTTATTTTTGGGCAAACAGCGTTTGCGCGTGGCGTGGGAGAACAATTACAGCCCATTGATATTCCACAACAATATTATGTACTCGTGCGCCCAGACGAACACGTTGCCACCCCCAAAATTTTCGCCCACCCCGATTTGCCACGTAACAGCCCCAGCAACCCAAACCCAACATGGGACAATCTCCAGCCCCTGCGTAATGATATGCAAGCTGTTGTATTACAAGATTATCCCAAAGTTCAGGCTGCCTTTCATCTTTTGGCGCAACACGGCGAACCGCGCATGACAGGTTCAGGCTCCTGCCTATTTTTGCCCTGCGAAACGCCACAATTGGCGGCGGAAATCCAAAGCAGGCTGCCTGAAAATTGGCAAACTTGGTGCGTGAAAAACATCACACATTCACCTTTGTTTACTTTATTATCAAATAGATGAATTAATACGGCAAATAAAGCGATTGACAGCGCAAACAATAATCGCCATAATGCCGACTTTCTGATGTTGCAGAGCAAAATCAGCAGCAAGCAGTTGGGGAGTCGTCAAGCGGTTAAGACACTGGATTTTGATTCCAGCATGCGAAGGTTCGAATCCTTCCTCCCCAGCCAAGAAACCGTTTCTTGGGG
>NZ_JQKH01000078.1 GCF_000745955.1 Alysiella crassa DSM 2578 | reverse complement strand
GGCAGCCTGAAATGAAATATTGCACATTAAAACATCATTTTATGTGTATCTGATTGAACTGCGTGGGCAACGAGTTGCCCACCCTACGCTTGCTTTTTTGATTGAAATCGTATTAACCCCTTACATAATCTGTAAAATATTGATTAATATCATTATTGAAAATTAATCTATCTTGTGTGAAGTCTAATGTGTTAGATAATGCAATACCATGCCACAACTCTTTCGGAAAATCGTTGATTGTTGCATAAATGGTTGGCATAAGATAGCGATAATAATCCCCCATTTTTGTTTTGCCTTCATAGCCTACAGGGTAATCATCACCTTCTTTATTACCTTCAATGGCTTGATAAATAAAAATACCTTTTCTAGAAGGCAAATTTTCATCTTGTAATTCTAAATTGTAATTGGAATTTTGTTCAATAAAATTTTCCATATATATTTTTGAGTATAAAGTAGGATAAGATGAATATAAATCTAGTATTGTTTTGCCCATCTTATTTTTTGGGTATTGTAGATACAGGCTAGACTCTTCCCAAATGTATTCAGAAATTAAGTCCAATGTTTCTTCTATGTTATCTTGTTGTAATAACACAAGAGGAATATTGCCCCAGTTATTATTCATCATTCTTGCAATTTTACCTTTTGAATCAACTGCAAGCCAATAATACATAGTACCAAATTCTGGTTGCCAATTTATATTTAAAGTAGACATTTCAATTACCTTTCGGTCAAGTTGCTTTACAATTTTCACAAGTAGGTTTAATTGTCCGCTCATTAAACAAAATACCTTCCTTTTTGACTTTACGAGGCACAACAGCTTGAGCAAGCGTAGGGTGGGCAACTCGTTGCCCACACGGTTTTATACACGCCATGTTATTTTGTTTTTTCAGGCAGCCTGAAATGAAATATTGCACATTAAAACATCATTTTATGTGTATCTGATTGAACGGCATGGGCAACGAGTTGCCCACCCTACGCTTGCTTTAATCAGCAGAGCCTTTTGGCTGTCCAAATTTTGGTCGGTGGTGCTGACGCGGGCGTAGCCGAAGATGATGTTTTTTGCCATGTTGGTACAAGATGAGTGGGTCTGAGAAATAGCAGGTATATCCAGCACATTTTTTGTGCTGCCTGAAAAAATGAACAGGGTTATGTATGATAAAACAATGGGTTAATAGATGCCAAAATGGTATGTTAAATCAATGGAGTGCAATTAGGGTATGAATTATCCCACTTTGTCTCTATAAATAATTTACAATCATCTTCATGGAAGCTCATTCTTACTAAAATATTGGTGTCAATGCAAAAATATTTACCAAAGATATTATGTTCTTTAATTACAAGATGTTGATATTGTTTAAATGCATTCATGACATCTTTTTGGGTTTGTGATGAACATTGCTGAAATTGAATCATTCCATCTTGAAATCGCAGTTCATTCTTTGTTTTCATGCGTTTTTTACCAATATCCCATGTAGCAGCATTCATATCTCGTGAAATATCAGTAATGAAATTTCTTGCCTGATTGAGTTTAATATCGGACATTTCAATTTTGCTGTTATCCTTTGGAAAAAAATCATAAATAAATAATATAAGGATTACTATTGGAATAATATTTGAATTTAAACAAAATTCAAACAATTTCTTAAATTTTAAAGAAAAATTCTTTAATCTCATAATTATTTATCCTTTTTATTTATTTCATACGTTGTTCCATGACTGATTGAAGCAAGCGTAGGGTGGGCAACTCGTTGCCCACGCGGTTTTATACACGCCACGTTATTTTGTTTTTTCAGGCAGCCTTTCAGTACACGACAAAAATAATCGTAGGGTGCGCCGTGCGCACTAAAATGATTGAATCATTTAAATATTTCGGTAAATTTGGTGCGCACGGCGCCCCCTACCTATTTGGCATTGTAAAATTGTCGTGTACTGAAAGGCAGCCTGAAAAAATCAATTCAACAAATGCCCATATTCCACATAGCCAAAAATCAGCAAACCCAATAAACCAATCAACGCCAATTTAATCAAAAACTGCGTAACCTTCCAAATCACCCACAAAGCAAACAACACCGCCACCACCGCCAACACATCAACAATATTCATGATTTCATTTCCAAAAAAATCATTATTTTAACTGTTTTGTGGGCGAAACGTGTTTTCAGGCTGCCTGTTCTTTGCTGCGCATAAAAATATCAATCACATTTTGCAAATGAATCCGCATATTTTCACGCGCCGCGTCTGCGTTACGCTCTTCCAAAGCCATCAAAATCGCATAATGTTCCTGTTGCGAACGCAAAGGCATGTCGCTGGGCGTGTAAAGTCGGCGCAGCGCGGAAAACAGTTCGCCCGATTGCTCATTTAAAAGCTGCTGCAAAATCAAATAATAAGCGTCATTGCCACTGGCTTGGGCAATGCGAATGTGAAATAAGCGGTCGCCATCGTGCGTGGTTGAACCCATGATGTTGTCCGACACATTCATCAAATACGCCTGTTTAATGTCCAATAAGGCTTCATCGCTCATGTTTTTGGCGGCGAGCGCGGCGGCTTCAGGTTCAATTAATAAACGCACTTGCAATAAAGAAAATGGGGCAATGCCATTTAAATCAGTGGCTTGGATTTTATGGCGTTCATTGACGTACACGCCGCTGCCCATGCGTACTTCCACCCAGCCCGATACTTCCAGCGCGATAATCGCTTCGCGCACCGAAGTTCGGCTAACGTGGAGTTGTTTGGCTAAATCGCGTTCGCTGGGCAAAGCTTCGCCCACTTGCCATTCGCCTTGCGTGATTTTTTGGCGCAATTGAGCGGCGATTTTTTGATAAATGCGGCTGGTGTCTGGTGGGGTAGGGGTTTCTGCGTTCATTTGGTCTAACCTATTTTTAAAATAATAATATGCTTGGTTTTAGCCAAGATAAACTTTAAAAATCATTATTTATCAAAATTATAACATAAATAAAATATAGAGTATTCACTTTTTATGATGACTTTAATTTGTTTTGCTGAATGATTGTACAGACCAGTTGAAAAATTGGTTTACTTGTTTTAGACTGCGTTTCTACCACTTGAATGAACAGGAGAAATTTCATGCGTTTAAAAAATAAAATTTGTGTCGTAACCGCCGCAGGGCAAGGCATTGGACGCGCTTCCGCACTCGCCTACGCGCAAGAAGGCGCACAAGTTTGGGCGTTGGACATCAACGAAACCGCCTTGCAATCGCTGAAAGCCGAACATGAGAACATTCACATTCACGCCATCAATTTATTGGAAACGGAAAAGTTCAGCCAATTCTTTGAAAAATTAGACAAAATTGATGTTCTGTTTAACTGTGCAGGCTGGGTGGCGGCTGGCGACGTATTGGCAAGCAGCGCACAAGACATGCAAAAATCATGGGATTTAAACGTGATGACCATGTTTCACGCCATTCAAGCGGTCTTACCAAAAATGTTGGCGCAAGGTGGTGGCTCTATCATCAATATGTCGTCCGCCGCGTCCAGCGTAAAAGGCGTACCCAATCGTTTTGCGTACAGCGTGAGCAAAGCGGCTGTTATTGGTCTGACCAAATCGGTTGCTGCCGACTATGTTACCCAAGGCATTCGTTGCAACGCGATTTGCCCCGGTACGGTGGAATCGCCATCGCTGCACGAGCGCATCGCCGAGCAAGCCAAAGCGCAAAATAAGACCATTGAAGAAGTGTTTGCCGCATTTGTGGCACGACAACCCATGGGACGCATTGGTCGGGATAGCGAAATTGCCGCATTAGCCGTTTATTTGGCAAGCGATGAATCCGCTTTCACAACAGGCACTTGTCAAGTGATTGACGGTGGTTGGTCAAATTGAATTTTCAGGCAGCCTGAAAAAATGTAGGGTACATATCACCCACTGAATTTCTCCGTGAAACCCCTATTTTGGTGCGTGGTACGCACCCTACAAAAAATATTTCAGGCAGCCTGAAACCCAATTTTTCAACACAAACGGTTGAGTTTTAATTATTATTTGGCTTACTTTTTTAAAAAGTAAGTCGCTGCGCGGCGACAGAGCGCACGCCGTAGGCAAATTAAAAAAAACCATTTAAATAACAAGGAATAAGCAAATGAAATTACTTCGTTTTGGCGCAAAAGGCGCAGAAAAACCCGCTATTTTGGAGGCGCAAGGCAATATCCGCGATTTATCGTCTGTGGTGGCGGACATCAACGGTTTTGTGTTGGAACACGAATTGGCCAAAATTGGTCAGACCAATTTGGAGACTTTGCCGATTGTACCCAATGATGTGCGCTTTGGCGCGTGTGTGGGCAATGTGGGCAAATTCATCTGCATTGGCTTGAACTATTCCGACCACGCTGCCGAAACCAACTCGCCCATTCCCAAAGAACCGATTATTTTCAACAAATGGACAAGTGCAATCGTGGGCGCAAATGACGATGTAGAAATCCCACGCGGTTCGCAAAAAACGGATTGGGAAGTGGAATTGGGCGTGGTCATCGGCAAAAGCGGTCGCTACATTGACGAAAAAGACGCGATGGATTATGTGGCTGGCTACTGCGTGATTAACGATGTTTCCGAGCGTGAATATCAGTTGGAACGCGGTGGCACTTGGGACAAAGGCAAGGGCAACGACACCTTTGGTCCAATGGGTCCCTATTTGGTAACGAAAGATGAAATCGCCGACCCACACAATTTGCAAATGTGGTTGGAAGTGGACGGCAAGCGTTATCAAAATGGCAATACCAATACCATGATTTTTAAAATTCCATATTTAATCAGCTATTTAAGCCGTTTTATGAGCTTGCAAGCGGGCGATGTGATTTCCACAGGTACGCCACCAGGGGTGGGTTTGGGACAAAAACCGCCCGTGTATTTGCAAGCTGGTCAGACCATGCGTTTGGGCATTGAGGGCTTGGGCGAGCAAACGCAAAAAGTCGTTCAGGCTTAAACAATTTGATTTTTTCAGGCTGCTTGTTGGGTGCAGGCGTTTCAGGCAGCCTGAAAAAAATTTTACCTAAAATTCAGCCTTTTGAAAAATAAATTATTGAATAGAAAGTAAAAAAATATGTCAATCACCATCACCGATATGGAAGTGCTGGATATTCGTTTCCCCACTTCGCAACAACTGGACGGCTCGGACGCGATGAACCCTGACCCCGATTATTCCGCCGCCTATGTGATTTTAAAGACCAATAATTCAGAATTAAATGGTCATGGATTAACATTCACGATTGGGCGTGGTAATGAAATTTGTTGCGCGGCAATTGAAGCCATGCGGCATTTGGTGGTGGGCTTGAATTTAGATGAAGTCAAACAAGCACCTGCACAATTTTGGCGCAAACTTACAGGCGACAGTCAACTGCGTTGGATTGGTCCAGACAAAGGTGCCATGCACTTGGCGGTGGGGGCGGTGGTCAATGCGGTGTGGGATTTGTGGGCGAAAGCGGAAAACAAACCTGTGTGGCGTTTGGTGGCGGATATGTCGCCCGAAGAATTGGTAAATTGCATTGATTTCAGATACTTAACCGATTGCATCGCGCCCGAAGAAGCCCTTGATTTATTAACGAAAGCCGCACAAGGCAAAGCAGAACGCACCGAAATTTTGTTGCGTGAAGGCTACCCATGCTACACCACTTCCGCAGGCTGGCTGGGTTACAGCGATGAAAAATTGGCGCGTTTGTGCCAAGAAGCGATTGATGAAGGTTTTCAATATGTTAAATTGAAAGTTGGGCAAAATTTGGAAGACGACAAACGCCGTGTTCGCATTGCGCGTGAAATCATTGGCGATGAACGCTATTTGATGATAGACGCAAATCAAGTTTGGGAGCGTCAGCAAGCGATTGATTGGGTTAAGGAATTGGCATTTGCGAAACCTTGGTTTATTGAAGAGCCAACCAGCCCAGACGATGTGGAAGCGCACCGCGCCATTCGTGAAGCGATTGCGCCGATTCAGGTGGCAACTGGCGAAATGTGCCAAAACCGCATGATGTTTAAACAGTTTATCATGCGCGAGGCGATTGACGTGGTGCAAATTGATGCGTGTCGCATGGGGGGCGTGAACGAGGTTTTGGCGGTGTTGTTGATGGCGGCAAAATATGGCTTGAAAGTTTGCCCACATGCTGGTGGTGTGGGGCTTTGCGAGTATGTGCAACACTTGTCTATGATTGATTATTTGTGTTTTTCAGGCGACAAATCGGGGCGCGTAACCGAATATGTAGACCATTTGCACGAGCATTTTATCCACCCATGTGTGATTGAAAACGCGGCATATATGCCACCCAAAGAAGCGGGTTTTTCTATTGAAATGAAAGACAGTTCATTAAAAGAATATCAATTTAAAAATTAAGTTTCCAATGTAGGGTGCGCCATGCGCACCACAAACACAAATGGATTTTTGGAAAATGGTGCGCGTGGCGCATCCTACAAAAGAGTGAAACATCATGATTGACACCCACATTCATTTTTGGCGTTATCAAGCGATTGATTATGCTTGGATTTCTGATGAAATGCCGATGTTGAAACAAGACAGGCTGCCTGAACACATTGTGCCTTTGGCGCAAGATTTGGGCGTGGTGGCTGGAATGGCGGTGCAAGCGCGTTGTGATGTGGTGGAAAATGCGTTTCTTCTGAATTTAGCAAAAGAAAATCAATGGATTAAAGGCATTGTTGGGTGGCTGGATTTGCGTTCAGGCAGCCTGAAAGATGATTTGGCGCAATTTGAATACGAACCTTTGATGAAAGGCTTTCGCCATATTGTGCAAGATGAACCCAATCCTGCGGCTTATTGGTCTGACCAATCATTTAGAGATGGCGTTAAATTCATTCAAAAACAAGGTTTTGTTTATGATTTGCTGTGTCATCAAAAAGATTTGGGCGCGGTGGTGGATTTTGCACGAGCCATTGACGATAACTGGTTGATTTTAGACCATTTGGGTAAACCCGAATTTGGCACAACTGGCGCATTTGATGATTGGAAAAGCCATTTAAATCAACTGGCTAAATTGCCTCATGTGGCGGTGAAAATTTCGGGTTTGGTAACGGAATGTGGCGCGCATTGTTCGGCGGACGATATTCGCCCTTATGTGGTAACGGCTTTAGATTTGTTTGGCGATGGGCGCGTGTTGTTTGGTTCGGATTGGTCGGTTTGCACATTAACGCATGATTATCAACAGGTTTTTGATTTATTCCAAACGACTACACGCGATTTCAGGCAGCCTGAAAACCCATTTACCGAAAACGCCAAAAAAATTTATGGCATTGAATGGACGGATTGAACATCATGGATTTACATTTAAAAAACAAAGTCTTCTTGATTAGTGGTGGTGGGGCTGGCATTGGTGCGGCAATTTCTTTGGGTTTGGCGCAAGAAGGGGCGATTCCCGTGATTTTGGGGCGTTCACAACCCGATGCGGATTTTTGGGCAAAATTGCAAGCCATTCAATCTCAAAGTTTTTTTATTCAAACCGAATTGACCGATGAGCAAGCCTGTGTTTCTGCTGTACAAAAAACAGTTGAACAATTCAAGCGTTTAGACGGTTTGGTCAATAATGCGGGTGTGAATGACAATATTGGTCTGACCAGTTCTACGGATTTATTTCGCCAATCTTTGGAAAAAAATTTGGTGCATTATTTTGTGTTGATGCGCGAAGCCTTGCCGCATTTGCGCAAAACGCTGGGCGCGGTGGTGAACATCGGCTCCAAAACGGCTGTTACAGGGCAAGGTCAGACCAGCGCGTATGCGGCAGCCAATGGCGGTCGCATGGCTTTGACACGCGAATGGGCGGCGGCTTTGTTGGCAGATGGGGTGCGCGTGAACGCGGTGATTCCTGCCGAAGTGATGACGCCATTGTATGCGCGTTGGATTCAAAGTTTTGAAAATTCAGAAGAAAAATTGGCACAAATCACGTCCAAAATTCCGCTTGGCAAACGCATGACCACTGCCGAAGAAATTGCGGATACGGTGGTTTTTCTGTTGTCGCCACGTTCGTCTCACACAACGGGGCAATGTGTTTTTGTTGATGGCGGCTACACGCATCTTGACCGTGCATTAACTTGATTTTATTAAAAATATTTTTGTTATGCCCCAAATTGGGTTTTCAGGCAGCCTGAAAATTTTGTCAATCAAAAACCGACTTTTCTCACACCATTTTCTCAACTCACGGAGCACATATCATGAAACACATCATCAATCAATTCAATTTGTTGGCAATCACGGCTTGCGTTTTGGCAGCATGTTCTGGCGGTGGTAACGAGAGTCAAGTCCAACAAAAACAAGCACAAACGCCCCCAGCCACCACTTCCGCTCCTGCTCCTGATGGCACAGGCAGCAATGGTGCCAAAATCGGCATTGACCAACCACGCATTGACACGGATTTTTGGACGGCTTTTGCCAATTATGTGCCCACAAAAGGGCAAGAATTGGGCGCGAATTTGTATCAAACTTCGTCCAATAATGACGCGCAAAAAATGATTGCCAATGTACAACAAATGTTGCAATCCGATGTGAAAGCGATTGTGCTTGCGCCACAAGACACGGCAGCCGCCACCAGTGCGTTGGCAGCCGCCAAAGCCCAAAATATTCCTGTGGTTACGGTGGACACGCGCCCTGACGCTGGCGATGTGTATATGGTGGTGCGTGCGGATAATCAGGCTTATGGTTCAAATGCTTGCGTGGTGATTGGCGAGAAATTGAAAGGCGAAGGGCGTGTGGTGGAATTTCAAGGTGCGCTCAATTCCATTAACGGGCGCGACCGTTCGGAAGCCTTTGCCGAGTGCATGAAAACCAAGTATCCCAATATCAAAGTCATTGAAATTCCAACCGATTGGAAAAAAGAACCTGCCATTGCGGGCTTGCAAACGGCTTTGGCAGGCGGCAAAGTGAATGGCATTTATATGCAGGCTGGTGGCGTGTACCTTGAACCGACTTTGGCGTTTTTAAAACAAAAAAATCTGCTCAAACCTGCTGGCGATGCGGAACACATTGTGATTGTGTCCAATGACGGCATTAAATCGGAATTGGAAGCGATTAAACGCGGCGATATTGATGCGACCGTTTCGCAACCTGCCGATGGTTACGCGCATTGGGCTTTGTTCTACGCCAAAGCGGCTGCCGAAGGCAAAACGTTCCAAGTGGGCAAAACCGAGCATGGCTCCAACATCGTTCAACCGCGTGATGGTTTGTTGGAAGACCAAATTGTTGCGCCTGTGGTTACGGTTGATGGCGCAAAATTGGGCGATTTGCAAACCGTGAAAGCGGATTCGCCTGATTTGTGGGGGAATAAATAATTTGATTTGAAAAATAAAACTTTCAGGCTACCTGAAAAGTTTTCCCTCTCTCCAACTCTCTCCCAAAGGGAGAGAGGGCTGGATGGGTGGCAAGCCATTTTATTTCAGCCAGCAACACCATTCCCTCTCCCTTTGGGAGAGGGCTAGGGAGAGGGAAAATCCCCAAAAAATAACAATCTCGGAGTATCCAAACATGACCGCCCCCTTATTAGAAGCCAAAAACCTGATGAAACGCTATGGCAATAATGTGGCGTTGAATAATGTGAATTTAACCGTCCACGCAGGGCGCACGCACGCTTTGGTGGGGCGCAATGGTGCAGGCAAATCCACGCTCGTGTCGTTGATTACGGGCTTGAACAAAGCCGATTCTGGCACAATCCAGTTCAATGGCGTGGACGCGCCAGCCGCAGGCGATTTGCACGAATGGCGCAAACACGTTGCTTGCGTGTATCAAAAATCCACCATTATTCCGCATTTGAGTGTGGCGGAAAACCTGCTCATCAATCGGCAAAATTTGGATAAAAAACTGATTTCTTGGAAAAATGTTTACCAAAACGCACAAAATATTTTGGACGAATGGGATATTCCTGTGGACGTTCGCGCCGAAGCAGGCAGCCTGAACGTGGAAAACCGTCAGTTGATGGAAATTGCGCGGTCTTTGAGTTATGGCGCACGCTTTATTATTTTGGACGAACCCACTGCCATGTTGGACGGTCGCGCCATCAAACGCCTGTTTGCGCGTATGGAAAAACTGCACAATCAAGGGGTTACGTTTCTATTCATTTCACATCATTTGTCGGAAGTTTACGATATTTGTCAAGATGTTACCGTGTATCGAGACGCGAAACACATTTTAACCACTTCTGTGGCAGAACTCCCCAAAAATCAATTGATTGAAGCCATGACGGGCGAAAAATACACCGAAAAACATTATTCATCACGCGAATTAAGTCCCGAAATCACCTTAAATATTCATCAATTAAATCAAGCCAATGCTTACGAAAACATCAGTTTTCACATCAAAAAAGGCGAAATGGTCGGTTTGGCTGGCGGTGGCGGTTGTGGCAAAACCGAATTGGCGGAAACTTTGGTGGGTTTGCGTGAATGCGAAAGTGGAGAAATTTTGTTAAAAAACAAGACTTATCCTGCTGGCAATGTGAAAGCGGCTTTGAATGCGGGCATTGGTTTTGTGCCACAAGACCGTCATCACGAAGGATTTATCCCCGATTTGAGCATTGCCGAAAATGCGACTTTAAGCATTATGGAAAAATTGGGCAAATGGGGTTTAATCAACCGAAACAAACAAAATGCGTTGGCACAACAATGGTTTAAAGAATTGGATATCAAAGCCTATGGCATTGAGCAGCCTGTAAGCGGCTTATCGGGTGGCAATCAGCAAAAAGTGGTGCAAGCACGCGCAATGGCGAATAACCCTGATTTGTTGGTCATGATGTCGCCCACCGCAGGCGTGGACATCAAAAGTAAGGAAACTTTGCTGGATTATGTCGCCAAAAGCAGCGAAAAAGGCACATCTGTGCTGATTGTGTCGGACGAATTGGACGATTTGCGTGCTTGCGACCGTGTGCTGGTGATGTATCACGGCAAATTAACCCATGAATTTCCAATTGGTTGGCAAGACCAAGAGTTAATTGCGGCAATGGAAGGTTTGAGTGAACCGCAAAATCCATTTCAGGCTGCCTGAAAATAGCCATTCAATTTAACGCGAGTTCAGGATAAAAATCATTGATAAATTTAAATAACTTGACTCTCTCTCCCTGTGGGAGAGGGCTGGGGAGAGGGCGGGTTGATTGGCACATTTACGGTTACTTATCCGAGTTCACATAATTTATTTTCTCATTCATCAATCAAGAGGGACAAACATCATGACCACGAATACGCAAGAAATTCAAAATGTTGTTGCGCCAAATCATCGCCCCAAAATTCAATGGGCAAATTTTCGGGATTGGGTTTTGATTCCACCCATTATTTTGATTTTGATTATTGGGCATATGGCAACGGGCAATTTTTTAAGTTGGGACATTTTGAAAATTCCGATTGAGCAGTCCACGCAAATTGGTTTGTTGGTTTTGGCGCAAGCCTTGATTTTGATTATTGGGCGCATGGATTTGTCGCTGGAATCCACGTTTGGGCTTGCGCCTGCGGTGGCGGTGTGGGCGGTGGTGGGTGCGAGCATGACGGGAACGGGCGGTTTCTTGAATGGGCAATTTGCGCTGTTGGCAGGTGTGGGTTTGGGCGTATTGATTGGGATTACCAATGCTTTGATGATTGTGAAATTTCGCCTAAACGGTTTTATCGTCACGCTGGGTATGCTAACGGCATTGCGTGGCTTGCAAACTTTTTTAACAGGTGGCGCGAGTTTGTATCAATTACCCAAACAATTTCAAGCCCTTGCAGGTATGGGATTTTTAGGTATGTCATTGAGTTTTTGGGTGTTTGTGGTAACGGCTGGTGTATTGATGTTTGTGATGAAATACACGCGTTTGGGGCGCAGTTTGTACGCGATTGGCGGCAATGCGGACGCAGCACGCGCAGCAGGCATTCGCGTGGACAGAATCGTGATGGGAACGTTGATTTTCGCCAGCGTGTTGGCGGCGATTGCGGGGATTTTGTACACGGTGCAATACGCTTCGGTGGGACAAACACAGGGTTCAGGCTACATTTTCACGGTATTTGCGGCGTGTGTGATTGGGGGGATTTCCTTGAATGGCGGACGCGGTTCGGTGTTTGGTGCGCTGACGGGCATTTTGCTGTTGAAATTCATTGACCAATTATTGCGTTCCATGCAAGTGTCTGGCACGGTGATTGAGTTGATTACGGGGACGTTTATTTTGGTGGCGTTGATTATTTCGCGCATTGCGTCTGGGAAACCGCAGGATTGATGATAGGGTGTTCAGGCAGCCTGAAAAGTGGGGTAAAATTCATTTTTCAGGCAGCCTTTCAGTACACGACAAAAAAAGTACAATAAAAAAAGAAGTCCGCATCAATTCAGTGGTATCGTATTAATTTTCTCACGAC
>NZ_JQKH01000077.1 GCF_000745955.1 Alysiella crassa DSM 2578 | reverse complement strand
ATTTGAAGAACTTTGAAAACAGAAATAAACTGAAATCGAAATAAACTGAAATCAAAGTAAATATAAAATGAAATAAGCTTACTGATGACTCAGTCATCACCAAAAAATACAAAATCAACACAAACAAACCAAAACCTTTGTTTAAAATCGGCTTCCCAGTTTGTTCCCCTTTACGTTTGGCGACCATAGCGGTTTGGCTCCACTCCTTCCCTTCCCGAACAGGACAGTGAAACATTCCAGCGCCGATGATAGTATACAATCGTATGCGAAAGTAGGTCATCGCCAAACTATTTACACAAAACCCCAGTCTACTAGAAACAGTAGTCTGGGGTTTTATTTTGTAGGCTGCCTGAAAAATATAAACCTGTTTATGTGAATGAACAGGTTTTTTAATTTTCATCTTGTTATTTTGGAATAAAGGCTTATAATGGTGTTTAACAAGTTTGGGTAAATTTAACTCATCATATCTTCTCATTAACTATAGCAAAAGGACTACGATTATGTTTCATAAAAAATGGTTATCTGTGTTATTAATGGGTGCATTGTTGAGTGCGTGTGGCGATAAAGCAGCGCACACACCTGCTGCCGAGCCAACGCAAAATGCTGCGCCTGTGGCTAATCCCAATTTACCAACAATTCAGGTTGGGACAGACGCAACTTATCCGCCATTTCAGTATCGTACGGAAAAGGGTGAAGTGCTTGGTATTGAAGGGGATTTGTTGAAAGCGATTGGCAAAACTGAAGGCTTTAATGTGAATATGGAACACAGTTCACGGAAATTGTGGCATGAAACTTTGGGCAAACAACATGATGTGTGGGCTTCGGCGTTTTATGATAATGCACAATATCCTGCAGCAGATGTGAGTAAGCCGTTTATGCAGGCATATATTGTGGCGGCGGTGTGCGATGATAAAGACCCGAATAAAACGATTAATTCTACTGCCAGTTTGCAGGGCAAAAAAATCGCGGTTAGCCAGTATTATGGTCAGCAAATGATTGATTTAGCTACTAAATTAACAGGTTCGCCGAATAATGTGATGGTTACGGATACTTTTTATTTGTCGGCACGCGAGTTGTACAATAAGAATGTAGACGCGGTTTTGGGTGCGAATTATGTTTTGGCGTATTATGCGCATGAAATGAAGAATCAGGATAAAACGCGTTATGTGCAAATTGATGGTGAACCGCCGCGCAATTTGGTGTTTTTGGTGAAAAAAGGCGATACGGAATTATTGAATAAAATCAATACGGGTATTGATAAATTACATGCTAATGGTACGATTAAAGCTTTGGAAGAAAAATGGTTACCTACTTGGCAACCAAGTGTGGTATCGGCTTCTCAATAATAGATTTTTCTGTTTTCAGGCAGCCTGAAGGTGTGTTCAGGCTGCCTGAAATGTTAAAATGTGGTTTTTTATTTGCAAATAAGGAAACACGATGAATTTTCCGACTCGCCAAGCTCCTATGACGCGTTTGCGCCGCATGCGTAAAGATGATTTTTCGCGCCGTTTAATGCGTGAACATGTGCTGACACCAAATGATTTGATTTACCCTGTTTTTGTGTTGGAAGGGCAAAATCAGGAACAGGAAATCGCGTCTATGCCGAATGTGAAACGGCAAAGTATTGATTTATTATTAAAAACGGCAGAGCGTGCTTGTGAATTGGGTATTCCCATGTTGGCTTTGTTTCCTGTGGTTACGCAAAACAAAACGGCGGACGCGCGTGAAGCCTACAACCCCGATGGTTTGGTGCAAACGGCGGTACGCGCTTTGCGCCGCGAATTTCCCGAATTGGGCGTGATGACCGATGTGGCACTTGACCCCTATACTTTGAGCGGTCAAGATGGTTTGACCGATGACACGGGTTATGTGTTAAACGATGAAACAATTGAAGTTTTGGTAAAACAGGCTTTGAGCCACGCGGAAGCAGGGGCGCAAGTGGTTGCGCCATCGGATATGATGGACGGTCGCATTGGCGCGATTCGGGTTGCGCTGGAAAATGAACGCTATATTCACACGCGCATTATGGCGTATTCGGCGAAATATGCTTCGGCGTTTTATGGACCTTTTCGCGACGCGGTGGGTAGCGCAGGCAATTTGGGCAAATCCACCAAAGACCAGTATCAGCAAGACCCCGCCAACAGCAATGAAGCCTTACACGAAGTAGCTTTGGATATTTTGGAAGGCGCGGACATGGTGATGGTGAAACCCGGTTTGCCGTATTTGGACGTGGTGCGCCGTGTGAAAGATGAGTTTGGTGTGCCGACTTTTGCGTATCAGGTTTCGGGCGAATATGCGATGTTGATGGCGGCGATTCAAAATGGCTGGTTGGACAAAGATAAGGTGATTTTGGAAAGCTTGTTGGCGTTTAAACGGGCGGGTGCAGATGGGATTTTGACCTATTTTGCTTTGGAAGCGGCGGAACAATTGCGCCGCAAATAATATTGAGGCAGCCTGAAAATATTTTCAGGCTGCCTGTTGATTTGGAAAATAAGATTATGCAGAAAATTACATTAATTGCCGCTTTGGCACAAAATCGGATTATCGGCGCAAATAATGACATTCCATGGCATATTCCCGAAGATTTTGCGTTTTTTAAACATTATACATCGGGAAAACCCGTGATTATGGGGCGCAAAACGTGGGACAGTCTGCCACGCAAACCTTTGCCCAATCGCCGTAATTTGGTCATCACGCGCCAAACAGATTGGGTAGGGCAGGGCGCGGAAGTGTTTGCAAATTTGGCGGACGCGTTGGCGGCATGTGGCGATGTGGCGGAAATCATCATTATGGGTGGGGCGCAGATTTATGCTCAGTCTATTGATTTGGCAACGGATTTGCGTTTAACCGAAGTGGCATTGCAAGCCGATGGCGATACCTATTTCCCCGAATTTGCTGCCGATGTGTGGCGTGAAGTGTCGCGCGAAAAACAGGTTTCGCAAAATGGGACGGGGTTTGATTTGGTGCATTATGTGCGTAGGTAAGTTCTGGTCAAAAATATATAGTTGTTTAAAATTAAAATAATACACGGTGGTCGTTGTCGCCTTGTCCTGATTTAAATTGAATCTACGATAATACACAAAACCAAAAAGGCAGCCTGAAAATAATTTTTCAGGCTGCCTGATTATTGTGGATTAATCTTCGTAATTATCAATTGGTGGGCAAGTGCAAATCAAATTGCGGTCGCCGTGTACATCGTCAATGCGGCTCACGCTGACCCAGAATTTGTGTTCATGCAAATAAGGCAATGGATACGCACCCACTTCGCGGCTGTACGCACGATTCCATTCGCTGCCACTCACGCTTTCCGCCGTGTGTGGCGCAAACACCAATGGATTGTCTTCTTTTGTCCACACGCCCGATTTCACATTTTCAATTTCTTGCTTGATTTGTTTCATCGCGGCGATAAAGCGGTCAAGTTCGGCTTTGCTTTCGCTTTCGGTTGGCTCAATCATCAGCGTACCCGCCACAGGGAACGATACGGTTGGCGCGTGGAAACCATAGTCCATCAAACGCTTCGCCACATCGGTTTCGGTAATGCCGCTTTCCGCTTTGAGTGGGCGCAAATCCACAATACACTCGTGCGCCACACGGTTGTTTTTGCCTGTGTACAAAATGGGGTAGTCGCTGGACAATTCATGCGCCAAATAGTTGGCATTGAGCAAAGCCGTTTCGGTGGCTTGGCGCATACCGTCCGCGCCCATCATTAAAATATACATATAGGTAATCGGCAAAATCCCAGCCGAACCAAATGGGGCAGCCGATACTGCCGTCATGCCTTTGTTTACGCCATCAATGTTCACAATTGCATGGTTGGGCGCAAATGGTGCCAAATGCGCTTTCAAGCCAATCGGACCTGCACCCGGTCCACCGCCGCCGTGCGGGATACAGAAGGTTTTGTGTAAATTCATGTGCAACACGTCTGCGCCCACTTCTGCAGGCTGCATAATGCCCACTTGCGCGTTCATATTCGCGCCGTCCATGTACACCTGACCGCCATTGTCATGAATAATTTGGCAAATTTCACGAATGCCCTCTTCATAAACACCATGCGTAGACGGATAAGTAATCATGATGGCAGACAAGTTTTCACGGTGCAATTCCGCTTTGGCGCGTAAATCGGCGATGTCCACATTACCGTGTTCATCAGTATCCACCAACACAATGTCCATGCCCACCATGTGCGCGGTCGCAGGATTCGTGCCGTGCGCCGAACGCGGAATCAGGCAAACGGTGCGATGACCTTGCCCTTGCGATTCTTGGTAACGACGAATCGCCACCATGCCCGCGTATTCGCCCGAAGCACCCGAGTTGGGTTGGAATGAAATCGCGTCAAAACCTGTGATGGCTTTTAATTGCGTTTGCAAATGGTCAATCAATTCCAAATAGCCAGCCACTTGGTCGCGTGGCGCAAATGGGTGAATTTCCGCAAATTCTGCCCAAGTAATCGGCAACATTTCGCTGGTCGCGTTCAATTTCATGGTACAAGAACCCAATGAAATCATGCTGCGATTCATTGCCAAATCGCGGTCTTCCAATTTTTTCAGGTAACGCAACATTTCATGTTCGGTATGGTATTTTTTGAATGTTGGGTGCTGCAAAATGGGTTCTTTACGCAATAAAGTTTCGGGTAATTGCACAGAAGCTGTTTCGGGCAACACGCCTGCTGTACCTGTGAATAATTGCACCAAATCAGCAAAATCTTGCGCCGATGTTGCTTCATGGAATGCCACAGAAATACGCGTTTCATTCACACGGCGCAAGTTGTAGCCAGCATTTAAGGCAGCCTGAAAAATAGCGTCTGCCTGTGCGCCACAATCCACCAATACCGTGTCAAAAAATACTTGGTGTACCACTTTCAGGCTGCCTGAAACCGCTTGAGCAAATGCCACCGCCAGCGCATGAATGCGTTGTGCAATGCGTTTTACCCCTTCTTCGCCATGATACACGGCGTACATGCCCGCCAAATTTGCCAATAAGGCTTGCGATGTACAAATATTAGAATTCGCTTTTTCGCGGCGAATGTGTTGTTCACGCGTTGCCAAAGCCATGCGCAATGCAGGTTTACCCGTAACATCTACCGACACGCCAATAATGCGACCGGGGGAAGAGCGTTTAAATTCATCTTTAAACGCAAAATAAGCCGCGTGTGGTCCACCAAATGCCATCGGCACACCAAAGCGTTGCGTGTTACCCAAAGCCATGTCTGCACCCATTTCCGCAGGCGATTTCAGCAATACCAAGCTCATCACATCAGCCGCCACCGCCACCACCGCGCCTTTAGATTTCAAAGCGGTAATCACATCGGTCAAATCCACCACATCGCCGTCTGTGCCGACATATTGCAATAACGCACCGAAAAATTCGCCGTCTTGCGCCGCCGCAAAATCGCCGACCACCACATCAAAATTAAAATATTTCGCGCGGGTTTGAATCACGTCCAAAGTTTGTGGATAGACACGGCTGTCCACAAAAAAGCGATTGGATTTGGATTTGCTGACACGTTTTGCCATTGCCATCGCTTCGGCGGCGGCGGTGGCTTCGTCCAATAATGACGCACCTGCCACAGGCAAACCCGTTAAATCAATCGTCATTTGCTGGAAATTCAACAAGGCTTCCAAACGACCTTGCGACACTTCCGCTTGATACGGCGTGTAGGCGGTGTACCAACCGGGGTTTTCCAACACATTGCGTTGAATCACGGCTGGCATACGCGTTGGATAATAGCCCAAGCCAATGTAATTTTTGAAAATTTTATTTTTCTTGGCAATTTCTTTGATGTTTGCCAACGCGTCTGCTTCACTCAAAGCATCGGGCAATGCCAATTTTTCGGCAGGCATACGCACGCTGTCTGGCACGGTTCGGCTAATAAAACTAGCCATATCGGTTTCACCCAAAGCCGCCAACAATGCCGCTTGGTCGGGGAAACTAATATGGCGAGATGAAAATTCTGTATGATTAAACAATTGATTTAATTTCATAATAATTCTCCTAAATAAATTTTCAGGCAGCCTGAACGTAAAAAAGCTGCCTGAAAACACATTTCACTTTTCAGGCAGCCTGTTGATGATTAGGCGATTTCGCCTGCGTATTGTTCAGCAGTCAATAAAGTTTCCAATTCTGCTGGATTGCTTGGTTTGATTTTAAAGAACCATGCGCCGTAAGGGGCGCTGTTTACCAATTCTGGGCTGCTGGTCAAGGCTTCGTTTACCGCCAACACTTCGCCAGAAATCGGGCTATATACATCAGATGCTGCTTTCACAGACTCTATTGAGCCAGCTTGGTCTTCCGCAGAAAATGTGGCACCCACTTCAGGCAATTCCACAAACACAATATCGCCCAACAATTCTTGTGCATGTTGAGTAATACCGATGGTTGCAGAACCATCTGCTTCCACACGAATCCACTCATGGCTCGCAACATATTTCAAATCAGCAGGAATGCTCATGGTTTGTTCTCCAAGTTGTTTGGTTAAGAATTAATGTCATGCTTCAAATAAAAATCAAGGGGTTTCAGGCAGCCTTCCAATACACGACAGAATTCATATAGGGTGCGTATTACGCACCGAAATTTTTTGAATCATTTGGTGCGGGGGATAAAAAATTATCCTAAAATATTATTGAAAGGCAGCCTGAAAAATTATTCAAACTGCTTTTGACCATTGCGTACAAATGGCAATTTTAATACGCGCACAGGCGTTAATGTGCCACGAATATCTACTTCTGCGCTATCTGTGGTTTCGGTTGGCACACGCGCAATGGCGATGGATTGTTTCAGAGTTGGCGAGAATGTACCACTGGTAATCACGCCTTTACCAAATGGCGTAACCACTTCCATGCCTTCACGCAAAACACCACGCGTTTCCAACAACAAACCCACTTGTTTATGTGGCACGCCAGCCGCTTTCAATGCCACCAAAGGGGCTTTGCCAATAAAATCGCGGTTTTCATCTTTCAAATCAATTGTCCAACCCATGCCAGCGACCAATGGACTGGTTTCATCGTCCATATCATGACCATACAAATTCATGCCCGCTTCCAAACGCAAAGTATCACGCGCCCCCAAACCGCATGGTTGAACATCTGCTTGGCTCAAAGCCGTGAAAAATTCGGTGGCAGCCGTGTCAGGCAAAATCACTTCCACGCCTTCTTCACCTGTATAACCTGTACGCGCCACAAACCAGCCATTGCCCATATCTGCACCTTGGAATGCTTTCAAGGCTTGCACGGTGTCTGCCCAATCGGGTTTCACGCTCAATAATTTTTCAACGGCGCGTGGACCTTGCACTGCCAACATCGCCGTATCGGTGCGATGAGTTAAGGATACGCCAAATTCTTTGGCGGTGGCTTGGAAATGCGCGGCGTCTTTTTCACGCGTTGCGCCATTGGACACAATGCGGTATTGCGTTTCTTCATCGTTCATGCGATACACGATTAAATCGTCAATCACGCCGCCTTGTTCATTCATCAATGGCGAATACAAGGCTTTGCCTACAAAAGATAATTTTGCCACATCATTTGCCAATAATTTGCGTAACCATGCTTTGCTGTTTTCGCCCACTACATCGGTTACCATCATGTGCGACACGTCAAACATACCTGCGTCCGTGCGTACTGCTTCATGTTCTTGAATTTGCGAGCCGTAATTAACAGGCAATTCCCAGCCCGAGAAATCAACTAGCTTGCCACCATGTTGTTGATGTGCTTGATTAAAAGGGGTTCTTTTGATTTCAGACATAATGATGGTTCTCCTTGAATAATGAATGCGTTGAATTTATTTTCAGTCATCATGTGAATGATGTGTCGCAATAGACAAAAAGTAATAAAAAAATCATAGAGATAGAAAAATATTTACCTTTGACTACATACGCTTACACAATGAGTCATTATAACAGTAAGGCGGAATCAAGCAAGCTGATTATGGGCATAAATGGTTTATTTTTTTCACATTATTTTGATTTTAATCAATAAATATTTATTATCATCTAGGAGGAAATGATTTTGTTTGGATAAATGGTCAATTTGCTTACATATTAAGCATATTGTTTTAAAAATAAATTTATTTTTAATATTTTCAACCAATATTGTGGGCGATAAAATCTTCAGGCTGCCTTCCCAATCAAGGCAGCCTGAAAACATTATCCCAATACTTTCAACAAATCCGTCTGAAACGCCAATTCCTTGTTGGTATTATCCAAATACGGGCAATGCAGCAAAAACACATCTTCCACGCGGTCGGCGAGCGTGGCGATTTTGGCGTGATACAAACGCACTTTGTGTTGCGCGAACACTTCGGTGATGTCCGCCAACAGCGCGGGGCGGTTAATCGCGGTAATTTCCAGCGAATACCACTCGGCGCGTTCCGTGTCGGGCGTGAGCTGAATATGCGGCGCAATCGGCTGATACCGCGCACGGCGACTGGGTGCTTGGGCGTGGTGCGACACATCGCGTTTGCCTTGAATAAATTCTTGTAATTGAAACAATAAATGGTTTTGAATCCGCGCCATGTCATTGCCATTGAATTGTTCGGGGAGCTGCAAAATAAATTCATCTAAAATAAAATCATGCGCCGTAATCAAGGCTTTCGCCGCCAAAATATCCAGCCCATGTTGGCTAATCAAACGGCAAATGCGCGTGAACAGCCGTTCCCGATTGCGCATATACACTAAAACGTGTAAGCGGTCGGCTTGCGTTTTCATGCGTACACAAGATTGCTCAAAATCATCAATCAATTCAGGTAATTGCCACGAAATTTCCGTTTCATCATAATACACAAAATAGGCATCGCCCAAAGCCTGCCACAATTGACGTATCCGTTTTTCATCGTGATTTTGTTTTAATAAATCAAATGCTTGCTGTTTTCGGTGCCAAGCCAAAGTTTGCCGATTGGCGTGTTCGCCCGACAAATATTTTAAGGCAGCCTGAAACAGCGTTTCCAATAATTGCGCTTTCCAAGTATTCCAAATTTTCGGGTTGGTGCCGCGCATATCCGCCACCGTCAGCAAATACAATGCGGTGAGTTTTTCTGTGGAATCCACAGTTTGACAAAATTTCTGCACCACTTCGGGGTCGTGAATATCCTGTTTTTGCGCCACAATGGAAAACAATAAATGATGTTCCACCAGCCACGCCAACAATTCGCCATCGTTTTCAGGCAGCCTGTGGTCGGTGGCAAAAGCGAGCGCGTCCGCCACACCCAATTTCGCGTGGTCGCCATTGCGCCCTTTGGCGATGTCGTGAAACAGCGCGGCAAGATACAAAACATATTTTTTTTCAAACCCTTGCATCAGCGAAGACGCAAACGGCAATTCATGACTGTGCGACTCAATCGCCAGCCGCCGCACATTGCGTAGCACCATTAAAATATGGTCGTCCACAGGATAAACATGAAATAAATCATGCTGTAACAGCCCCACAATTTTGTCCCACGCAGGCAAATATTTCGCCAACACGCCATACAAATTCAACAGCCGCATGGTCGCGCTCAAGCCCGTACCCATTTGAAAAAACGATAAAAATTGCGCTCTATGAATGGGATTGGCGTAAAAATCGCTGTCCAATTTTTGCACCGCCGTCCACCACGCGCGTAGCGTTTTGGGGGCGATGGTGTGGACATCGTTGTTGGCTTGCAATTTTTGCACAATGCCGAAAATGTGTTCAGGCTGCTCTTCAAATAAGTGCAGGTTTTTAATGGCGATTTGGTGGTTGATGTGGTAATAATGTTCGTCTAATTCATGGGTCATGCGCGGATAATTCACATAAATGCGTTCACGCAGCATGGGTATAATAATTTGATTTAATTGAGAAATATTTTTTGCGGCGCGATAAAATTGTCGCATTAATTGTTCAATGGCTTGCTGGGCTTGGTTGCCGTAGCCCAAATTTGCCGCCACCGTGTTTTGCAAATCAAAAATCAAGCGGTCTTCGGCGCGACCTGCCGCCAAATGCAGCTCAATTCGCAACTTTGCCAGCGTGCGATAGCTGCTGCGTAACATACCGCTTTCTATATGATTAATCACTTGATTTTTTTGTAAATGATTAAAATCTGCACGCAGATTTTGCACTTTTGCCAGCCACATCATTGTGTGAATATCGCGCAAACCGCCCACGCCATTTTTAATATTCGGCTCCAGCGCAAAAGCGGGCTGTTTGGCGTGGCGTTGGCTCATTTCCAGCAATTTGCCTTCAATAAATTGGGCGGTATCGCGTTGATTATGCAATAGGATTTGAAAATTTTGTGCGGTTTTCAGGCTGCCTGCCAGAAAACGGGTTTCCAAAAAAGCGGTGTCGGCGGTCAAATCGTGTTTGGCACTTTCGGCGAGCTGTTTCAGGCTGCCTGATTTGATGGCGGGTGCCAGTTGATTATCCCAAAGTATTTGAATAAATTGGGTAATTTTTTGGTGTTGCGCGTCTGTTAATTCGTGGGGCGCGGCGATGGCTAAATCCAAATCGGAATGCGGATACAATTCTTTGCGCCCAAAACCACCGATGGCGAGCAGGCTCAATTCTTCGTGTTCCGAAAATAATTCTGCCCACCACGCGCACAGGGCGTTTTCTACGGCGACGGTGTGGTGGCGGAAATAGTTGAGTGGGCGGCGGTCGGCAAGATAGGTTTCAATGGCTTGCCATTTGGCGGCGTGTAGGGTTTGGGCGATGGGGGGCATGGTTTTGGTTTTTTTTTTTTGGATTAGGTTAATAAAATTTTTTTCAGGCTGCCTGAAAATGGGGCGGTAGGGTGTGCCATGCGTACCAAATACACCACCATATTCCAATGATTCCAACCATTTGGTGCGCACGGCATACCCTACAAAAAATGTCGTTTACTGTGAGACAGCCTGAAAAATAATAAACTGAATCCATTTAACGACTTACCAAATAATCCGCCAACTGCTGCAAAGTCTCCCACGCAGGTCGTTTTAAACTGGGATTATTCAAAATGCGTTGCGGGTGCGGAATAATAAATGCTTTAACATCAGGCAATTGCGCTTGCACATCATCGCGTTCAAAAAATTCTCCCATCAACAACAAAGCCTGTGCGCCACTCAATTGCCATTCCGCCAACACACGCGGCGCGGCGGCAAGCACCGCTTCGGGCGATGGTTTCGGATTGAAATCGGGCAAATCTTTCAACCACGATGTAATAAAAACATCTTTTAAATTCAAATGAATAGCTGCCAACATTTTCCGCAACAATTCGCCATCTGCGCCGCTAAACAATCGCCCAGCCGCCACATCCGCAGGCGCAGCGCACACGCTCATCGCCAACACCCGAGCCGCAGGAATGCTGCCCGACAATTGTATCAAATAATGTTCAACTGTATCAGTAGGATAGCTGATTTTTTCCGCCACCATAGGCGCGGTCGGCGCGTTTTGCGGCAAAGTGGCACTTTTCACACGCTGCAACAAAGCCAGTCGTGCGGAAGACATATTCTCTTGATTTTTAATTTCTTTTTTTGGAGAAACGCTGGAAGTGGGCGTACTTGGCGCGTGGACAAGGTTTTCAGGCTGCCCTATGATTTTCGCACCCTGTTTTAACCACATCGCGCCCAAACCCAATGCTTCGTGCAGATGAATATAGCGGCTGTCTAGCATATTTTCTCCATAATAACAGCGTCTTCCGTGCCACCGTAATAATTTTTGCGCCGTGCGATTTCGGCAAAACCGTGTTGCGCGTACAATTGTTGCGCGGCAAGATTGCTGGCGCGAACTTCTAATAAAATCCGATAGATAGCTTGTTCACAGGCAGCCTGAAACAATTGCACCAACAAGGCGCTGGCAATCCCTTGTCGGCGATACTCGGGCGCGGTGGCGATTAAATGCAGCTCCATCTCGTCCAAAACCGTTTGCCAAACGATGAAACCGCGCACATCGCCCATTTCATTTTGTTCAATTAAAACAACATCATGACTGGATTTGCAGGCAGCCTGAAATTGCGCCAACGTCCACGCAGACGGATTGCAGCGTAAATCCAATGCGACAAGTGCCGCACAATCGGCGGCGGTGGCACGGCGTATCATGCGAATGCCTTGACCAATGCGAAACGTGGCACGCCATCGCCCACGCATTCGGAGAACATGGCGGCTGGGCGTACCCACACGCCGTAATCGCCGTAGAGTGCGCGGTAAACCACTAATTCTTCTTCGGTTTCGCTGTGGCGGGCGAGTTCTAAAACTTCGTATAAATTGCCTTTGTAATGGCGGTAAATACCGCGTGTGATGGGGGTAGTCATTTAGATAATCTCTTGGGAAAAGGGGTATTATATAGTGGATTCAATTTAAATCAGGACAAGGCGACAGCGACCGCCGTGTACACCTAGTACATAAGGGAGCTGGCAACGCGGTACTGGTTTAAATTGAATTCAC
>NZ_JQKH01000076.1 GCF_000745955.1 Alysiella crassa DSM 2578 | reverse complement strand
CGCGGTTTTGACTTGGAAGCCACGCACATGACTGACCCTGTTAAAATGGAAAAGTTGTTTGCGATTCTGGCAGTTACATTGGCTTGGGCTTATGTTATCGGGCGTTGGCAACATGCAGTGAATCCGATTAAACCCAAGTCGCATGAACGGCTCTCGCAAAGCATCTTTCGCGTTGGTTTGGAGCAGCTTGCCAAAGCCGCCATGTTGATGATGGCAACTTTGGACTATTTTTCAAACCCAAAACAGGTCGTCCGATTTTTTGTCGTGTACTGAAAGGCAGCCTGAAAACTTGCGTATTATGCCATTTGCTGTATAATTCGCTGTTTATTATTTCTGCGGACGTGGCGAAATTGGTAGACGCACTGGATTTAGGTTCCAGCGCCGCAAGGCGTGAGAGTTCGAGTCTCTCTGTCCGCACCAAACTACAAAAAAGCAGCCTTTTTAGGTTGCTTTTTTTCGTTTCAATTCGTTTCATACAATCAACCAAGTAATTTATTCTAAACATATTTTTCCAAAATAACCACGCCCCATTACACAAAAATCGTTTCATATTGTCTTTTTTCGTTTCATTGTATCAACCATTTTGTGTTGGTAAAATTGTTGGTAACGATTTTATTTTTACCAACAGAGCCGAAAAATGCCACTCAACGACCGCCAAATCAAAAACGCCAAACCCAGCGACAAAATTCAAAAACTTTCAGACGGCGGCGGCTTGTGCCTTGTGGTACACCCAAACGGCGGCAAGTATTGGCAATTGAATTTCCGATTTGACGGCAAACAAAAAACGCTTTCTATTGGCACTTATCCCACCATTGCATTAACGCAAGCCCGCGCCGCCCGCGAAACCGCCAAGCAACAAATCGCGCAAGGCATAGACCCCGCCGCCGCCAAACAGCAACAGAAAACCGAAAGAGCCGCCGCCCGCGCAAACACCTTTCACGCCATCGCCGCGCAATGGCACGAAAAACAAACGCCCAAATGGAAACCCAATCACGCCGCCCGCGTATGGCATGGTTTGGAAATGGACGTTTTCCCGCAAATTGGCGGCTTGCCGATTGATAAAATTGGTGTGCAAGATGTGAAAGCGGTGTTAGACAAAATCGCAGAGCGCGGCGCATTGGTTACAGCAAAGAAAATCAGGGAATGGATAGGCGCGGTGTTCAAATACGCCGCCATGCTGGAATTGACCGACCGCAACCCCGCCGCCGTGTTATCGGGCTATTTGGCACAAAATGAAACGGTTAATATGCCCGCTTTGCCGCGTGAAAGGCTGCCTGAATTTTATCGCCGCCTATTGTCCACACCAGCCGAAAGGCAAAACATCATAGGTATTTTATTGATTATGCTGGTGTTTGTACGAAATCATGAATTGCGCGGCGGCTTGTGGTGTGAAATTGATTTTCAGGCTGCCACTTGGACTATCCCCGCCGAAAGAATGAAACGCCCGCGCCCGCATATCATTCCGCTTTCAAATTGGGCGGTTGAATTGTTGCGTGAATTGCACGGCATAACAGGGCATACGCCGTTTATGTTTCCCAGTTCAAGCAGCAAAAGCGGTTACATCAGCGAAAACACATTAGGCAAAATCATTAACACAATGGGCTACAAAGGCATTGCCACGCCACACGGATTTAGGAGCTTGGCAAGCAGCATTTTGAATGAGCAGGGCTTTAATCCCGACAGCATAGAACGACAATTAGCCCATATTGATGAAAACAAAGTACGCGCCGCCTACAATCGCGCCGAATATTGGAATGAGCGCGTAGAATTTATGCAATGGTACAGCGATTATTTGAAAAGCCACTATCCGACCGAAAATTAAAACCCACACCAGCCCGCCCATTCAATAGGCGGGCTTTTTCACGTTTTCAGGCAGCCTGAATGCCAAAAAATGCGCGTTTTTGATGATTTTTTTAATCAAATCATCATCATAATTTGACAGAAAAGTGATAGAAATTGCGCGAAAAAAATCAAAATGGCGCGGCGGCTGGTGTGGATTAACGTGTTTTTCCATGCACGGCAAAACACGGCAATACACCACGCCAAACACGCGGGGAAATTATCACTACCCCGCCCATTTGGTTAAAACAGGTAAAAACTTTCATTTCTGTAAATCGCACATTTTTAAAACAGTTTTAAAAGGCGTTTAAAAGGCGTTTAAACCCCGTTTAAAAAAAGTTCAAAATTTTTAAATTTTTAAATAATTGATTTTAATTGATATTAACATTATTTAACGCGGATTTTGGGGGGATTGTGTACAGGCGGGTTGTGTTGGTAAATTGTAATAAATGCAGGGCGATTTACCAGCATTCTTTTTCATCAACCCAAAGGACAAAAAAATGAAAGACACCATTTTACGCATTGACGACACCGCCAAAAAATGCGGCTTTTCACGCAGCATGATTTGGGCGAAATTGAACCCAAACGACCGCCGCCATGATGACACATTCCCGCGCCCCATTCGTTTATCGGCGCGGGCGATTGGTTGGCTGGAAAGCGAAATTGATTTGTGGATTGCCACACGCGCCGAAAACAACCGCTTAAACACGGAAAACCGCGCATGAACCCTGTTTTTGATGATTTTCAGGCAGCTTGCGATTGGGTGGACGACCACACCAGCCCCGAAAATGCGGGCGTGTTTGTGATTGAACAGACCGCCCCGCAAAGGTGGCAAGTCGTGGCAATGGCAGACACGCATAACAACCCCAAAGGGTGCATAACAACCTTTCCCGCGCAATGCCAGCCCCTAAAAATGGCTTTCAGGCTGCCTGAAACCACGCAAAAATCGTGAATTTGATAAAAATCAATCGCTTAATTTTTTTGACAAAATGCAATCGCGTATTTCGTTAAAAATAGGTTGATATGGTTGATATGAGCAAAAAAACGCATATTAAACAGCCAATTAAGCCACTTCATAGGTTGATATGTTGGTTGATATGTGGTTGATATGGTTGTTATATTTTTAAAATCAAATACTTACAAATATTCATAGCAACCAAAAACGGCTTATAACAACCTATTTTCAGCAAGGTTGATATGACTATTTCATTTTAAAACAATGAATTAAGTCGCTCATATCAACCTATCAACCATATCAACCACCTTTTACATATATATACACTTTTTTCAGGCACATTTTTCAGGCTGCCTGAAACAGAAAAACGGCGGCGCAACACCCAAATCGCAACCATGCCCCGCCATTGCGCCCAAACGCGCCCAAAACGCCATTTATGCCCGCGCATGATGTGGCACACCACCCACACGGTAAATCGCCTACAAACGCCAATTTAAGCCATTGGCAGCGATTGCCCCAAAAAACACTTGACGAACCCAACAACAGGGCGCAAAATAACCGCATTGCTTTCAATCAAGCAATCAGGTTTGACAGCCTGAACAACACTGCAAACCAGCCGCCCCAGCGTTCCCGCGTGTCTTGCACACCAGCGAACCACAAGCGGCATTTTTACGGTTTGCATTCCCCCTTGTCTTGCCTTTTTTTACGGGAAACAGGGGGCGGGGAGCCTTGCGGCTCGCTGGTACACGTTTCCAGTCTGCTAACCCGCCCTTTTGTTTCCCGCCTTGCGTTTAGCAGCGTAAGCGGGTTGAATAACCTAACGTGAAAAGGCAAATTCTCATGTCTCAATCCCCTATTTTTCCCCGCCCGCGCCAATGCGCCACACACCGCCGCGCCATTGGCACATTAACCGTGCAAACTGTACGCCGCTTTTCCTGCCTGAAAAAAGCCAGCGCATACACCGAATATTGCGCCCGCAATTGCCAACATGACCGTTTTGTCATTCAAGGCGGCGTGTGTGGTGTTTGGCTGGTGTGCCGTGTGATTGGCGGGGGTGTGTCATGACTAAACCCTATTCCTACAATCCACAAAACCAATGCTATGCGCTGCCTGAAAGTGATTTTGAGCGCATTTGCCAAGCAGCCAATGCATTGAGTGAATTAACTTTTATGATTGGCGAAATGCAATTAAGCAAAACCATTTTTAACGCTGAAAATTTGGCTTGCCTTATGCGTTACCCCGCCCATGATTTGAGCGAAATTGTTAATCAATGTTTGAATGGGGGGAAATCATGACTGAACGCAATCCCCCATTCAAAAACCATTCATGCGGATTAGGTACGTTTTTGGATATTGCCAATCGCACCATTTCTGAAAAGTGTCGCAATGGCGAATACACCGCCGCCGATATTGATGTGTTGCAAACTAATGTTTTTATGAGCCTTTACCATTTGGGCAACATCGCCGAAACATTGGGCATGGAACGCATTGATTACATGAACGACCCTTACAACACCAGCCATACGGCGTTAATGGTTTTCGGGCGGGCGGTGCAAGAAATGGCGTACACGCTGGACACAATCACGCCCCATATCCGTAAAGCCCAGCCCATTGTGGCAGATGACACTTTCCCGCCGCCCAATGGCTGCTAATTCGTAATCCCCCTTTTCCACAATTTGAGTAGAGCCGCTTTGCTGCCAGACCAGCAAGGCAGCTTTCTTGCAAGCTGAATTATTTACAAACTATTGATTTAAAAGGATTTGTATTTTTCAGGCTGCCTGAAATGGGTGGACACTCCCCCACCCTATCGCGCTTCTATCCACGCTAAAAAAAGCGTGAAAGCGGCTAGGACACGCGCCCCGCGATAGGGTAGGGCGCGGGCAGTTGGATAAGCAAAATGGCTGTTATTGATTTTTCATATTTATTAACTGCATTTAATTAGATTTTTATTTCACTAAATTAAATTTAGTTGGCATAAAAAATCATTAAGCCATGATTGCACCAATGGAAAACAGGGGAATATCACATAAATAATTGATTTAAAGGAATAACCATGTTTTACGTTTTGACTTTTGCGCTGGTGTTGTTGGCAGCGTTGATTTATCTGATTGGGCAAACCATCGGACAAAAACAACACGAAGCACACATGAAACAGCGCATTCAAATGACAGGTTTTTTTATGTTGGAAAACGGTTTGTATCGCGCCGTTAAAGTTGGCATTGACACCAATAAGCCCATTCGCAAGCTGGAAATGAGCCATTTCCCCGATGTGGTAGAAACATTGGTAACGCCTGAAAACGCATTTAGGCAGCCTGAAAATCCGCCTACATTGGTAGATTTTGTGCATGACGACACCAGCGAAAACTTGTTAATCAGCGACACGCCACCATCAAGCAAAACCACCACCCGCCGCCGCCGCGTGAGCAGCAAAACACATTAGGAGAAACACCATGCAAGATTTGATGATTTGGCAATTAATTGGTTTCACGTTTTTGTGTGGCGTGTGTTTTGGTATGGGGGTGTGGTTGGCGCGGCGTTTGTGTGATGGTTTGAGTGAAAAGGCGCGGCGTATGGTTTGGCGGTATCGCCGCCCCGCCCGCCCCATTCGCCGCCAACCCAAACACCCCGAAAGGATTATCCGCAAGCTGCCTGTGAAAGGGGGTGTGAAATGTGGGAATTAATTGCGTACACCACAGGCGGCGCGTGTGTTGGTTTTGTATTGGGCAAGACGGCGGCGAGTAATTTGTATTATTCGCACATTGTAAAACAATCTCAAAAAATCAAAGAGTTGGAAACCGAATTAACGGTTATGGAACAGGAAATTCAAATGCAAGATGAGATTTTCCAGCGTTTGCAAAAGCGTTTGCAAAAACGGTTTACCAAAGAAGCCATCGCGCTGTATGACGACACCGACACACCCGCGCCAACACCAACACTTGAACCACCCCGCCCCAAAAAGCTGATTAAGGTACACAACGGCTGCATGACTTACGGGCAATGGGTAGATGTGTAAGCCATTATGAAATAAGGATTTAAACCATGTTTAAACATTCTTTAAACGATATTAAAACCGCCGCTTGTGGCAATTGGCAAGCCATTCATGCCACGCTTGGCATTCCCCCGCATTTGACCAACACGCGCAAACATCAACCCTGCCCCCATTGCGGCGGCAAAGACCGTTACCGCTACACGGATTTTCAGGGCAATGGCGGCTTTATTTGCAGCCAATGTACACCATCGGGCGGAAGTGGCTTTGATTTGCTTATGCTGGTGTTAGGCTTGAATTTCAATGAGAGCGTGAAAGAAGTTGCCGCCGTATTGGGCATGAATAACCATACACCCAAAACACACCAGCCGCGCCAAACCACCACGCCCGCCCCCAAACAGCCTGAAATTGACCGTTTACCCGAATTGCAGCAACGTTTTCAGGCTGCCCATGCGCTTGCACCCAATGGCGCGGTTATGGCGTATTTGGCGGGGCGCGGCTTGCCTGAATGGGCATTGCCCGCCGCCGCCATTCGGGAAACGGTAGCGGATTATTGGGCGCAAGATGTACGGACTAATCAGCCTTTGCACATGGGGCGGTTTGCTTGCATGGTGGCAGCAATCACATTGCCCAATGGCAAATTACAGGGCTTGCATTACACCTATTTACAAAACAATGGCAATCATTGGGCAAAACTCAATATCACGCACCCGCAAACCAATGAGCCATTGCCCGCCAAAAAGATGTTTGCCCGCTTTTCAGGCAGCCTGAAAGGGGCGGCGGTACACATGGAGCGGGCAGACGACAAAGGGAGGCTGTTAATCGCAGAGGGACTGGAAACCACATTAGCCGCCCGCGCCCTGTTTGGTTTGCCCGCCGTAGCTGCATTGAGCGCAAACGGTATGCGTAGCTTTTCCATTCCTGACGATGTGCAAGAAATCTACATTTGCGCCGATAACGACTACAACAAGGCGGGCTTTCGGGCGGCGCATGATTTGGCGGTACGCGCCATTGAGTTAGGTTTGACCGCGCATATTTGGCAGCCTGAAATCATGGGTACGGACGGTTTAGACGAATACCGCCGCCGCCATTCAATTTAAATTTAAGAATAACCAATATATCAGGCGGCTTGATGTTTTCAGGCTGCCTGAAAGGGGTAAATCATGGAAAAACAAACCGAAAATAACCCACTTAATGAATTTGAAAAAGCCAGCATTCAACCCTATTACGATTGCACCCGCAACGGCGTTTATTACATCGCCATTGAGACCGACAGCAACGGCAACACCAGCGAAAAGCCGCCTTTGCGCTTATCTGATTCCATTCGCATTATTGGGCGCGGGGCAGACACGGCGGGCAATCATTACCGCGTAATCTCTTGGCAAGACGGTTTCACGCATAAAGCCAAAATTGCCGCTTTACCAATGGCAGATATTGGCACCAATGCGGGCTTTCAAAGTTTGCAGCAGCGCGGCATGACTATTCACGCGGGGCGGCGCAAACGTGAATTATTGGCAGACTATTTGCAAACACAAGGCGACAATACGCCCTTTCACATTGTGGATAAAGCGGGTTGGCATGGTAAAGACTATATTTTACCAAGTGGCGAAATTATCCATTCAAAACAAAATCATAAAAACAAAACTACCCCGCAAACCCTATACAATGGCGACACCAGCCAAGCCGCCGCATTTACCATTTCAGGCAACCTGAAAGAATGGCAAGCGCAAGTTAGTCAATACGCGGCGGGCAATAGCCGCTTGTGTTTGGCAATCGGTACGGCATTAGCCGCGCCTTTGTTGGCAATATTGGGGGAACAAAACGGCGGTTTCCACATTTACGGCAAAAGTTCAGACGGCAAAACCACCGCCGCTAAAGTGGGTTTATCGGTTTGGGGGCAGCCTGAAAAAATCAAAAACGCATGGAATGGCACCGTATTAGGCTTTGCCAATGCCGCGCTTGCCCGCAATGACAATTTCATGGTACTGGACGAAATCGCCGAATGTGAGCCGCATATCATCGCCAAAACCACCTATTCAGTTATCAACGGCAAATCCAAATTGCAAGGCGCAAAAGACGGCGGCAACCGCCAACAATCCGAATGGCGTATTTTGATTTTTTCAACAGGCGAATACGATTTAAAAAACTACATTGAACGCGGCGGCATGAAATGGGAAGCGGGGCAATCGGTACGGCTGCCCAGTTTGCCCGCAATGGTACGCTATGGCGTGTACGACCATTTACACGGTTTTCACAATGGCGCGGCATTGTCCGACCACCTGTTAAACGCAATGGAGCAGCAACACGGCGCGGCGGGCGCGGCATGGATTGAAAAATTGATGACTTTGGATATTGAGCGCATACACGCTGCCCGCAATGCTTTTATGCAGATTTTGCCTGAATTGAATGGGCAAGCCTTGCGAGCGGCGCGGCGTTTTGCGATTGTGGCGGCGGCTTTGGAATTGGCTAATGAGATTACAGGGCTTGCGGCTGGTGTGGGTATGGCGGGCGTGAAGCAATGTTTTGATGATTGGTTTGCCATCAATGGCAGCATGGATTATGAAACCCGCGCCATTATTGAGCAAACTGAAGACTTTATGCAGTTATACGGCGAAAGCAGCCGTTTTGTAGAATGGAATAATCCTTTTGTTAATCACGACCACGCGGGCTATTTCCGTGAATTGAACGAGAAAGAAAGGCGTAAAGAATTTTGGATTGTGCCAGCCGTGTTTGAAAGTGAAATTTTACGCCATGCCGATGTTCAACAGGGCTGTTTGGTCTTGTACAAAGTAGGCTGGTTGCAAAAGCCCAAAAGCGGCAAAGGGTGGAAACAGTTACGTTTTCAGAAAGGGCGGTATTATGTGTTATTGGGTATGGAGCCGCCAAACCTTGAAAGTTTATTTGATGATTAACAGGGCGGCTGGTGTATCGTATAATTTACGCTACACCAGCCAAAAAAATTGCATGACTTTTGCAGAATGTTGGTAAATTTGTTGGTAAAAAGAAAAATTTTATTAAATTTTTTATTTAAAATAAAATAGTTAGTTATTTAATTTGTGTCTCTCTGTCGCCTTTTTAGGTTGCTTTTTTTTCGTTTCAATTCGTTTCATACAATCAAGCAAGTAATTTATTCTAAACATCTTTTTCTATGAGAGTAGTGTTAAAGTAACTAAATTGAATTCTCTATAAACGACTATATTTGTATTGCCTACATAATCATCAGGCAGCCTGAAAACAGTTTTCAGGCTGCCTGATATGATTTTATTCACTTATGCTATCCGAATCATCGTCTAGCACCACAGGTTCAATCACCGTCAAAGTTTCCCCTTTCAGCCAACGGAAACCATATTGTATGTAACCCGACAAACTGTAACCCAAGAAAAACACAAACAGCACCAAAGCAGGCTCAAGCGCAATAATCATCAACGCCAGCACCAACAAAATCATCGCAAAAAACGGTACTTTGCGTTTCACATTAATCTCTTTAAAGCTCCAAAACGGAATCTGTACCACCATAGACAAACCCGCAAACAACGTCAGTAACAAAGCCACCCACTTCACCCCTTGACCAAAACCACCATAACTGTGATCCAACCAAATCAGTCCCGCCACCAAAGCCGCCGCCGTTGGGCTGGGAATGCCAATAAACCAACGCTTATTTACCCGACCAATCAATGTGTTAAACAAAGCCAGCCGCAACGCCGCACACGCGCAATAAATAAACGCCACCCCATAACCAAATTTACCAAACTCAAATAATTGCCAATTGTACACAATCAGCGCAGGTGCAACGCCAAAACTCACCATATCCGCCAAACTGTCTAATTGTTCGCCAAACGCGCTTTGACTATTGGTCAGCCGTGCTACACGCCCGTCCATGCCGTCCAGCAGCATGGAGATAAACACCGCAATTGCCGCCGTATCAAACCGTCCATGAAACGACTCTGTAATCGCATAAAATGCTGAAAATAATGCCGCCACCGTAAATGAATTGGGTAATAAATAAATGCTATTTTGCTTGATATGATTGATTTTTTGATTGATTTTAGGATTGTTATTCATGGGATTACACCTTTCAATGGATAAAATGGTTTGGCTAAATTATAACGCGATTTCAGGCTGCCTTTGATTTTCTGCGCCGAATATTTCCCCTTAATTTACGCACAAAAAAATGGGCAGTCTGGCGAGACTGCCCAAAATACCTCAAATCAGAGATTTTACGCTTCACAAACAATGCAGGATAAACCTGCCTTCTCTGCAGCATTGCCCGAAAGGAGTAAAAAAGCAATACCACAAAGCCTGTTAAAACAAACATTATTGTGTTTTTCAATTTGCTTGTTTTGTAATCTTGTGTAATGAATTGTACAGGGTTCCATTTTTTTTTGCAATGCAATGCTTTGAAAAACCATTTTTTGCTGATTTTAGGAATAATTCTATTGAAAAAGAGCCATTTTTTAGTGGTTTTAGCAAAAAATATTACTTTATAACATTCGTTTTACTTGAAAATGAAATATGATGTAGTTAAAGTGGACAAAATGGGAGACTTTTGAAGTACAGCCCATATTTGGTTTAGACACTGTGTTTGCCTGAAATCGCATTCACCCATGAAAATAATCATAAATCTTCTGCGCCAACGCCAAACTAATCCCTTCCACGCTCGCCAAATCCTCCACACTCGCCGCCTGCACGCCACGTAAACCCCCAAATCTCATCAACAAAGCCGCCTTGCGTTTCGCCCCCACACCCGCAATATCGTTTAATGAAGACGTAATCCGCGCCTTATCCCGTTTTGCGCGCATACCCGTAATCGCAAAACGATGGCTCTCATCGCGCACCGTTTGCAATAAATGCAAAGCTGGAGAATTTTCAGGCAGCCTGAAACGCTGATTTTGAAACGGTAAAATCAATTCTTCCAAACCCGCTTTGCGTTCCACCCCTTTCGCAATGCCAATAATCGGAATCGTCAGACCCAATTCCGCCCACACCGCTACCGCCACATTCACCTGCCCCATGCCACCGTCAATCAACACCGCGTCTGGAAAACGCACCGTTTCGCCGCGTGCCGCCGTTTCCACCAATTTGCCATAACGCCGCGTCAAAACCTCGCGCATGGCGGCATAATCATCGCCTGCTTTTGCCGTTTGAATATTGTAGCGGCGATACTGTTTCGGCTGCATGGCAAAATCATCGTACACCACGCAGCTCGCCATCGTCGCCTCGCCCTGTGTGTGGCTGATGTCAAAACATTCCAATCGGCGCAACTCGTTTTCAGGCAGTCCCATCAGTTCCGTCAACGCCGCCATGCGTACCTGCTGATTCACATTTTGCAACTGATGTTGCGCCAAGGCATTTGCCGCATTTTTCACCGCCATATTCAACCAAACTTTGCGCTCACCGCGTTCCCCAGCCGAAAATATCATTTGCCGCCCATGTTCCTGATTCAAAGCATTTTGCAAACTTTCAGGCAGCCTGAAATTGGCAATCAGCACGTCAGGTTTTTGTTTACCCAAATAATGTTGTGAAACAAATGCTTCCGCATAATCCTGACCATTTGGATTTGGGTCGTGGCGAGTATCGGGGAAAAAATTGCGGTCGCCAACGTGCCGCCCACCGCGTATGCTCACCCAATGCAAACACACATCGCCGCCACTCACCGCCAACGCCACCACATCAATATCCCCTTGATGATTCAAATTATGACTGTCCACAAATTGTTTAGACTGAATCACGCCCAAAGCCTGAATCTGGTCGCGCAATTTCGCCGCCAACTCAAAATCCAACTCATCGGCAGCCTGAAACATCTGCGTTTCCAAATCTTTCAACAAATCCGCCGTTTTCCCATTCAGAAACGCCGCCGCATGGCGAACTTGCGCCGCATAATCGTCCGCCCCAATCGCGCCCACGCACGGCGCGGAACACCGCTTAATTTGGTGCAACAAACACGCACGGTCGCGGTGGGCAAATACACTGTCTTCGCAAGTCCTTAATTGGAAAACCTTTTGCAAAATTTCAATGCTGTCGCGCACCGCGTAACCATTGGGATAAGGACCAAAATACTGGTGCGGTTTTTTCGGCGTACCACGAAAATACGCCAATTTCGGAAACTCATGCCCGCTCAACATCAAATACGGATACGATTTATCATCACGAAACAAAATATTGTATTTGGGCGACAAAGACTTAATCAGATTATTCTCCAAAATCAAGGCTTCCGCTTCCGAGCGTGTGAGCGTGATTTCTACCCGTGCCACTTGTTTCAACATGAGCTGAATGCGTGGCGAATGGTCGTTTTTTTGGAAATAGCTGGACACGCGCCGTTTCAAATTCACCGCCTTGCCCACATACAAAACCGTGTCATCGGCGGCAATCATGCGGTACACGCCAGCAGAGTGGGGCAGAGATTTGAGAAAAATGGTCAGATTAAATTCAGAAGTTTCGGGAGACATGGTTTCAGGCTGCCTGTGAATAAACGCAAAAAAATCCGCTAAACTCGTTAGCGGATTTTAGAATCTTGGTGCCCAGGGTCGGACTCGAACCGACACACCTTGCGGCGGGGGATTTTGAGTCCCCTGCGTCTACCAATTTCGCCACCTGGGCTGGTGTTGAAGATTGGCATTATACGGCTTTTTGAAATCTTGTAAAGCGTTCAGGCTGCCTGAAATAATATTTACATGATTTTTAAAATAATATTATTGCACAATTTTTGAGTGTATCGGCTAAAATCGGTTTTTTGTGAATGTGTGAATTGGAATTGACAATGTATGTGACGAAAAAACGGGCGTGGTTGCCTTGG
>NZ_JQKH01000075.1 GCF_000745955.1 Alysiella crassa DSM 2578 | reverse complement strand
ATTCAATTTAAATCAGGACAAGGCGACAGCGACCGCCGTGTACACATAGTACATAAGGGAGCTGGCAACGCGGTACTGGTTTAAATTGAATTCACTATAAATTCAATTATTTACTTGTATCCAAACCACACAGAATCAATTTAAAGGGCAAATCTTGCTCGCTCAATTTGCTACGCGTACTCTCTTGATTTGCTTGTAAAAAACTGATGTTGGTGAAATATTTATTTGCCGCCACTTCAGGCACCACCCCCAAAGCAGGGTCAATTTCCACACTCAATAATTGCGTGGTTTGCACCAAACCGCCGTGTTCATATTTCCCAGAAACCGCTTGACAATCAATCACTTGTGGATTACTGCGCAAAGTTTCCAACACCAAACCCACCGCATTCTGAATCGGCAAAGCAGTCGCACTCCATTTACGCAAATATTCGCGCCGTTCCGCCGCCGTTTGATTCAACCAAAAATGATAGCTGGGCAATTCCACCGCCGTGTTGCTTCCCACAATATTCAAACGCTGTTTAAACGCGGTAAGCCATTCATTTTCACGCAAATTTTGTGCGCTGTGCGTGTTCAAAGTTTGCAATTCTTGAATCGCCTGATTCAATTTTTCCAAACGTGCTGAATCGGGTGTACCAGACGCGTTTTGCTGCAAACGCTGACGCTCAAGTTCTTGTAACATATCGCGTTTTAGTTCAGCTTTGGACGCGCATTCCACCAATTCAAACAAGGTGTAAATTGCCGCGTGGTGCATCCACTTATCATCACCCGCCAAAGCTTCATTAAAGCGGTCAAATAATTGCTCCACGCGAATATAATTGCGTACACGTTCAGTCAGTGGAAAATCAAAATGCAGCATATTAACGGCTCTCTTGTGTATTTAAAATCTGTTGATAAACAATATGTTGCCGTTCAACTGCCTGTTGTAAATCGTGCAGGCTGCCTGAATTCTCCAACACATCGTCTGCCAATGCCAAACGCTCGGTGTCGCTAGGCTGATTGGCGATAATTTGTTTAACTTGTTGTTCAGTAAATGAATTTCTTTGCATTACGCGTTGAATGCGTATTGACTCATCGCAATGTATCAACAAAACCCGTTGAATAATTTGCAAAAATGGCGATTGTGGGCGCAACAAGGGCAATTCCACCAGACCATAAATATGATTGGCATAATCCGCTTGTTGGCGCACAATTTCTTGCAAAATCAAGGGGTGTAAAATGCTTTCTAAAGTGTGTTTGGCTTCAGGCTGCCTGAAAATCAAATCGCGCATCATGGTGCGGTTCAGGCTGCCTGAATTATGCAAAACGTGTTCGCCAAATGCTTGTTTAATCAACACAATGGCGGGACTATTGGGCGTGTCAATCAGTTCGCGGTTGATGGCGTCCGCGTCCAACACAGGCACGCCGTGTTGTGCAAACAATGCCGCCGCTTGGCTTTTGCCGCTGCCAATGCCGCCCGTTAATCCAATCCATATCGTCATGTGTTTACCATTTTATGTTTCAGGCTGCCTGAAAAATCAAAAACCTGATTTTTGCAGCCACCAAGTAATCAAACTAACTGCTTGAGCATGAAACAGAAAAATCAACCAACCCGCAATCGCCAAACAAGGACCAAACGCCATCGGTTGCCCCTTGCCCACGCGTTTAAGCAATGCCGCCACAATGCCCGTCAGCGCAGCCATCATTACCACAATGGGCAAATTCGCCGCCCCACACCACGCACCAATCGCCGCCAGCATTTTGAAATCGCCATAACCCATGCCGTCCATGCCACGCAGGATTTTGTGGATTTTATTCAATGTCCACAAACTCATATAACCGCACACCGCGCCCAACACGGCAGATTCTAACGACACAAATTGAGTGTGCCAGTTAAACAATAAACCCAGCCAAATCAAAGGCAAAGTCAATTGGTCGGGCAATAATTGCGTGTCCGCGTCAATAAAAGTCATCGCCACCACAAACGCAGTCAGCAAACAGCCCCAGACCGTGATTTCCGTCCAGCCATATCGCCACGCCACCACACCAAACAACACGCCCGTCAGCAATTCCACCAAAGGGTAACGTATGCTAATCGGCGTTTTACAAGTGTGGCATTTTCCACGCAAAATCAACCAGCTAATAATCGGGATATTCATCCATGCTTTCACGGGCGCACCGCAATTGCCGCAACGCGAGCGTGGTTTGGATAGGGTGAATTCGCCTTGTTGTTCGGCGGTTAAACTGATGTGTTGGCGCAGGGTTTGGGCGGCGTTTTCAGGCAGCGTGTTGATGAATTCATCGTTTAATTTCAACTGCTCACGCGCCGCCTCATTCCATTCACGATTCAAGATAACGGGCAGGCGGTAAATCACAACGTTCAGAAAACTGCCCACGAGTAAACCGAACAATACCGCCATAAAAATTGCCGCATTTTCCATATTAACCAACCACTTGACCCAAGTTGAAGAGCGGCAAGTACATCGCTACCAGAATCGTACCCACAATACCACCCAACACCACCATGATAATCGGTTCCATCAATGAAGACAGCATGTCCACCGCCGCATCCACCTCATCTTCGTAGAATTCGGCAACTTTGTTTAACATATCGTCCAATGCACCCGCTTCTTCACCAATCGCCGCCATTTGCACCACCATATTCGGGAACAATTGGGCAGCCTGCATACCTGAAGTCAGCGAAATACCCTGATTCACTTTGGAACGAATTTCATGCGTGGCTTCTTCATAAATAATATTGCCCGAAGCACCTGCCACCGAATCCAATACTTCGACCAATGGCACACCAGCCGCAAACAGTGTCGCGGTGGTACGCGACCAACGCGCAATAGTCGCTTTCATCACAATATCACCAAAAATCGGCAATTTTAATAACATCGCGTCAATGCGTTTTTGCAAAGTCGGAGAACGCTTCACAATGGCAATACCACCCGCCACCGAACCCACTAAACCAATCACAATAAACGCACCATGCGCCACAAACGCATTAGAAATCATCATCATGAATTCAGTCAAAGGTGGCAATTTCGCGCCCATACTGTCGTATACCTTTTTAAATTCAGGCAATACGAACATCATCATCACCATCACCAACACCACTGCTACCACCAAAATGGCAATTGGGTAAGTTAAAGCACTTTTCACTTTTTTCTTGATGGCTTCGGTTTTTTCCATATAAGTTGCTAATTTATCTAGCAAAGAATCCAATACACCACCTGCTTCACCTGCACCGACCAAGTTACAGTAAAATTTACTGAACTGATTGGGGTGTTTAGCAAACGCGTCTGCCAACGATGTACCTTGTTCCACATCGGCACGCACCGACATCAATAATTCTGTCATAGACGCATTCGCATGACCTTTTGCCACAATATCAAATGCTTGCATTAAAGGCAAACCTGCTTTCATCATGGTAGAAAGCTGGCGAGTAAACACCGCAATATCGCCTGTGGTGATTTTTTGCTTTTTCGCCTTTTTCATTTTGACGATTTGCAAAACTTTCACATTGCGGCGTTTCAGTTTCGCGCGTGCTTCTTCTTCATTACGCGCAACCACTTCACCGCGCACAATGGATTCAGTTTGCAAATTTCGTCCTTCAAACTGGTAACGATTACCACGTTCTTTTTGCTGTTTAGGCTTGGGCGCGGCTTTTTTGACAGGCGCTTTTTTGACTGGTTTTTTAGCAGTAGCCATAATGTTCTCGGTATCTCAATTAAATTAAAAACAGATATTCAGGCTGCCTGAAAAGTGAATGTTCCCCTTTTCAGGCTGCCTGAAAGCATTATTCGTTGGTGGTTGCCACCACTTCTTCCAATGTGGTTACGCCCTGCATGACTTTGAGCAAGCCAGAACGGCGCAAATCGCACAAGCCTTCTTCATAAGCAATATTGGCAATGTCCACTTCCGTACCGCCTTTCATAATCACGGCGCGCATTTTTTCCGTCATCGGCATTACTTCATACAAACCCGCACGACCTTTATAGCCTTTGCCCTTGCAATTATCACATCCCACAGCGCGATACATCGTCCAATCTTTTGCCAAATCTTCGTCTGTGAAACCTGCTTCTTTCAACACGGCTTCGGGCGGACGTTCCATTGGGGCTTTACAGCTTGAACACAAACGGCGCGCCAGACGTTGCGCCATAATCAAGTTCACCGCCGAAGCAATATTAAACGGTGCCACACCCATATTCAACATACGCGACAAGGTCGCTGGCGCATTATTGGTGTGCAAGGTGGAGAACACCATATGACCCGTTTGCGCCGCTTTAATCGCAATATCCGCCGTACCCAAGTCGCGAATCTCACCAATCATGATGATATCAGGGTCTTGACGCAAGAACGCTTTTAAGGCTGCCTCAAAAGTTAAGCCTTGCTTATCGTTCACGTTTACTTGGTTAATCCCTGGTAAGTTAATCTCTGCAGGGTCTTCGGCGGTGGAAATGTTCACATCGTCCGTGTTCAAAATATTCAAGAAGGTGTACAGCGACACGGTTTTACCCGAACCTGTTGGCCCCGTTACCAGCACCATGCCATACGGACGGCTAATCGCATCCAAAATCAATTCTTTTTGGAAATCTTCAAAACCCAACTGATTGATATTCAGGAAAGATGCGTCCGAATTCAAAATACGCATTACGACTTTTTCGCCAAACAAACAAGGCATGGTGTTCACACGAAAGTCAATTGCTTTGGTATTTTTGGAAAATTGCAACTGAATACGTCCGTCCTGTGGTACGCGTTTTTCAGAAATATCCAATTTCGCCATCACCTTAATCCGCGAAGCCAATTGGCTACGCAAATTCAACGGCGGCTGCACAATTTCACGCAACACACCATCGGTACGGTAACGCACCCGCGCCATAAATTCGTAAAACTCAAAGTGAATATCCGAAGCACCTGTATTCACCGCGTCAAACAAAATTTTCTGAATAAAGCGGGCGATTGGACCATCTTCCTCTTCTTCGCCGCCCACAATCATGGTTTGCGCTTGTGATTCTTGCAAAGTCGCGTCCATGCCCATTTCTTTAATCAGGGATGCGCTACTTTGTTGCAATTCTTCCAATAAATTATCCAAATGATCATTACGGACAATAATCAGCTCAACGGATAAACCCGAATTAAACACCGCCTTTTGCACATTTTGCAAAATGGTCGGGTCGGACACGGCAACAAATATTTTGCGCCCACGTTTAAACAAGGGAATGCAACGTTGAATTTGAATTTGTTCTTCGTCCAAAATATCCATTTGAATGCGTTTGGTCGGAAACGATTTCAAATCAAATTGTGGATAGTTAAACAAACGCGACATCAACGCCGATAAATCTTCCGCTGAAATTACTTTATCATTAATGATTTGAGCAATAATGTCTTTTTTACCGCTCTCAATCGTTTTCTGATATTTTTCCACCTTGTCTTGCGGAACAAGTTTTTGCTGTATTAAAACGCGTAGTAAACCGATACTCATAGTGAATAGACCCGTGGCTTATAGCCGTAAAATAATATGGAATAATTATACAGGATAATTGTATTGTTTTGCGTGGATTGTAAAGGATTGTATCTATTGTGCAAATTAAATATATTTGCAGGCAGCCTGAAAGAGCTTTACTGTGTATTCAAACGCAACAAACGAATACACAAACCCACACCCAACACCGCCAACAACACATTCAAAATATGCAGGCTGCCACGCCAATCCCCCAAACTCCCCCCTACCCCATTCACCAAAAAATGCTCGGGATACGCCAACACCACAGGATTCAACACCGCTACCGACACCAGCAAACCCAGCCACAATAAAGCAATCCATTTTCGTACCCCCACCGATGTTCTACCCCAATGCTCACGCGGACGACTCGCCACAAACGCCCCCAGCCACGCCAACAGACCCACACCATTTGACACTTTAAACAATTGGCTCATAATGCGCGTTGCCAGCTCATTGTTCACCACATCGCTGGTAAACAAGATGGGCGACACCACCACAGAAAAACCCAATTGCAAACCCAACCACGCCGCCATACACAGCGCAATCAACCGTTTCATCATCACAATCCTTGTGTTTCCAATACAATAGATTGTTCTATTTTAACAAAAGGCTGCCTGAAAGCGTTAATCTTTATTCAGGCAGCCTTTTGTTTTGATGATAATTTAAGACACTTTTTAGATATATTGCACCGTTAAAATTTCATATTCGCGCATACCGCTTGGCGCGTGAACTTCAGCCACATCGCCTTCTTCCTTGCCAATCATGGCGCGGGCAATGGGCGAGCTAACCGAGATTTTGAACAATTTAATATCGGCTTCATCATCGCCCACAATTTGATAGGTGGTTTCTTCATCACTTTCCAAATCCAGCACGGTTACGGTTGCGCCAAACACGATTTTGCCTTCCGCGTGGATTTCGGCAGGGTTAATGATTTGCGCGTGCGACAATTTGCTTTCCAATTCCGCAATGCGCCCTTCAATAAAGCCTTGACGTTCTTTGGCGGACTCGTATTCCGCATTTTCCGACAAATCGCCATGTGAACGCGCTTCCGCAATCGCTGCAATAATATCGGGACGCGCCACGCTTTTCAGGTGTTGCAATTCATTTTTCAACAATTCTGCGCCGCGTAAAGTTAAAGGAATTTTTTTCATAACATCATTCTCCAAAATTCTACCGTTGTCTTTAAAGGTAGAAATTTCCCGATTGATGAATAGATAATCATCAATCGGGTCAGTTAATTAAATTTAACAAATAAAATAGATTTAAATTGTTTCAGGCTGCCTTTCAGTACACGACAATTTTTTGAAATTGCCACAAACCTGTTCCCTCCCCCGCCAGCGTGGGAGGGGACAGGTTTTAGGTAGTATGAAAAATTTTTGTCGTGTACTGTCAGGCTGCCTGAAAACACAATCCGTTTAATAAAAAGAAAGGCAAGCCACTTAAAAATAAGCGGCTTGCGTGTGCAATCAATGCGATGGGGCGAATTGTACCAAATTGCCACAAAAAGGCAATCGCTTTCACACATCGTCCATCAAAAAACGTGGGTTTATTGCAACGGTTTCAAATCCATCACTTCCATCAGGAAATTGGTAAATGCTGGGTTGGCGGGTTTATTGCTCATGCTGCCCCAGCGTTGTTGCCAGCCTTTGAGTGCGCTGATGATGTATTGTTTGGATTGTTCTTGTGAAATCACACCGCGTTGGCTGTCCAATGCCGCTTTTTGATAGACTTCATACATGCTGTCGTCAATTTGGTTGCTGCCCACCAAATTCAGGCGGTAACGGTTCAAATATTGAGCAGCCTGCACTTTGGTCAAACGACCCGCCCCCACTTCACCACCCAAACGTTGTGCTTCTTGACGGATTTTTGCCACATCGCCCCAATGGCTCGCCGCCACGCGATAACCCACCGCATTGCCCGACACCACAGGTGCGCTGCCTGTATTATTGCTGGTGGTGGGCGTACCCATAGGCGCATTGACCGTAATACACGCGCTCAAAGACATGGCAACCAGCAGGGTTAAAGGAAGTTTCTTGAATAATGTTTGCATGATTGTGCTTACCTTGTTTTTGGTTTTTTAAGAAAGTAAAGAGCGTTAATATTACATGATTGCCTATCTTTTGCACAATATGGCAAGGGAATTGCGTGTGTAAATTTACTTTCAGGCTGCCCATTCTCACCACCACCCAAGACAGCCTGAAACACAAAATGGTTTTTTTACAACCTTTTTTAGGCTGCCTGAACATTTATTTCGTGAATAAAATCAGTTATTCGGTATAATTCAGTCTTTAATATTTTTCAAATTACACATGCACGGAGCAAACACCATGTCTACAGAATTAAGTACTTTATTACACAATCAGTTAGGCGATATATTAAAACGCCATCTTGCCACCAAAGGCGAACACCCATTCGCTGCAGATAAAGCCGTTGATTTGGTTTTGCCAACCATTGTGGCGGCAATTTTGGCACATGTAAACGGCAGCCGCGATAAAGCAATGGCGTTGTACAACAAAATTATGGATGAACGCTCCGAATTGCATGGTGCAGTACAAAACGCCATCACTTCAGGTAATATCGCACCAAACATTACCGAATTAGGACAACATTTTGCCAGCTCCATTTTGGGCAGCGACCAAGCCCATGTGGTTGCCGCACACATCGGCAAAGAAAGCAGCGTATCCGATGAATCCGCCACCAGCTTATTAAACAGCGCATTGCCTTTGGTTTTGGCGGTGTTGCGTAGCCAAAATTGGAGTCCAGCAGGTTTGTATCAAATTTTAAGCAATCAATCTTGCTGGCTGACCAAAGCATTGCCTGCGGGCATTATGATTGCTTTGGGCATTGGCAGCTCGGCGGGTTTGAGCGCGAGCGTGGCGGCTTTGGCAAGCACATTGAGCGGCTATGTGGCAAGCGCAGCCACCAACGCGGCAGCAGGCAGCACCGTAACCGCCGCAACGGCTGCGGCGGCTGCACCTATGGCGGCTGGTTCAGGCGGTTCGGGCTGGGTGAAAGCATTGGTGTGGCTGGCATTGGCGGCGGCGGCGATTTTCGGCTTACGCATGTGCATGAACGATGACAAAGCCAGCAACACCACCGCCACCCAACCACAAATTAGCCAAAGCAGCGAAACTTCAGGCAGTTCAAACAACTCAAATGGTGGTGCAACAGACAATTTAGCCGCTTCAGGCAGCCTGAACGATATGGGTAGCGCAACGGCTTCATCTGATGAAAATAAAAATGCGAATAACGGCACGGCGGCTGCTTCATCTGAAAATCAACATTCAGAGAATACAGCCACAAGTTCATCTGACAAAAATCAATCCGATGACAAAACAGCTGCTTCATCTGAAGAAAATAAATCCGATGACAAAACAACTACTTCATCTGACGAAAATAAATCTGATGACAAAGCAAGCAATTCATCTGCAGAAAATAAATCCGATGAAAACAAAAACACAGTAGAAAATTCAGGCAGCCTGAACGAATCTGCCAACACGCCACCACCAGCCAATGAAAGCCGCGCCGTATTGGAAGATGGCATGGTGAAATTCTACTTCGCCACAGGTTTTAGTCGCCTTGCTAAAAACGCAGACGAAGTCGCCAAAGAAGCCATTGAAGCAGGCAAAGCGGGCAAAAAATTAACCATCAGCGGCTTCACCGACAGCACAGGCAAAGCCGCAGCCAATGAAAAATTGTCCAAAAAACGCGCCGAAGTCGTGAAAAAATTCTTTATTGAACGCGGCGTGGACGAGAAAAACATTGTGTTGCGTAAACCCAAAAACAGCGTGGGCGCAAAAGGTGAAAGCCAAGAAGGTCGCCGCGTGGAAGTGCAAATTACTGATTAATTTTCTGTTTTTATCCCCAGCAGGCAGCCTGAACCATCTTCAGGCTGCCTGAATTTAATTAAGAAACCAAATAATATGAATAAACAAACACGCATTGAAATGTTCACGCGTTTACGCGCCAATAATCCACACCCCACCACCGAATTGAATTTTTCTTCACCATTTGAATTATTGATTGCCGTGTTGCTGTCAGCGCAAGCCACCGATGTGGGCGTGAATAAAGCCACCGCCAAATTATTCGCCGTTGCCAACACACCACAAGCGATGCTGGATTTGGGCTTGGAAGGCGTGATGGAATACACGAAAACCATCGGTTTGTATAAAACCAAATCCAAACACATTATAGAAACCTGTCAAACTTTATTGGCAAAACACGGCGGCGAAGTGCCACGCACCCGCGAAGAATTGGAAGCCTTGTCGGGCGTGGGTCGCAAAACGGCAAATGTGGTGCTGAACACAGCGTTTGGGCAGCCTGTGATGGCGGTGGACACGCATATTTTCCGCGTATCCAATCGCACAGGTTTGGCGGCGGGCAAAAATGTGCGCGAAGTGGAAGACAAATTAATGAAAAATATCCCCAAAGAATTTTTAATGGACGCACACCATTGGCTGATTTTGCACGGTCGCTACACCTGCAAAGCGCAAAAACCGCAATGCCAAACGTGTTTAATCAATGATTTATGTGATTTTGGTGGAAAAACGGTGGTTTAGACATAAAAAACGTAGGGTGCACCGTGCGCACCAAAATAATTGAATCATTTAAATATTTCGGTAAATTTAGTGCGCACGGCGCACCACCCTACGATTATTTTTGTCGTGTGCAACAAGGCAGCCTGAAAACCAAATTCGCCATAAAAATAACCTAGTTTAACCAAAATCAACACATTTCCCCTATATAATAGTGTCGTTCTCTCAACCCAAACAAATAAGGAAAATCCGATGAAAAAATCCATTCAAATGAGCGCATTGGTTTTGATGACGGTTTTGTCTGCAGGCGCATTTGCCAAAGACGCGAAAACCGCCCCAGCCACCTTGAGCATTGACAGCAAAACCGAAGTGGCTTACACCTGCCAAATTCAAGAAAACGGCAAAAAACGCAACCAAAACATCACCGTTATGTACGGCATGAAAAACGGCGAGCCAATTGTGGCACAAGCCAAAGTAAACGGCGTGATTTCCACAGGCTTGTTCCGCGTGGCAGACCCTTTGCTTAACCGCTTTGTGAGCGAAGGCGCAGACGGCACCATGTGGACGACCTTGCCCGCCAAAGCCAGCGAAGTTCGCAATGTGGACGGCGGCACATTATCGGTACAACGCAATGGTGCCAACGCCATCATCGTGGAAAAATGTGCTTTAGACAAAGCCGCCACCGCCAAATTGAAATAATTTTTCCCCAAAAAAGGGCGCAAATATTTTATTATTTGCGCCTTTTTTCCATTCAGGCAGCCTGAAACCATGACATTATTAAATAAAATCCTAGCCGCCGCCCTATTATTTGCCCTACTGATTTTTATCTGGCGCGTATTATTGGGCAAACACGAAAAACAGGTTTTTCATCAAACCGTGCAATTTATCGCCAAAATCATCGTCATCGTGGCGATTATGGTGGGATTATTGAGCGTCTATCAGCGTTATTTTTAATTTCAGGCAGCCTGAAAGCCAAAGTGTCTCATTTTTACAAATAAAAAATAAATTATTAAAAAACAAACACAAAGATAGTAATTTTTGCAAAAAAACCACACTTCCCCCAAAATAAAGCGCAATATTATTTGTCTTTTTCAGCCGAAACCATTATATTGACACCTGAATTGAACTGTTTGGGCGCAAGTCCAAATATTTTAAACATCTCGATGCGAACTTTGTATAAAACAAAATTCGTTGTTTTATTTCTAATTTTAAGGAATGACAGAAATGAAAAAAACTCTGATTGCTTTGACATTGGCTACTTTACCTGTTGCAGCTTCTGCTGACGTGGTTTTGTATGGTGTGATTAAAGGCGGTGTAGAAGTTACTCGTAGCTTTACTTCTAATATCGGCGACAAAGGTACTTCTACTAAAATCGTTGACTACGGTTCACGCATTGGCTTTAAAGGTCATGAAGATTTGAACAACAACTTGCGTGCTATTTGGCAATTGGAGCAAGATGTTAATATCGGTGGTGGCAATACTGGCTTCTCTACTCGTGATTCTTTCATTGGTTTAACTGGTAACTTTGGTACCGTTAAAGCTGGTCATTTGAGCACACCTGTAAAAGACATCAATGGTCGTTTGGATCAATGGGAATACGATAACAATGCTGCTGGTTTGGGCATTTACACTCGTACCAATGCTGCTGTTGATCGTAAAGTTGCCGCAAGCTATGAAACTCCTAATTTTGCTGGTTTCCAAGCTCAGGCGTATGTATCTCCTAGCGACAACAATAACAACAACAACAACTCTTCATTCGTAAGCAATAATACAAATTCACCTACTGATAGAGAAGCTGCTGTTTATGGTGCTAAATTAGGTTATGAAAATGCAGGTTTCTTTGCTGATGTAGCAGGTACATATGTTAAAAACTCTGTAACAAATGCTGCTGGTCAAGGTAAAGATGGTTACCAAGCTGCTGCTAACGTAGGTTTTGAAAATAGCAACTGGTTAGCAGGCGTTGGCTATCAACAATCTCGTTATGTTGACGATGTTGAAAGTTTCACAGGTGAGCCAGGAACTGCATTAGGTGTCAATGAAATTGTTAAAGGTAGCAAAGAAGTAGTTGCTAGTGCTGCTTACACTATTAACAATGCAGTTCGCTTAAAAGGTTCTGCTGCTTATGGTTTTGACATTAAGAGCTTACCAACAGTTGGTATTACTCCTGCTACCGCTACTGCTCCTGTATTGAATGACGCTAAATACGTTCAAGGTGTTGTAGGTGCTGATTACTTGTTGTCTAAACGTACTGCATTGAACGGTCAAGTAGGTTACTTGGAACTGAAAGACGGTAACAAAAACAAATACAAAAAAGGTGCTGTAGGCGTAGGTATGTCTCACAAATTCTAATCTGAAATATTCAGTTAAGATTGCCTAATCAAAAGGCTTGTTATTTTCGGATAACAAGCCTTTTTATTTTCAGGCTGCCTTTCAGTACACGACAAAATTCATGTAGGGTGCGTATTACGCACCGAAATTTCAATTATTTGAATGATTTGGTGCGTGGTACGCACCCTACATTTTGAGTGTTGGTAAAAATTGTCGTGTACTGAAAGGCTGCCTGAAAAA
>NZ_JQKH01000074.1 GCF_000745955.1 Alysiella crassa DSM 2578 | reverse complement strand
ATTCAATTTAAATCAGGACAAGGCGACAGCGACCGCCGTGTACACATAGTACATAAGGGAGCTGGCAACGCGGTACTGGTTTAAATTGAATTCACTATAAAATTAACGATGTAATTCACGCACATCGCGCCAACCGTCGCTGGTTTTCATTAAAGTAACGGTTTTGGTGCTGGTATTTTTGTGTAAGTCTTTGTATTGACCTTCTTTTAATAATGCGTTTGCCCATTTTTCAGGCTGCATTCTGGCTTCATACGACACATTGGTTACAATCACGCCGTTTAATGCGGTTGGCTCGGTGAAATAATTGATTTTTTTCACTTTTAATTTGCCCACGCACAGCAAAGCAGCATGATGATGACCGCGTTTAATTTCTTCTTCGCCGCGCTCGGTTAAGGTGTACACGGCGTAGCGAATGGCTTGTTCGCCTTGTCCCACTTTTTGTTCTTTATCGGCTTTATACAAGCCTGCGCGTACCAATGCTTCCATTTGCTTGATGGCGTGTTCATTGGCGCGTTTGCCGTTTGCCAAGCGTTTCAGTAATTTAATTTCGGGTGCGCCCAAATGAGTAGTAAACGCTTTATCATCGGATACACGATCTTGTACGTCCAATTCAAACGGCAAGCATACGCGGTGATTGGATTCATTGATGGCTTCGCGCAAATCGCTTTCATCTATGCCACCGCCGCAGGCTGCCAGCAACAAAGTTGTTCCCAAAACCAGTAATTTTTTCATCTGTTTAACCTTTTTTCGTAAAATCAAAACGAATAAGCATAACGGTAAATGTGGCTGACGACAAGACAAAAATCAGCAAATTTCGTACAATGCCCCTATTCACACACAAGAAAGATTGAAAATGATTGAATTATATGGCATTCCCAATTGCGCCACCGTGAAAAAAGCCCGTGCGTGGCTGACCGAAAACGGCGTAGAACACACGTTTCACGATTTTAAAAAATCTGTGCCCACGCCCGAATTTGTTTCAGGCTGCCTGAAACAGGTTTCTTTGGCGATTTTGTTGAACAAGCGCGGCACAACTTGGCGCAATTTGTCCGCCGAACAACAAGCGCAGGCGGACACGGAAGCGGGCGCAATCGCCCTGATGTGCGCCCATCCCAGCGTGATGAAACGCCCTGTTTTGGTGCGCGATAATCAGGTTTATGTGGGATTTAGTGAAGAGATGTACCAGCAGATTTTTCAGGCTGCCTGAAAGATTAATCCAATAAAATCATTATTCAGGCAGCCTGAAAACCATGCAAACACTCTTTATTGCCGATTTACATTTATCCGACCACACACCCAGCCTAAATGCCCTGTTTGCCCGATTTTTGCGCGAGCAAACAGGCAAAGTTGCCGCGCTGTATATTTTGGGCGATTTATTTGAAGCGTGGACGGGCGATGATGACGACAGCCAAACTGCCCAGCAAGTCGCCGAGCAAATTCGTGATTTTGCCCAATTTGCGCCCGTGTATTTTATTGCGGGCAACCGAGATTTTGTTTTGGGAAAACAATATGCTAGCCGCGCCAATATGCAGATTTTGCCCGAACAAAGCATGATAAGTTTACATGGCAAACGCATTCTTTTGACGCACGGTGATGAATTGTGTACCGATGATGTGCAGTATTTGCGTTACCGAAAAATCATTCGTAACCCCTTATTATTGAAAATTTTATTGTGTTTACCTTTTCGCAAACGCAAACAGATTGCAGAACAAATCCGCAGCAAAAGTCGCCAGCGCAAATTAAATGAGCAAAATTACGCCATTTCAGATGCGACCGCAAGCGGCATTCAGGCTGCCTGTGAACATAATCGGGCGTTAGATGTGTTGATTCATGGGCATACGCATAGACAAAATATTCATTATCATCAAATATTTGGGCGTGAAATTGCGCGTTATGTGTTGCCCGATTGGTATGATGATGTGGGCGGTTATTTGGCGGTGGACGAGCAGGGATTTGCGTTTCATACTTTATTATCGTGAGATTTGTAGGGTGCGTACCACGCACCAAGTCATTCAAATAAATACAAATTTGGTGCGTAATACGCACCCTATTTGTTTGTCGTGTACTGAAAGGCAGCCTGAAAATGTAGTTTTGTGTTGTCCAAAAATAAATTGTACAATTTCATCATAATTTTTTCATTCACAGGCAGCCTGTATGTTTTCAGGCTGCCTGAAAATATTTTCATTTTAAAATAAGGATATACACACATGCATTACGATACGATAATTGTCGGCGGCGGCGCAGGCGGTTTGGAGTTGGCGGCGAAATTGGGGCGCAAATATGGGCGCGGCGCAGGCACGGAAAATGTGTTGCTGATTGACCGTTCCATTGTGCATATTTGGAAACCGACTTTGCACGAAGTGGCGGTTGGCACGCTCAATCCGCAACAGGAAGGTTTGTTGTACACGACTGTGGCGCGGCGCAATCATTTTTCCTTTATGCTGGGCGAATTGACCGAGTTTCATCCACAAGAGCGCACGCTCACGGTTGGCGAATTGCGCGATGAAGACGGCAGCCTGCTGGTTCCCGAAAGCACAATTAGTTTCAATAAATGTGTGTTGGCGATAGGGAGCGGCTCTAATTCATTTGGCACGAAAGGTTTTGAAAATGCGTATGTTTTGGAAAACGCACAAGACGCGCAGCGTTTCCAAAAATATTTGTTTGGGCGATTTTTGCAAACTTCGCATTCAGACAAACGCTGCCTGAATGTGGCGATTATTGGTGGTGGCGCGACTGGCGTGGAATTAGCGGCGGAAATGACGGAAGCGTATCACGAAATGCACCAAATTATTGGTTCGGCAAACCGTTTTCGCATTGAAATCAATTTGGTTGAAGCCGCGCCGCGCATTCTGCTTGCCATGCCTGAACAAGTGGCAGAACAGGCAATGGAAATTTTGGAGCGTAAACAAATTAATGTGCATACGGAAACTAAAGTAGTTGAAATAACTAAAGAAAAAGTAATAACCGATAAGGGCGAAATCGTGGCGGATATTGTGATTTGGGCGGCTGGGATTAAGGCAGCGGAGCGCAATCAAACTTTTGGTTTGGAAACGAACGGGATTAACCAATTTATTGTAAACGAGAAATTGGAAACATCTGCCAAATACGTTTACGCTTTGGGCGATTGCGCCAGTTTGACTTTGGCGGACGGCACGCGCATTCCCGCCACCGCGCAGGCTGCCCACCAGCAAGCCAGCTATTTGGCAAAACAATTTTGGGCGGCGGTTCAAGAAAAACCGTTCACGGAAACCTTTCAATATCAAGACAGTGGCGCGTTGGTGTCGTTAGGTTTTGACAAGGGCGTGGGCAATGTGTCGGCGAATCATCAAACGCATTTTTTCATTGAAGGCATTGTGGCGAAATGGGCGCATATGTCTTTGCATTTAATGCACCATTTTGCGGTGTTGGGTTTGAAACGCACGGTGTTGTTGGCGTTGGCGCGTTTGGCGCAAAAACGGGTGTCGGGGCGATTGAAATTGCATTAAGTAATTGATTTTAAATTTTTCAGGCTGCCTGAAAGTATGTGCCATAATTCATGTAGGGTGTGTATTACGCACCAAATTCCCCATTATTTGAATGATTGGGTGTGTGGTACGCACCCTACATTTGAAAGGCAGCCTGAAAAGTTTACAAATCATCACGTTAATAAAATAAAACAAAACAGAACAATCAGTTCGTTTATAATTTTATTTTTAAATAAAAAATAAGGAAAAACATTATGGCGGTGATTATTACTACGCCTGAAGAACAAGACAAAATGCGCGAATTGGGGCGTTTGGTGGCGGAAGCATTGGATTATATTGGCGATTTTATCAAACCTGGGATTACCACCAATGAAATTGACAAATTGGTTTACGATTACCATGTGAATGTGCAGGGCGGCTATCCTGCGCCGCTTCATTATGGCAATCCGCCGTATCCCAAATCGTGTTGCACATCGGTGAACCATGTGATTTGTCATGGCATTCCCGATGATAAACCTTTGAAAGAAGGCGATATTATCAATATTGATTTGACCATTAAAAAAGACGGTTTTCACGGCGATTCCAGCCGCATGTTTACCGTTGGCAAGGTGTCGCCGCAAGCGCAACGCCTGATTGATGTAACCCACGAAGCGATGATGGCGGGTATTGGCGCGGTGAAAGCAGGGGCGACTTTGGGCGATATTGGTTGGGCATGTCAAAATGTGGCGGAAAATGCGGGTTATTCGGTGGTACAGGAATTTTGTGGACACGGCATTGGGCGCGATTTCCATTGCGAACCGCAAATTTTGCATTATGGGAAACGCGGTGAAGGCATGGTTTTGAAAGCGGGCATGATTTTCACAATTGAGCCGATGATTAATCAGGGCAAACGCCATTTGAAAATCCTGAATGACGGCTGGACGGTGGTAACCAAAGACCGCAGTTTGTCGGCGCAATGGGAACATGAAGTGTTGGTAACGGAAACGGGTTGCGAAATTTTGACGATTTCGCCGCGTACGGGTCGCCCGTAAAAACCCTATTTTTCAGGCTGCCTGAATATTGAGGCAGCCTGAAAATTATCATAATTTAAAACAAGGAATATTCAATGAAAATCAAATATTTAATACTTTCAGGCTGCCTGACTTTACTCGCCGCCTGTGTCAGCAATACCATGCCCACACCGCACAATTGGCAAGCGCAACGCGATTGGCAAACCTTTGACACAACAGGCAGATTGGGCGTAAAAATCAACGACAAAGGCAGTTACGCCAATTTTGATTGGACACGCAAAGACGGTGTGGAAACCATAGACGTGAACACGCCTTTGGGCAACACAGTAGGGCAGCTTTGCCGCGATTCGCAAGGCGTGTTGGCACTTGATGCCAATGGAAAAATCTACAGCGCAGACACGCCCGAAGCCTTAAGCGAGCAATTATTGGGTTACGCTTTGCCGATTGAACATTTGGGCGTGTGGGCAAATGGCGAATGGGTGCGCGATGTGCCACATGGTTTCACGGCTGATGGCAAATTAAAACAGTTGGGCTGGACAATTTCGCGTGAATTAAATGACGATGAAAGTACGCGTATTTTATTGTTGGAAAACGAGAAAATGTCTATTCGCATGGCGTTTAGTGAAAGCAGTCGCACGGCAGGGCAGCCTGAAAAAATGGGCAAATGCGCGGCGCGTGGGTAAATAATGGTAGGGTGCGCCGTGCGCACCTAATAGTCGCAGAATTGAAAAAGCACTACGGCGTTGCCAACGCTCTTATGTACTATTCGTACACGGCGGGCGTTGTCGCCTTATATTGCATTTTCACTTCTACAACTATATTTTCCATAAAATTTAATAATTTCATAGATTTAGTGCGCACGGCGCACCCTACATTTGGTGTGATGGACTACAATTTATGACACAAATCCCCCACCATAAACCCACGCCAATCCACGTCCACATTTTTGCCAAATGCCATCACTTTAAACAATTCCCCCATTTCATGTTGCGCGGTGAGTTGTTGCACGACGTGGGCGGCTTGCACATATTCGGGCGTGTCGGTGCGTGGATATTGCGCGGCAAGCAAATCCAAAATCCCTAAATTAAACAAAAAGTTTGCTTGCGTGGTGTAGCCAATCAAATCCAAATTTGCGCCACAACCCGCGTCCGCAATATCGCTAAAATTCACATGCGCCGTTAAATCGGTCAAGCCGACACGGTAAAATGGGTCGTGTATGCTGTGGTGGCGGTGGTGCCCGATGAGTGTGCCGTCTGTGCGTTGTGGGTAATAATATTGTTTGGAATCAAAACCATAGTCTATCCAAATCATTGCGCCGCGTGTTAATTGGTGGGCGAGTGTTTGGATAAATGCGTGTTGCGTGGGGTGCAATTCGCTGGTGTAATCGGGCGTGTCGGGGAAATAAGTGCAGGCTGCCTGTAATAAATGTTCATCGTCTAAATAATTGTATTGAAAACAAAATTCTTGATTTTCCACCGCCACATACGCCAATTCAAACGCACCGTTTTCATTGCGGCGCACGCGTTCCACAGGCATGGCGTCCAAGACTTCATTGCCTATTAATATGCCATCAAATGTTTCAGGCAGCCTATCCAGCCAAACGACTTTGTGGGCGTGTTCGGGCGCGTGTTGCTGAATGTGTGCGTTTTGTCTTTGTGCTAAATCTGATGATAATTCAATGATATAATAATTTTTCAGGCTGCCTGAAAGCGCGTTGAGCAAATCGGCAGCGAGTGCGCCCGTGCCTGCGCCAAATTCGTACACATTGCCAGCCGTTTGCGGCAATAATTCAAGGATTTGCACCGCCAAAGTTTGTGCAAAGAGTGGTGTGAGCGTGGGCGCGGTAATGAAATCGCCTGCCGCACCGATTTTGTGTGCCCCGCCTGTGTAATAGCCCCATTGTGGCGCGTAGAGCACGAGTTGCATAAATTGAGAAAAGGGGATTTTTCCGCCAGCTTGTTGAATTTGTTGCACAATGTATTCGTGCAATGCTTGGGTGGCGGCGATTTGTTCGGCGGATAATTCGGGAATTTGGGTGGTTTTGAAAGTTTGCATAAGTCTTGGATAACTGTGGATAATTTGAAAATATTAATGTTAAAATTTGTAAAAATCAACATACTGACGGTATTATAACGGTTTTGTGTGGGCGTGTGGGCGAAATGGTTTTCCCTTGTTTTTTAGGGGAATTTTCATTTGACGAATTCAGTAATCAATATTCAGGCAGCCTGAAGGGTTTTTCAGGCTGCCTGAATGGTTTTTTTGGCGTTGAAATCAGGGGTTTTCTGTGGTGGGCTGGTTTGACCGTGGGGCGATTTTTTTTTATAGTGTAGGGTTTTCAGAACGAATTTTGTACCATGAATACCCCTTTTCAACACATTACCGTTTTGCTGCACGAGGCGGTGGACGCGCTCAATATTCGCCCCGATGGGGTGTATGTGGACGGCACATTTGGGCGTGGCGGGCATTCGCGTTTGATTTTGTCTAAACTGGGCGAGGCGGGGCGTTTGATTGTGTTTGACAAAGACCCGCAAGCGATTGAAGTGGCAAACGAATTAGCAAAATCAGATAAACGAGTAAACGTGGTACACAATGGTTTTGCCCATTTTCAGGCTGCCTTAAATGAGTTGGCGGTGGATAAAGTTGATGGGGCATTGTTTGATTTGGGCATTTCGTCTCCGCAGATTGACGATGGTTCGCGTGGATTCAGTTTCCGTTTTGACGCGCCTTTGGATATGCGCATGGACACCACGCGAGGACAATCCGCCGCTCAATGGCTGGCGATTGCCGATGAACAGGAAATACACGAGGTGATTAAAAATTATGGTGAAGAGCGGTTTAGTCGCCAAATCGCGCGCGCAATTATTGCGCAGCGACAAGAGCGTCCCATCACTACAACCCATCAGTTGGCGCAAATCACGGCACAAGTCGTCCGCACTCGCGAGCGCGGTCAAGACCCCGCGACGCGTACATTCCAAGCCATTCGCATCTTCATTAATCGTGAACTTGATGAAGTCGCCGAAGTCTTGCCGCAAGTTGTCTCGCGCCTGAATGTGGGTGGGCGTTTGGCGGTGATTGCGTTTCATTCTTTGGAAGACAGGATTGTGAAGCAATTTATTCGCACCCATTCTACCCATGCGCCTTTACCCAAATGGGCGGCAGTGCGCGAAGCGGATTTGCCAAAACCACCCTTGTTGGCAATCGGCAAAGCGATAAAACCGAGTGAACAGGAAATTGCCTACAATCCACGCGCACGCTCGGCGGTTTTGCGGGTGGCGGAGCGCACAGAAGGTCATTTTCAGGCAGCCTGAAAATATAAAATATATGATTTAATTTGATTTATCCATTTCCATATTTCAGGCAGCCTGAACACTGTATCCTATGAAACCATTACCTTTTGATTTACCCTTTAAATTGCCCAAGCTGCCCGAGAAAGTGAAAATTATGGCAACCAAAACCAATATTATTTTATTATTACTTGTCTTGTGGTCGGCTGCTCATGTAGTTGATTTGAATAATAATATTCGTCATGAAACGCAAATTTATGGCAAAGCACAAGAGCAAGAAATTCGTTTGAACCAAGATTACGCGGAATTACAATACGAATTTAGTCAAGCGTCTGAAAATAAAATTATTAATAATGCCGCCAAAAAATTAAATATGCGCGAACCCAGCGTAGAAGAAACCATTATTTTAGAATTGCGCTAATCATGTCAGAGTCATTATCTCCCAAAGAAACACCTGAATCGGTAGACGCAGAAGTGGACGTTTTAGAACACTCCATGCCGTTGCCGAAAAAAGTCAAAAAAATGAAAAAAACCAAAGCCCCCACCAAAAATGCTTATAACAATACGCGTATACGTGTGGTTTTGGGTTTGATTGGTTTATTATTTGGCAGCCTGATTGCCCATTCGGTGTATATGCGCACCGAGCACTATAAAGACATTGCCGTGCATGGGCGCGACCGCATTATCCGCAGTATTAAAGAACCTGCGTTGCGCGGCATGATTACCGACCGAGACGGCAATGTGTTGGCAATCAGTCGCTATTTGCGCGTGCCTACGTTTAATCCGCAAGCCATTTACGCTCCCAAACGCATGGGCGATGAAGTGAATTGGGACGTGATTTCCGATGAACAATTTAAGCAATTGTCCGATATTTTGGGGCTGCCTGAAGCGGAAGTGCGCGAAAAATTAAAAGACGTGAGCAAAAAATATTGGAATCCCAAAGTAGAATTGTCTTTGGAACAAGCGGACGAGTTGAAAAAATTAAAAATCCCCACTTTGCGTTTTGAAGAACGTAGCCAGCGCACTTATCCTACGGGCAATTTGTTTTCGCATATTGTCGGTTTTTCAGGCAAGCAGGGCAAGGGCTTGGAAGGCTTGGAGCGCACCGAAGACAGTAATTTGATGGGCGAAGACGGCATTCAATATGTTTTGCGTGATAGACGTGGCAATGTGGTGGAACTGATTAATTCGCCTGAAAATAAATCCGCCAGACCAGGGCAAACTTTGGTGTTGTCGGTGAATCAGGAAATTCAACGCTTGGCACGCACCGAGTTGCAAAAAACCATACGCCGTTTTAATGCGCGCGCAGGTGGCGTGGTGGTTTTGGACGCGCAAACGGGTGAAATTTTGGCATTGAGCAGTTTGCCTGATTATGATGCGAATTTTTATCAGGATTATCCTACCGAAAATTTCCGTAATTTCGCGGTGGGGGTAACAATGGAACCAGGCTCGGTGTTTAAGCCTTTTGTGGTGGCAAAAGCGATTGACGATGGCAAAATCACGCGTTACACCAATTTCAATACTTTACCATTTAATATTGGCGTGAAAACCATTCGTGATGTGCATAATTATCAAACTTTGACCACCGAAGGGATTTTGCAAAAATCATCTAACGTGGGCACGAGTAAAATTGCAGCGATGTACCCAAATCAAGATTTGTATGATTTTTATAGCGAAATTGGTTTTGGACGCAAAACCGATTCAGGTATTACGGGTGAGCAATTCACGCCGATTAAACCTGCTAGTCAATGGGTACCGTTGGACAAAGCTGTGATGTCGTATGGTTACGCGATTACGGCGAATTTGCTGCAAATGGCGCAGGCTTACACAATTTTCACGACAGATGGTAAATTATTGCCTGCAACCATTTTCAAACGCGATGGCACACCCGATGGCGAACCTGTGATTAAACCCGAAACCGCTAAATTGATGCGTGAAATGATGATTAGCGTAACCCGTCAAGGCGGTAGTGGCGTGAGTGGCGCGATTGAAGGCTACGATGTGGCAGCGAAAACGGGTACGGCGAAAAAAATTGTCGGTGGCAGCTATGAAGACCGTTATCGGGCGAGTTTTGTGGGGTTTGCGCCTGCCCAAAATCCGCGTTTGATTGTGGCGGTTACGATTGATGACCCGCGTGGCAAGGGTTATTATGGTGGTTTGGTGGCGGGACCTGCGTTTCGTGGCGTGATGAGTGGCAGCCTGAAAATTTTGGGTGTGCCACCCACTTATCCCAGTAACCATGAAGTACAACCCAAAGTCTTGAAAGCAAAAGAAAAGTCAGCGGAAGAGGCAGCTTTGGAAACGGAGATTTTGCCCGAATAAATCCCCTTAAACTGGTTTTCAGGCTGCCTGAAAACCAGTTTTTTTATTTCGGCGATTCAGTACACGACAATACAATTTTTCAATCACAAAAATGTAGGGTGCGCCGTGCGCATCAAGTGGCTGAATAATTTAAATATTGTGGTAAGTTTGGTGCGCACGGCGCACCCTACTGTTATTTTTATCGTGTACTGTCAGGCAGCCTGAAGCCCCATTTTTGTTACAGAAAGACAATCAAAATGCCCCATTTTATTGATAATATTCAACAAATAAAATCCCAATACGAATGGACAATTTTGCAATCTCACGCACCGTTTGGCACATGGGCGTGGTTGAGCAATCGTACGCTGGTGTTTACATGGTTTCAAATACCAAATTATCTGTGTTTAATCATATTAATCATGATGTTATACACGTCTCCAATACTTGCGCCGATATTATTCTGTTGCTGGCTATATGTGGCATTGCGTGAACAAAGCAGTCAAATTGTATGGAATAGCGAAACCAAACAATGCACCATTTTGCATAAAAATGAAAGCCAAATCATTGATTTAGACCAAACGTGCAGCCTGAATGTTCACATTAGCCAAGACCCCATATTAAATCGCCGCGCAGTATTCAATTTTTTACTTTATTATCAGTATGATAAGCAAGTTGCGATTTTGCGTTATCGCACAGAAAATGATGAGGAAATAGCGATTATGCACAAATGGGCGCAAGATTTGTGCCAACAAAGTGGCATTAAATTGAGCCTAGAAAATCATGTTTTTAAAGATTAATTCATTTTCAGGCAGCCTGAAACCTAAAAATATTCCCCAAAAAATTTTTTTTCAATATTTTCAAAAAACAAAGGATTTAAAAAATGTACAGCCAAATCATACCCCCACGCGAAACCGAATTACCCGAATTAAAACATCACGTTAGCCAAAGCGAGAAACTCACGTCCGACAGCCGCCAAATCCAACAAGGCGATGTGTTTGTTGCGTGTCAAGGCGAATACGCGGACGGCAGAAATTACATTCAAGCCGCGATTAACAATGGCGCGAAATTTGTGTATTGGGACGCAGATGGCGATTTTGTTTGGCAAAATCAATGGGCTATTCCCAATCAGCCGATTGCCGATTTGCGCCAACGCGCAGGCATTTTGGCGGCACAGGCTTACGGTAATCTTTCAGGCAGCCTGAATATTGTGGGCGTTACGGGGACAAATGGCAAAACGTCCATCACGCAATGGCTTGCCCAAGCGATTGATATTTTAGAACAAAATATCCCTCTCCCTAACCCTCTCCCACAGGGAGAGGGAATGGATAAACCCAATCACCCCCTCTCCCAATGGGAGAGGGCAGGGGAGAGGGTAAATCAAAAATCCTGTGCGATTATCGGCACGGTCGGCAACGGCTTTTTTGGCGATTTGCAAGAAACCAGCCACACCACGCCCGACCCCGTTTCCGTACAAACTTTATTGCGCCAATTCAAAAACTTGGGTGCGAAACACATTGCGATGGAAGTGTCCAGTCATGGTTTGCACCAATTTCGCGTGAATGGTGTGCCGTTCCGCACCACCGTGTTCACCAATTTAACGCGCGACCACTTGGACTACCACGCGGACATGGACGATTATGGCGCAACCAAAGCGCGATTGTTTCACTGGTTGGGTCTGGAAAATGCCGTTATTAATCAAGATGATGAATTTGGCGCAAAACTGATTGCCGAATTGCGCGAAAAATATCCCCATTTAAAAACCATTTCTTACGGTTTTGATGAAAATGCGGACATTCACATCAGCGAATTTGTTGCCAATACACGCGGTATGCGATTGAAATTAAAAACGATTTGGGGCGATGGCGAAGTGGAAACGCGTTTATTGGGGCGTTTTAACGCGCAAAATTTTGCCGCTTGCGTGGGCGTGTTGTGCGCGAACGGTTGGGATTTGCAGGCTGCCTTAAACGCTTTGAGCCAAATCCGCCCTGCCACAGGTCGCATGGATTGTATTATCAATGAAAACAAGCCTTTAATTGTCGTGGACTACGCCCACACGCCAGACGCGCTGGAAAAAGCCTTGACCACTTTGCGCGAAATCCAGCAGCCTGAAAGCCGTTTGTGGTGCGTGTTTGGCTGTGGCGGCAACCGCGACCGTGGCAAACGCCCTTTGATGGGCGCGGTGGCGAGCCAGTTCAGCGATTGCCCCGTTGTTACCAGCGACAATCCGCGCATGGAAGACCCACAAGCGATTTTGGACGACATTTTGCCAGCCGTGCCCAATGCGGTGTTGGTGCAGGTGGACAGAAAATTGGCGATTGAACAAGCCATCGCGCAAGCGAATCCACAAGACATTGTTTTGATTGCAGGAAAAGGGCATGAAACCTATCAGGACATTCAGGGCGTGAAAACGCATTTTTCGGATTTTGAAGTGGCGGAAAATGCTTTGAAAGGGCGTTAAACTTATTTTCAGGCTGCCTGAAAAGGGGTTTTTGGGGTTTCAGGCAGCCTTTCAGTACACGACAATTTTTACAAACGCCCAAAATGTAGGGTGCGTACCACGCACCAAATCATTCAAATAATTGAAATTTCGGTGCGTAATACGCACCCTACATGAATTTTGTCGTGTACTGTAAGGCAGCCTGAAAAT
>NZ_JQKH01000073.1 GCF_000745955.1 Alysiella crassa DSM 2578 | reverse complement strand
TACTTTATAAATCAATAGTTTAAAAAAAATTAAAATAGGCTTTATCGGACTTTTAATCCGTTGGTCGAGCGTTCGAATCGCTCACGACCCACCAATTTTTAGCCTGAACATATTTTGTTCAGGCTTTTTTCTTGCGCTTTTGAGAAATTTTTTGAAAATCTGATTGAAAAATAGGATTTTTATTTCGTATTGTGCTGTTTTTTTGTACAATCCGTTTTTATTTATCTATTCAGTACGTGGCAAAATATTCAGGCAGCCTGAAAATAACCATTACCGTAGGGTGGGTGTAAACCCACTAAAACCGTTTATCTTGCGAGCAAAAAATGGTGGGTTTACACCCACCCTACGTCAGATTCGCACATTTTTTTGTCGTGTACTGTAATTTATCTATAAGAGATAGTGAAAAATGCTGTGATTTTTTCAGGCTGCCTGAATGGATAATAATCATGTAAAACAATATACTGCAATCAGTGAATTAAATAGAATAGAACCCGTTAATATGAATAAAGAAATCATCATCGCGCTCTGCGCTGGCGAAGCTTCGGGCGATTTATTGGGCGCACACCTGATTGACGCGCTGAAGCAGCAATATGACAACATTCGCTTTGTGGGCATTGGTGGCCCACGCATGAAAGCGGCTGGTTTGATTAGTTTGGAAGAACAAGAACCGTTGGCGGTACGCGGTTATGTGGAAGTATTGGGCAGTTTGTCGGAGATTTTGAAAATTCGGCGTAATTTGGTTGATGAGTTGAAAAAGATTAGTCCGCATGTGTTTGTGGGCATTGATTCGCCGAATTTTAATTTACCTGTGGCGGCAAAATTGAAAGCTGCAGGGATTCCGACTTTGCATTATGTGAGTCCATCGGTTTGGGCGTGGAAGCCTGAACGGGTGCATAAGATTGTGAAACAGGTAAACAAGGTGTTGTGCTTGTTCCCAATGGAACCGAAATTGTATCGGGAAGCAGGTGGTTTGGCGGAATATGTGGGTCATCCTTTGGCGCAAATTTTGCCAATGGAAAATAGCCGTGAAGCGGTGCGCGAGCGTTTGAAATTGAATTTAATTGCGCCTGTGTTTGCTTTGTTACCGGGGAGTCGGGTGAGCGAAGTGGAGTATATGACGCCTGTGTTTTTGCGGGCGGCGGCTTTGATTTTGCGTGATTTGCCTGAATCTTTGTTTTTAATGCCGTATCCATCGGCGGCGGTGCGCGAGAAATTGCAGGCTTTTTTGAAGCAGCAGGAATTTCAGCATTTGCCGATTCGTTTGCAGGCTGCCAAAACGGAATTGGCGTGTATGGCGGCGGATGTGGTGTTGGTAACGAGTGGCACGGCTTCGTTGGAAGTGGCGTTGTGTAAGCGTCCGATGGTGATTAGTTATAAGATTTCGCCGCTCACTTATTCGCTGGTTAAACGGAAAATCAAGATTCCGTTTGTGGGTTTGCCCAATATTTTGTTGAACAAAATGGTGGTGCCTGAATTGTTGCAACACAATGCCACGCCTGAAAAATTGGCGGCGGCGGCTTTGGATTGGTATTACCACCCCGCGCGTGCGGCAGAGCTGGAACGTGAATTTGTGAAGCTGCACGAGCGACTCAAACGCAATACGGACGAATTGGCGGCGTATCAGGTTTTGACGGAAGCGGGTTTGCGTTTGCCCAAGCCTGTGGCGGAAGGGGAAGACGAATTGTCTGGTGATGAAACGGATACGGATAATTCGGTAAATGCGGAAAATGGGGCAAATGCAGAAAATACGGAAAATACAGCATTCAGGCAGCCTGAAAGTGAAGCGGTAAACGAGTCTGCACCCACGCCCGAGTCTGCCGATTCGGAAATGGAGAATGCAAATGCGCCCGCCACCGAGTCGCCCAACCCTGAACCACCCCCCAACACAGCACCACCCAATGCAAATCCTACGCCCATTCCACCTGTGGAAAGTGGGCAATTGGTGGCGGTGGGTTTGGTGCAGCCTGAAACAGATTTGCCCAAACCGTCTGCGTTCAGGCAGCCTGAAAGCAGTTTGATTCCACCGCCCAGCATTGTGATGGGCAATAGCAATATTGCGGCAACGGTTGAGCCTGTTGCCGAAGCTGAACCGCCTAAAGCGACTGAAACGGTGGCTGATGTGGCTTCGTCTGAACGTGAAATTCAAGTAAATGAGTTGGATATGAGTAAAGTGAAACGTAAATCTGGTTTGTTTGGCTGGCTGTCTTCGGTGTTTAGCAGCAAGCCTGAACATGAAAACCAAGCAATGCAAGCCGATGATGTGTCCATCATGGATACGGAATCGTCTATTGTGGCGGTGTCGCGTGCGGAAGATGATGAGTCTGCCCCTGCGAAAAGTGCACCAAAAAAGCCTGATGTGCCGCGTTTGGTGATTGAAGAAGAAGAGATTCAGGCTGCCCCCGCGCAAATGAGTTTGCCTAAATCTACGGTTTTACCGCAACAGGGTAAACCAAATATTTTTACGAAATACATGACGGAACAGGATAATCAGGCTGCACCCGCCCCTACGGAAGCGGCTCCTGCGCCCGCAACGGAACAGGCTACGTCTAGCGAATCGGTTGCGCCGACCATTCAAATTTCGCCTGTGCAAAAGCAACCTGCTTTGAAAGTGAAGGTTCAGGCGGTGATGCGCAGTCAGGCGGAAACGCAGTCGGTTCAGGCTGCTGCGGTAACGGAAACGCAGCCTGAAACGGTGAATGCGAATCCTGTGAGCGTATCGGTGGCGACTCCTGTGGTGGCTGCGCCTGAACCTGCTCCAGCTTCAAACCCAGAAGTTACCCCACAGCCTGCGCCTGATGTGAGTGCGCCACCTGTGGGCGCGTTGGCGAAATACATTACGCAAGCGAGCATGGCTTGGTTGCCTGATTCGGTGAAAGCACCTACGGAGTCGGTTACGGCAAAGGCGGTGGACTATGATGGGGTAGATGTAACAGAATTGGTTAATACGGTTGAACCAATTGTGCCGCCCGAAGCCACGTCTGCATCAGAAGTAGAGTTGCCCGTTGCCGAAGAAGTGTTGGCGCAACAAAAAGCGGCGAGTGAACCGAAAATCTCAATTGCGCCAACCATTACGATTCAAGTAGCACCCAAGAAAACCGAACCTGTCGCTGAACCCGTGTTGACCCCAACCGTTACATTGGCAGAACCGAAAGTGGAAACCACGCCTGTGGCACAAACGGCGGTAGCGAGTCAGCCGATTGTGATTGAGCTTGCGCCGAAAGCCGCGCCCATTGTGGACGTGTCTGAACCGCAAATCAGTATTCAGGCTACTGTTGTCCAGCCTGCGCCTGTGGCGGAAGTGGTTACGCCTGTGGTTGAACCAGTTCAGGTTGTGCCAGTTGTGGAAGTAGCTGAACCTGTGCAGGCTGCCCCCGTAGTGGAAACGGTTGAGTCAGTTCAGGCTGCCCCAATTGTTGAACCAGTAGCAGCCACAGAACGTCCAGCCCCCGCATTAAACGCGGCGGCAAATCCATCGTTTGCTTCCGTATTCCGCCGCCATACGCTGAAAACGGAACAAGCCAACAGCCAAGACGACGCTCACAATCAACCCGAAACGGAAAGCGAAGAGCCTAACCAAATCGTGTTGAACCGCAGCGAAGCCTTGGGCAGCGCACCCACGCAAGCCGCGCAACCCGAAGCCCCCAGCGAAGACGGTTTGCCCGCGCCCAGCGTGTCCAATTACAGTTCCAATCCAAATCGTTACAATAGCGGTATTTTCTTCTAATCATGTGATGATTTAGATATTCATCAAATCGGCGGTGTATTCTGATTCACAGAATATGCCGCCGATGGTTTTTCAGGCTGCCTTTCAGTACACGACAATTTTTCTATAGTCGCAGAACTGAAAGGCTGCCTGAAAGCGGTGCAAATCCACCACATCGCCCCATTTTTTCAGGCTGCCCCCATCGTGTTTTATTTGAATTTTCGTGCCATTTATTACACAATACTATTTTTCATTCATTTATTGTTGGAGCGTATGATGGAACACGATTATCCCCAAAGGCAGCCTGAAAAATTCGCCCAATTTCTCAAGCGACAAAAGATGATTTTTGTGGTCGCGTTTTTGGGTTATGTGTGCGCGTATTTGGTGCGTAATAATTTCAAACTCATGTCCAAATCCATTATGGTAACGAATGGGTGGGACAAGGCGGATATTGCTACATTATTGTCTTGCCTGACCATTTCTTATGGCTTGGCGAAATTTTATATGGGTGCGCTGGGCGATAAAGTGAGTTTGCGTAAACTGTTTTCCATTTGCTTGGCGGCGAGCGCGTGTATTTGTATGATTATTGGCTTTTTTCATACATCTATGATTATGTTGGCAATTTTATTAATATTGTGTGGTGTGGTACAAGGTGCGCTTGCGCCTGCTTCACAAAATATGATTGCCAATTATTATCCAAATAAAACACGCGGTGCGGCGATTGCGGGCTGGAATATTTCGCAAAATATGGGTTCGGCATTATTGCCCATGATGATTGCGGGCATGACAACTATGGGCTGGATTGTGCCGAAAACGGAAAATATTTTGGCGGCATTTATTGTGCCTGCGGTGCTGGTGTTGGCGTTTGCGGCGATTTGCTGGAAATGTGGTGGTGATAAGCCAGAAGCGGAAGGTTTGGATTCGTTGCGTACCATGTATGGCGAAGCGGGCGAGTCCAATGTTGCCAGTGAAGAAGAAAAATCATCGCTCACTTATTGGCAATTGATTAAAAAATATGTGTTTTTGAATCCGATGTTGTTGCTGGTGGCGGCGGTGAATGTGGCTTTGTATTTTATCCGTTTTGGGGTGGAAGACTGGATGCCGATTTATTTGCACGAAGTCGCCAAATTAAGCGACACGCAAGCGCAGATGGCGATTTCGGTATTGGAATGGGTGGCAATTCCAGGGTCGTTGGTGTTTGCGTGGTTGGCGGCGAAATATCCGAATAAGATGGCGAAAATGGGCGCGATTGGTTTGTTTATCATGTCGGGCGTGGTGTTGGCGTATGAAATGATGACGGCAACGGGGGCGCCGAATTATCCTGCTTTATTGGTGGTGTGCGGCGTGTTGGGGGCGTTGATTTATGGTCCGCAGTTGATTGTGAATATTTTGACGATTAACTTTGTGCCGCTCAATGTGGCGGGGACGGCAATTGGTTTTGTGGGTGTTACCGCGTATTTGATTGGCAATATGGGCGCAAACTGGGTGATGCCTTTGATGGCTGATGGTTTTGGCTGGTTCTGGTCGTATGTGGTGATTGCGGCGTTGTCGGCGTTTGCGGCGGTGGGCTATTTGGTGTTGGCGAAACACGAAGCGAAAACGATTAAGGCGTAAATAAATGATTTAATCAGGCAGCCTGAAAACACAGAAATGGGTTTTCAGGCTGCCTTAAAACTGGCATTTCTCCACTCAATCAAGCACAATCGCATTTTTATTGATTATTTTAATTATATTATGAACCAACCTGCTTTTCATATTTTAGATTTTCGCCCCGAGCAATTTGCTGATGGCTGGGTGTTTACTGAATTGGCACAATTGATTCATTATTCGCTGTTAGAATTGGGCTATGCGTCTGAAATCGGCGACAGATTGTCCCGAATCCAGCCCACGCAACGCCCCATTTTTTTGGTATGCACTTGTGTACGGCGGACTTTTTGCCTAAATTGCCCAGCAATACCATTATGTTTAATACGGAACAGTTGATTTCGGGCGGTGCCAATCATGTGTGCGATAAAATTTTGGCGATGGCGAGAAATTTTGAAGTGTGGGATTATCACCCTGAAAACATTGATTTTTTCAGGCAGCATGGTATTCATGCCAAATTATTTGAAATTGGCTACCAAAAAGAATTGCAGCATATTCCCTTGTCGCCGCAGCCCGATATTGACGTGTTGTTTTTCGGCAGTATTAATCAACGCCGCGCCGATGTGTTGAACGCTTTATTAAAACGCGATGTGAAATTGGAATATTTGATAAACGTGTTTGGGCAACGGCGCAATGAAATGATTGCTCGCGCTAAAGTGGTGCTGAATATGCACTATTATGAGAGCAAAATTTTTGAGATTATCCGTTGCTCGTATTTGATGAATAATGGGGTGGCGATTGTGAGTGAATGTGATGATTCACATATTCATCCTCGCTATTTGCCTGCAATCGTGCCAGCGCGTTATGATGAATTGGTGGATAAATGCGTGCAATTGGTGCGCGATGACGATTTGCGCCGCGCCCAGCAACAACGCGCACTCGCCACTTTGCAACAATATCCGCAAACCGAGTTTACCCGAGCCTTACTCGCGCCGCCAAAGAAACGGCAATTTACCTTGAGTGTGAGTATTTAGCGATAAATAATCAGGCAGCCTGAAAACCCATTTCTGTGTTTTCAGGCTGCCTAATTATTTGAAATAAAATTAAATTACGTTAAGCTATTGACCGTCAAATGATTGTCCAATGCGACCGCCGCGCCTGTCAAACCAGGGTATTTGCTTAACACGACATATACAGGAATCGCCGCCAAATATGCGTCAAAACGCCCTTTGTTTTCAAAACGGTTGCGGAATGGCGAATATTTAAAATAATCAATAAAACGGGGAATAATCCCGCCACACAAATACACGCCACCACGCGCTCCCAAAGTCAATGCCAAATTGGAAGCCACTGTCCCCAGCATTGCGCTGAAAATATCCAAAGTCAAACGGCACAAAGGTGATGTGCCACTCAAGGCTTTTTCGCTGATTTCGGCTGGGGTGAGTTTTTGCCGTTTCACGCCTTCGCGTTCTGCCAAAGCTTCGTAAATCAACACCAAACCTGCGCCACTCAAAAAGCGTTCTGCTGACACGTGTCCGTGTTTGCGTTTGGCGTATTGCCAAATCATTACTTCGGTGTCATCAAACGGTGGGAAGCTGGTGTGTCCGCCCTCGCCCGCCAACGCCACATAGCCCGATGGCGATGGAATCAAACCACTCACGCCCAAACCTGTTCCCGGTCCAATCACCGCTTTGGGTGCATTTTCAACGGCTTGGAAACCGCCCACTTGCACTAATTCTTCAGGCTGCGCTTTGGTGATTGCCAATGCTTGCGCGGTAAAATCATTGATAAACAATAAAGTTTCCAAATGCAAGGCTTGGCGCGTGGTTTCAATGGAAAACGACCAATGATGGTTGGTCATTTGCAACCAGTCGCCCACGACTGGATTGGCAATGGCGACTGCCGCGTGTTTCACTTCGGGGTTGCCAGCGCGTTTTAAAAACTCTTTGGCGGCGTCCACGATGGTGTCGTAATCGTTGCAGGGTAACACTTCAATGTGTTCAAATACTTGTTGTGATGTTTCCAGCGCAAACCGTGCGTTGGTGCCGCCAATATCGGCAACAATGCGTGGGTAAGTATGGGATTGATTTTCAGATTTTTTGGATTTAGTCGTGGTAGAAGACATTTGCGTTCACCTTATTGGAATGTAAAACGTAGCTGATGGGAAATTGTTGTGTTTGGGCGTGTTCTGCTTGACGATAAACGGCTAATTTTTCCGCGCCTGCAATCGCCAAATACACATGTGGCGTGGCTTCAATCGCTGCCAAAGTCATGGAAACGCGCTCGTGTGGCGCGGTAACGGGCGTGGTGTGCAATAAGGGTTGCGGATAATCAGCGCGAACCGCGTCTGCAAATTGGGGGGCTTGCGGGAAAATGCTCGCCGTGTGTCCATCGCCGCCCATGCCCAACACCAGCACATCGGGTTGAGTATAATGTTGTAATGCAAATTCAAGGGTTTGGGCGATATTTTGCAGGCTGCCTGAATCGGCATTGTCATCAATCACGGGCAACCATTTGGCGGCGGCGGCTTGATTTTGCAATAAATATTCGCGCACCAAAGCCGTGTTGCTGTCGGCGTGGTTGGTCGGTACAACACGTTCATCTACAAGGGTAATCTGCACCCGCGCCCAATCTAAATCCATCTGATTCAAAGCCTGAAAAAAGGCAATGGGCGATTTGCCACCCGATACGGCAAGCGTGGCATGGTCTTGTTTTGCCAACACATCGCGCAGATTTTGGGCAACGGCTTGGGCGAGTTGCTCGGCGGATTGGGCGGCGTTTTGCGTTTGAATGAAGTTTGTCATAGGCGTAAATCCTTGTTTTCATTTGTGGGGATTTATTCAGGCTGCCTGAAACCTATTCTCTCCCACGCTGGCAAGTCTGGGCGGGGGACAAGATTGTGGGCAAAATTAAATATTGCCGTGTACCAAAAGACAGCCTGAAAAGCCGTTAGTATAACCATTTTCAGGCTGCCTGAATTATCCCAACACAATCTTTTCTCAAATTACAAACACTTTCATCTGAAAACCGTTTTATAATCCGTTTCTGAAATTTGATTACACCTAACACAACCCTTCAAAGGAAAACGAAAATGACCCACCCAAGCGATTTCCCTGCATGGAAAGCATTAGAACAAGATTACGCCAATACCCAAAATATCCACATGCGCCAATGGTTTGAAGAAGACCCCAGCCGCGCTGAACGCTATTGGATTGAAGTGGGTGGCATTCGCGTGGATTATTCCAAAAACCGTATTAACGATAATATTTTGAACAATCTGGTTGCGCTTGCCAAACAAGCCAAGCTGCCTGAACGCATGAAGCAAATGTTTCATGGCGACAAAATCAATCAAACGGAAAACCGTGCCGTATTACACGTTGCCTTGCGCAATCGCACCAATTCGCCCATTGAAGTGGATGGCGAAGATGTGATGCCCAAAGTAAACGCCGTATTGCGCAAAATGGGCGATTTCAGCCATGCGGTGCGTTCGGGCGAATGGTTGGGCTACACCAATCAGGTGATTACCGATGTGGTGAACATTGGTATTGGCGGTTCGGATTTGGGCCCCTTGATGATGTGTACGGCGTTGAAATCATTTGGACACCCGCGTCTGAAAATGCACTTTGTTTCCAATGTGGACGGCTCGCAATTACGCGATGTGCTGGAAAAAGTTCACCCCGAAACCACTTTATTTATCATTGCTTCCAAAACATTTACCACGCAAGAAACCATCACGAATGCCAATACCGCCCGTCAATGGTTCTTGCAAGAGGGCAGTGAGGCAGACATCGCCAAACACTTTGTCGCCGTGTCCACCAACAAAAAAGCGGTGGCGGAATTTGGTATTGATACCGAACACATGTTTGAATTTTGGGACTGGGTGGGTGGTCGTTACAGCTTGTGGTCGGCGATTGGTTTGCCGATTATGCTGTATTTGGGCGAAGAAAATTTCATTGAAATGCTCAACGGCGCACATTTGATGGACAATCATTTTATCAATGCGCCTTTGGAACACAATTTGCCTGCTTTGTTGGGTTTGATTGGCATTTGGTACATTAATTTTTACGGTGGTGGCAGCCATGTGATTGCGCCGTATGACCAACATTTGCACCGTTTGCCGAAATTTATTCAGCAATTGGACATGGAATCCAATGGCAAACAAGTGCAAATGGACGGCTCGCACGTTGCCACCGAAACTGGCCCGATTATTTGGGGCGAAACGGGGATTAATGGGCAACACGCGTTTTTCCAATTATTGCATCAAGGCACGCACGTTACGCCGATTGATTTGATTGCTTCATTAGCCAAACGCAGTAATTTACCAGGACATCACGAGATTTTATTGTCCAATGTATTCGCGCAAGCGGAAGCCTTTATGCGCGGCAAAACGCCCGAAGAAGCCCACGCCGAATTGCAAGCGCAAGGGCTGCCTGAACAGGAAATTGAAGCCCTTGTGCCACACAAAACCTTTAGCGGTAATCGTCCAACCAATATGATTTTGTTGGATAAAATCAATCCGCGCAATATGGGCAGCCTGATTGCGATGTATGAGCATAAAGTGTTTGTGCAAGGCGTGATTTGGGGGGTGAACAGTTTTGACCAATGGGGTGTGGAGCTGGGCAAACAGCTCGCCAAAACCATTTTGGCGGAATTGAACGGCACGATTGACCCGCAAAAACATGACGCTTCTACCAGCCGCCTGATTCGCCTGTACCGTCAAGCGAATTGCGCGGAAGATGGAACGTGTGAGTTGTTTCGTGATTGATATTAATTGATTTTTTGAATATTCAGGCTGCCTAATTTTCAGGCAGCCTGAACGTTTTTTTATTGGGGGTAACTTGTTGTACTCATTTATTTATTTAATCGTGTAAAATAATCCTGTTTCAGGCTGTATGAATATTTAAGTGAAAGGAAAAAATCATGAAAACCCAATCCATTATTTTGATGGCTTGTGTCGCGCTGTTACTGTCAGCGTGTTCCCAAGAAAACGCGCAATCGCCGACACCAGCAACGGTTTCGGCGGCAGCGTTGCCCAGTCAGCCCAGCGAAGAAGCGCGTGTGATTCGGGATATTTTGCTGGGTTTGGAGAAACAAAAAGAGCAACTCCAAACCCAAGCACAACAAATTGTCCAAGCAGCCGCGCAATCCAAGCAACCTGAAAAACAAGCCATCGTCAAATTACAAAGCACCTTGAAAACCCATTTGGCGCAATATCAGCGCGATTTGGCGACTTTACAAAAATTACGCCCACAAGACGAGTTCACGCAAATCATGCAGGCGGATTTAATCAAACGCCTTGAAACCGTCATTTCGCCTACGGAAACATTTGTCCGTACAGGCGAATGGGAGAAAATGCAGGCATTACAAGATTTGCTGAAAAAGCAGCCTGATTTGACAGTGGAAGCCATGCTACCCAAACAATGGCGTTTTGAAGCGCAATTTGTGAAGCAGCCTGAAATTTTATTGGAAGCGGCGGCATTGTGGGAGCAAATAAGGAAAGTGCAAGATTTATTGCAATTAGATATACCGCCTGTTGATAAAAATTTGTCTAAACAAGAAAAGCTGAATGTGATTGCGGATTATTTGGCGCAAAACAGCGTGAACTTTGAAACATTGGAACGTGATTTTGCCCAATTAACGCTCACGCAGCCTGAAATGCAAGCATTGCGTGATGCCCACATTGGCATTTTGCAGGGCGCGAGAAAAAAGGAAGCCGCCATTATCCAGCGTTTGCGCGAAGGCAAAACCGATAAATCTCACAAAACCGAACAGGAAAAAGCCGCCGAAAACCAAGTTGACGAAAACACTGAAAAAATCAAGCAGTCAGTTGAAAAAGCGGTGGCGGTGGTGGAAAAAGCGCGTGCAGATTTGAAATAAATATTTCAGGCTGCCTAATTTTTAGGCAGCCTGAAAACCATTTTTTTCAATATTACTCAATGATTTTTCTTAATCTTTTGCAAAACACGTTTTTGCGCTTGCAATTGTTCCACCGTACAATTCTGCTCAAATTGGCAACTCCACAAAGACGCTTTGTTTTCATTGCGCTGTTTAAACCACGTTTGGCGTTCTGCTGGTGTTAAGCCCAAAATCAAATCCGAAATTTCTTTGGACAAAACCGCCTTTTGGTCGCGTTCACTTAATTTTTTAAATTCTGCTTCTGTAAAACTGTTTTGTGATTCGGTGGATTCGGTGGCTGGGGGCGTGGGTTCCGGTTTGGGTTTGGGTGGGGCGGGGACGAATGGGGTGGTATTTTGGGGTCGTGGCGAAGATTTGGGCGGCGTGGCAGGCAAAGTCTGATTGGCGCGTTCATTCCACGCCAAAACCAGCTCGGTGGGCAATTTCACGATTTCTTCCAATTGCTGCCAATCCATCTGCACCGCTTCGGTTAATGAATCACGATTGTTATTGGCGGTAAACAAGAGCGTGGTGGTTTGCGTTTCAAGCTGCCACACCGTATGGTGTTGCTTGATTAATGGCGCAATATTGATGGTTTTTTGAATATGCGTTTGCGGCGACATTTTCAGCGTGGCAAGGCATTGCGCGACAGGATTTTTGCGTGTGGCGGCTTGTTGCGTGGTAATGTTGGCGACTTGGATTTGCAAATAATCGTATTGCTGCATGGTTTGATTGTTTTGATAAAGCGGCAGATTTTTTTGTTGAATTTGGCGGTGGGCGATAAATTGCAAGCGTTCCAAAATTTCCTGCTGAAATTGGCTGTCGCCGCATTGCGCCAAATACACATGCGTGTGCTGCTTGTACAGCCACAAGCCCAGCAGCGCAATGGCAATGAAATAGAAGACAAATTTAGGTTTCATAACATAAATCGTTGGCAAAATTAAAAAATAATTGATTATAATGGGAAAACCCATTTTCAGGCAGCCTGAAACACCGTATCCCAATTATGGAAACAAAATATAGTGGATTCAATTTAAATTAGGACAAGGCGACAGCAACCGCCGTGTACACCTAGTACATAAGGGAGCTGGCAACGCGGTACTGGTTTAAATTGGATTCACTATAATTTGATTTGAGTGAAATAATCCAACAAAAACACTATTCAGGCTGCCTGAAAATCGGGATAATCCTACTTTCAGGCAGTTTGAGAACCTGTGTTCATAATCTTAATAGCTTGCTTTTATCGCTACTTCATGCGCCTACTGCGTTGGCTTTTCATGCCAATATGTTCAATATTGGCATGAAAAGCCGCCTTGTATTCGCAAGAATTATCAATAAAATCAAGCCATCAATCTTACGAACACAGGTTCTGAACTTTCTGTGCTGCCTCATTGATTAAAAACCACCTGAAAGGAATGAAAAATGTCCCAACTCAACAATTTTGACATGATTATTTTTGGCGCAACAGGCGATTTGTCTATGCGTAAACTGCTGCCTTGCTTGTATCAGGCGCATGCGGCAGGTTTGTTGCACCCGAAAGGGCGCATTTTGGGCGTGTCGCGCAGTGCGTTGGACACCGCCCAATTTCTTGCCAAAGTGGAAAGCGA
>NZ_JQKH01000072.1 GCF_000745955.1 Alysiella crassa DSM 2578 | reverse complement strand
ATATCTGCCCTTTCTACGATATTTGAATTGTGGTACTTCCCACAGGGCGGATATAAAATCCGCCCCTACGACACGATGAGAACTTGGCAGGTCTGCACCCTAGCCCTCCCCCGTTGGAGACGGGGGAGGGGACAGGTTGGTAGTAACTTCAAAAAATGGTCGTGTATTGTGAGGCTGCCTGAAAACAGCCTACACAGATAAATTATTTAAAACAAAATGGTAAATTTCAAATTTCTTTGCTCTCTGCTGTGTTTATTGCCTGTCAATGCGTTGGCGGCGGTGCTGACGGTGTCGCCACAGGATAATTTGCAGGCTGCCATAGATTCCGCTCAAACTGGCGACACTTTGCAATTGGCGGCAGGCAAATACGCAGGCAAAATCATCATCAATAAACCCTTAACCATTCAAGGCGCAGCCAATCACGCCACCATCATTGAAGGCGACCGCACGGGTCGCACCATTAGCGTAGCTGCACCTGATGTTACACTGAAAAATCTGACGGTTACCGCTTCGGGCTTGAGTTTGCCTGATATGGACGCGGGCGTGTTTTTAGACAAAACCGCCACTCGCGCCCAAGTCTTGGACAATCACATTTTGGATAATTCGGTGGGCGTGTATGTGTGGGGTGCGGCGGAATCTTTGGTTCAGGGCAACACGATTGTGGGCAACAAACAATTGCGCGTAAATGAACGTGGCAATGGTGTAACGTTGTGGAATGCACCCCACGCCAAAGTATTGCACAATGATATTTCCTATGGGCGCGATGGCATTTTTTCCAATGCCAGTAATTTTAATACCTTTAATTTCAATGTCTTCCACAAACTACGCTATGGCGTGCATTATATGTACACCAATGACAGCGAAATCAACCACAATATTGCTTATGACAATACCATTGGCTATGCAATTATGTTTTCCGAGCGCATTAAGGTAAACCAAAACATCGCATGGAATAATATGGAACAAGGCATGATGTTGAATTATGCCAACCATTCCGAAATCATAGGTAATGCCATTGATAAATCAGATAAATGTGTATTTGTATACAATGCCAACCACAATCGTTTGATGAATAATTATTTTGCCAATTGTGGCATAGGCATACACTTTACCGCCGCGCCTGAAGGCATGAAAGTTCAAGAAAATTCTTTTGTAAATAATGAATTACAAATTAAATACGTGGGTACACGTTTTATGGATTGGGCGGAAGGTGGCAAGGGCAATTTTTGGAGCGACAATAGCGCGTTTGATTTAGACGGCGATGGTTTTGCCGATACCGCCTACAAACCCAATGGCATAATAGACCAAATTGTCTGGCGCGCACCTGCAGCGCGTTTGCTGGTGAACAGCCCTGCGGTGAGCGTGGTGAAATGGGCACAACAGCAATTCCCCGCCATTATGCCAGGTGGCATTACCGACACCAAACCCTTAATGAAATTGCCCGAAACCGATACTTTGCAAAAATTGCGTGAATGGCAGCAAAAACATCAGGCAGCCTGAAACCCTGTTGATAAACTTTAATTAATAAAACCAAATGAATAATACACATTTAATCCTATCTCAAGTCAGCAAACACTACGGCGCACAAAAAGCGGTAAACACAGTGGATTTAACGCTACAAGCTGGCGAATGCGTGGGTTTGGCGGGACACAATGGTGCAGGCAAATCCACCATCATGAAATTGATTTTGGGTTTGATTCGTCCTGATTCGGGTAGCGTATCATTATTTGGTGAAAACCTTTCAGGCAGCCTGAAAACGGCAGATATTCGCCGCCAAATCGGTTATTTGCCCGAAACAGTTGCTTTGCACCCATCGCTCACAGGCAAGGAAACGCTGGATTTTTATGCCAAACTCAAAGGCACTGATTTGGCACACAATCACGCGCTTTTGGAACGCGTGGGCATTGCCCAATCAGCAAATAAACGCGTGGGCGCATATTCCAAAGGCATGCGCCAGCGTTTGGCGTTGGCACAAGCCTTGCTTGGTGAACCCAAACTTTTGCTGCTGGACGAACCCACCACAGGGCTAGACCCCGCGTCTCGGCAAATGTTTTATCAAATTATCAATGAGTTAAAACAGCAAGGCTCAACAATTTTATTGTCCACCCACGCATTAGCAGAATTAGATGGGCACGCCGACCGCATTATTGTGATGAAAAATGGGCATAAAGTCGCCGATGGCAATATGCGCGAATTGCATATTCAAAGCGGTTTGCCGATTCATATTCAGGTTACTTTTCAATCGGATAAATCATTACCAGTACATTGGCAAAGCATTTCAGGCAGCCTGCAATACACCACCGAATGTGCAGAATACGAAAAAATGGCACGTTTGCATGAATTAGGCAGTTTGGACAATGTGGCGCAATTGGATATTCACACACCCACTTTGGACGAAATGTATGCGGAATTTTTGAAGCGGGAAGATGTGTGAATTTAGGGTTTGGATAATATTCAGGCAGCCTGAAAAATCAATTCATTAAATAAAAATAAAAGAGAATAAAATCATGTCTCCGACTTTAATCATTGCTGAAAAAGAAATTCGTGATAATTTGCGTAATCGCTGGGTGCTTGCGGCGACTGTATTGATGTTTGTGTTGGCATTGGTGTTGGGCTTTTTGGGCAGCGCACCAACGGGCAGCGTAAAAACCGATCCTTTGACGGTTACAGTGGTGAGTTTGTCTAGTTTGTCTATTTTTTTGATTCCCTTGATTGCGATGTTGATGGCGTATGACGCGCTGATTGGCGAAATTGAACGTGGTACGATGGCATTATTATTGAGTTACCCGATTTCGCGTGGGCAGATTTTACGCGGTAAATTTATCGGGCATATTGCATTGTTATTGGCAGCGACTTTGGTGGGTTATGGTGCGGCTGGTGTGATTGTACAATTGAATTTTGGTGGCTTGAACGCGGCGGCATGGAAACCATTTTTTCTGTTGATTATGGCGAGTGTGTTGTTGGGGGCGGCGTTTTTGTCTTTGGGCTATTTGATTAGTGCAAATGTGAAAGAACGTGGCACGGCAGCGGGCATTGCAATTGGCGTGTGGCTGTTTTTGGTGGTGATTTTTGATATGGCATTGCTGGGGATTTTGGTGGCGGACAGCACGCACGCGATTAATGCGAAAATATTGGAGCTGATTTTATTGCTTAATCCCACCGATATTTACCGTTTGTTGAATTTAACGGGTTTTGAAAACACGGCGATGTATGCGGGCATGGCGGGCGTGAGTGGGCAAATTGGCTTGGGGAAAACGGTGTTATTGGCAGCGCAATTGGGGTGGATTGTGGTGCCGTTTGCTTTGGCGGCGTGGGCATTTAATCGGCGGCAGATTTAGCTTGCAGGCTGCCTTTGAGTACACGACAAAACGCACAGTAGGGTACGCCGTGCACACCAAATGACTGAAATATTGTGGTGTTTGGTGCGCACGGCGCACCCTACATGATTCGTGATTGAAAATTGTCGTGTATGAAAGGCAGCCTGAAAATCCATTCACTCCATTATAACGAGTTTAATATGAAAAAAATTTTATTATTTATCATTGCTTCAATTATTAGCGCGTGTTCCCAGTCCCAGCAAACGTCCAACAGCGTGCCACAACCACAAGCCATTACAGAACAAGCTAAAGGCTATTATTGCACCATGAATTTGACAGAACACAATGGCGGTAAAGCACAAATTTTCCTGCACAGTCAATCGGATAAGCCAATTTGGTTTTCTACGGTGAATCAAGCGTTTGGCTTTACCCGCCACCCTGGTGAACCGAAAGATGTGGCGGCGGTGTACGTTACCGATATGGGGCAGGTGCAGGATTGGACAAAACCCAATGCCGACCACGCTTGGATAGACGCGAAAACCGCGCATTATGTAATAGACAGCCAATTTATCGGCGGCATGGGGGCGGTGGACGCGTTGCCGTTTGCGGATTTGGCGAAAGCACAAGATTTTGTACAAAAAAATGGTGGGCGTATTGTCAAATTTGATGAAATGCCCGATGAATTTATTTATAAATAATAACTTAAATTTCAACACACATACAATAAAAATAAGGAATCAACCATGAAAAATACCACACGCCGCCGTTTTATCGGCATTTCTGCTGCGCTGTCTGCCAGCGCGATGTTGCCCAGCGCATTCGCGCAAACAGCAAAAACCACGCCAACCGCCCTTGAACCCGTGATATGGCGCGGCACGGCATTGGGCGCGGAAGCGGAATTGCGTTTGTATCACCCCAATCGCGCCATTGCGGAAAATCTGATTCAAAAAGCATTGGTGGAAGTGTCGCGCTTGGAAAAAGTGTTTAGCGTGTACGATGATAAAAGCCAAGTGTCGCAATTGAATCGCGCGGGTTTGTTGAATGCGCCGTCTGCGGATTTATTGGCGGTATTGAGCCAAGCGAAAACGGTCAATACGCTGACGGCAGGCGCGTTTGACCCGACTGTTCAAGTTTTATGGCAAACTTATGCCCAGCATTTTGCCAAAAATCCACACAGCAGCGTTGCGCCCAATCTTCAGGCTGCCTTAAATAAAGTGGGCTTGAAATATGTGTTTTTGGAAAGCCAACGCATTACGTTTTTTAAACGCGATATGGCGATTACGCTCAACGGCATTGCACAGGGTTATATTACCGACCGCGTTACGCAATTATTGCAAAATTCAGGTATGCAACACGCTTTGGTGAATATGGGTGAATTGCGCCATTTTGATAAATTAAAACAACACACGGAAATGGCAAAAATCCAAAATCCACGCGGAAACGGCACCATTCCTAATCAACACATTCCATTACAAAACAAAGCATTGGCAACTTCAGGCGGTTACGGTACACAATTTGACACGGCGGGCAAATTCACCCATTTGTTTGACCCGCGCACGGGCAGCAGCACGCCACGTTATCAAAGCGTGAGCGTGTTGGCAGACACGGCGGCTATGGCAGATGCGCTCTCCACCGCATTCGCCGTGAGCAGCGAACAGGATATTCAAGCCGCCGCCGCCAAAGCGAAAGCCAAAGTATGGTTGGTGATGTTGGACGGTTCGGTGAAAACCATTGGATAATTTGAATGCGCTTCAGGCTGCCTGAAAAGGTTAAAATCGGTTAAAATTCTGATTTGACCTTTTCAGGCAGCCTTTCGCTACCCTACAAAAATAAAATATTGCCTGAAATCGTTGAGATACAGCAATCTTACCCTCTCCTTTGGGAGAGAGCTGGGGAGAGGGAAAAATCGTGGTGCATTGAAAGTTTTACCCTCTCCCACAGGAGAGGGAACAGATGAGTGGTAGACAAAAATTTGTAGGGTAATGAAAGGCAGCCTGAAAACATTTCCCCATTTAAATTCAAAGGAATTTCTAATGAACGCAGTCATACTCGGCGTACTGGTTATGCTGATTTTATCGGTGCTACGCATTAATGTGGTGTTGAGCTTGATTATTGGCGCATTTGCGGGCGGCATCGCAGCAGGTTTACCCATTGCCGATTTCACACCCGATGGCGCAAGCGAAGCCACCAAAGGCATTATGACGTATTTCCAAACAGGTTTGGAAAAAGGCGCGTCCACCGCTTTATCGTATGCGGTGCTGGGCGCGTTTGCAACTGCGATTATGCACTCAGGCTTGCCACAACAGGCAACTGGCGCAATTGTACGCAAAATGCAAAATGACAGCGCGGCTGGTTTACAAAAAGTAAAATGGATTTTGTTAATCGGTTTACTGGCGATGGGGATAATGAGCCAAAATATTGTGCCGATTCACATTGCGTTTATTCCAATGATTGTGCCGTCTTTATTGCTGGTGTTTAATAAATTGGCGATAGACCGCCGTTTATTGTCGTGCATTATGACTTTTGGTTTGGTAACGACTTATATGTTTTTGCCTTATGGTTTTGGTGAAATTTTCTTGGAAAAAATCATGTTGGGCAACATCAAACAGGCTGGCATGGACGTGGGCAACATCAATGTGATGGCGGCGATGGCGATTCCTGCTTTGGGCATGGCGTTTGGTTTGGGCTTGGCGTTTTGGCGTTACCGCAAACCGCGTCATTATGAAAATAAAGAAATTGATGTGGCGAATCAAAACGCGGCAGCATTGCAACCTGAAATGTCGTTTTACCGTAGTGGTGTGGCTTTGGTGGCAATTTTGGTGTGTTTTGCCACGCAATTGATTTACGATAATGCTTTGTTATTGGGCGCGATGTTGGGTTTTGTCGTGTTTATGATGATGGGCGTGGTGCGCCGCAAAGACGCGGACGATGTGTTCAATTCAGGCATACGCATGATGGCGATGATAGGCATGATTATGATTGCCGCGCAAGGTTTCGCCGAAGTGATGAAAGCCACAGGTGCGATTCAGCCTTTGGTTGATGGCAGCCTGAAACTGTTTGGTGGCAGCAAAGGTATGGCGGCGTTTGCTATGTTGCTGGTGGGTTTGTTGGTTACGATGGGGATTGGTAGCTCGTTTTCCACTTTGCCGATTATTGCGGCGATTTATGTGCCATTGTGTATGCAATTGGGCTTTTCTCCTTTGGCAACGGTGGCGATTATCGGCACGGCGGGGGCGTTGGGCGACGCAGGTTCGCCCGCTTCCGATTCCACGCTTGGGCCCACAATGGGTTTGAATGTGGACGGGCAACACGACCATATGCGCGATAGCGTGATTCCGACCTTTATTCATTACAATATTCCATTATTTGTATTTGGTTGGATTGCGGCGATGGTCTTATAAAATCCATTAAATTAAAATAAATGATTCAGGCAGCCCCATTTTCAGGCTGCCTGAAAATACATTGAGTAAAATAAATGAATGATTTAGAAAATAAAATCACAGAATTAGAAATCCGCGTGGCTTTTCAAGATGAATTGCTTGCCGATTTAAACGACACCGTTGCCCAAATGCGCGAAACTTTGGATTTGCAACAAGCCCAGTTGCGCTTACTTTATAATAAAATGCAGCAAAACCAAGCCGATGGCGCGGAAAAACCGTATAGTCTCGCGGACGAAATTCCACCGCATTATTGATTTTTTTATTGGTAAACTGGGTTTCAGGCAGCCTGAAAACCAAATTCTCCCATTCAAAACAAGGTTATCTACCATGAATCTCTATGAACTCGCCCAACCCCTGATTTTCAAATTAGACCCCGAATGCGCCCACCAACTCGCGCTCAAAACCCTGAAACGCGCCTACCCTCTCGGCATTCCCGCGCCTGCCAATCCGTACATCCAGCCCACCCAATTAATGGGTTTGGATTTGCCCAATCCTGTGGGTTTGGCGGCGGGCATGGATAAAAATGGCGAATGTATCCAAGCACTTGCCGCGCTTGGTTTTGGTTTTATTGAAATTGGCACGATTACGCCGCGCCCACAAGAGGGTAATCCGAAACCGCGCCTGTTTCGCGTGCCAGAACACCGTGCCGTGATTAACCGCATGGGCTTCAATAATCATGGCATTGACGCGCTGATTGACAATGTGCAACGCGCTAATTTTAAAGGTGTTCTGGGGATTAATATTGGCAAAAACGCTACCACCCCAATTGAAAATGCAGTAGATGACTATTTGATTTGTTTAGAAAAAGCCTACCATCACGCCAGCTATATTACCGTGAATATTTCATCGCCCAACACCAAAAATTTGCGCGATTTGCAAGGCGGCGATGAATTGACTAAATTATTGACTGCTTTGAAAAACAAGCAAGCGCATTTGCAGGCTGCCTGCAATAAATATGTGCCGCTTGCCGTGAAAATCGCACCCGATTTGGACGCAGAACAAATTGAAAACATTGCCCAAATCGTTTTGCAAACCGAAATGGACGGCGTGATTGCCACCAACACCACCATTGACAAATCCGCGCTCGGTAGCCACCCGCTCGCCGCCGAACAAGGCGGTTTGAGTGGCGAACCTGTGCGCGAAGCGTCTAACCGCGTCTTGGCGGCTTTGGTGCGCGAATTGAATGGCAAAGTGCCTGTGATTGGCGTGGGCGGTATTTTGTCGGGCGAACACGCGGCGGAAAAATTGCGTTTGGGCGCAACGGCGGTGCAATTTTATAGTGGCATGGTGTATCGTGGCACGGCTTTGGTGGGCGAATGTTTGGAAGCGTGTCAAAAAGTCGTGAAATAAAACAATCAGGCAGCCTGAAAATCTTTCAGGCTGCCTGATTGTTTTAAAAATTCAATTATTTATTGCTCACGTCTTCGCCGAAAAATTGCTCGCCCAATTTTTTCAAGGTGCCATCGGCTTTCAATTCTTGCATCACGCTGCTGATTTTCGCCAGAGCTTCTTCATTGCCCTTATTCATCACCAAACCTGCGCCCAATTTCTCTTCCGCAGGCGTGCGCCAAACGTATTTCAAACCCGAATCAGGATTTTTCTTCAAATAATCTAACAGCGACAATTCATCGTTTAGCGTGATGTCGGCGCGTTTTTGCTGCACATTCATCAAACCTTGCGACATGGTGTCGGTATGCACCAAATCTGCGCCCATTTTGGTCGCCACTTCATCGTAGTTTGAACCGAACATCACGGTGGTTTTCATGCCCTTGATGTCTTCCAATTTAGCGATGGGCGCATGGTCGGCGCGCGCCACAATCATTTTGCCACTCCAGCTATAGGGTTCGGCTTTATCAAACATCGCTTGGCGTTCAGGCGAAGTCAGCGCAACCTGATTCGCCACCAAATCAAAACGCCCCGCTTTCAAGCCTGCCATCATCGCGTCCCAAGGCGTTTCCTTAAATTCCACTTGCACGCCCAATTTTGCGGCAACGGCACGGGTAACTTCCACATCATAACCTGTTAATTTACCGTCTTTTTCATGATAAGTGAACGGTGGATACGTCCCCATGGTGCCAACCAACAAAGTTTCCTTATTGTTGATTTTCGCCATCAAATTGCCCGAATTGGGCGCAACTGCCTGACTTGCCACAGCCACATTGCTCGCCGAAGCCGCCGCAGGTGCAGACACCGCAGGGGCGGGATTGGCTGCATGATTTGTCTGATTTTGACCACAGGCTGTCAATAAAAGCGCGACCGCCGCGCCTAAAATCGTTTTGTTTAACATGATTCTGCTTCCATTGGTAAAGGTTGAGTGCCGAATTGTAAAAGATTAACGTGAAATGTAAAGCAATTTTTGTACCATTTTCATCGGATTTTCTCGTGTTCAGGCTGCCTGAAATGCTAAAATGCTTACAGAAAAAAGAAAAATTCAGGCAGCCTGAAAACAAAAAACATTTAAATTAATTAACTTATTGAATATTTATGAAACTTTCGCGCACCCTTATTTTATCCGTGTTTATCGTGGCAAGTTGCGGCTTGGCATACGAATTGATTATGGCGGCACTTGCCAGCTATTTGCTCGGCGACAGTATTTTTCAATACTCGTTTATCATTGGTTTGTACCTGTTTTCTATGGGCATAGGCGCGCACATCACGCGCTACGTCAAAGACGAAGACGCGCTCACGCGTTTCATAGAAATTGAATTGCTGGTTGGGCTGATTGGGGGCGTGTCGGCGTTGTTTTTATTTGTGGCATTTGGTTTTGCGGCTGCGCCATTTCGGACTTTATTGTATGGTTTGGTGTTGATTGTTGGCACGATTGTGGGCATGGAAATTCCATTGGTGATGCGCGTTTTGAATCACCAAGACCATGATTTTAAAGAAATTGTATCGCGCGTTTTGACTTTTGATTATATGGGCGCGTTGGCGGTGTCGCTGTTGTTTCCCTTGGTGCTTGCGCCGAAATTGGGCATGGCGCGCTCGGCGTTATTATTTGGTTTATTGAATGCGGCTGTGGCAGTCATCACGGTAAAAGCCTTTAAACATCAATTGCCTAGTTTTAAAAAACTGTATTGGCGGGCGTGGGTGGTGTTGTTGATTTTGGGACTGGCTTTTGCCTATGCCAACCGAATGGTTTTCCAAGCGGAACAACGCTATTTCGGCGACCCTGTGGTCTATGAAAGCCATTCGCCTTATCAACGATTGGTCGTTACCCAATGGAAGGACGATACCCGATTGTATATTAATGGTAATTTGCAGTTTTCATCGCGTGATGAAGCGCGTTATCATGAAGCCCTAGTCATTCCCGCCATGCAAATGGCAAAACAACATCATCGTGTGTTGATTTTGGGTGGTGGCGATGGTTTGGCGGCGCGTGAAGTTTTGAAATATCCACAAGTTCAACAAGTTACATTGGTGGATTTAGACCCTGATATGACGAAAACGTTTCAGACTGCTGCCAGATTGGTTGATTTAAATAAAAACGCTTTAAACCACCCCAAAATGCAGATTGTGAATGCGGACGCGGCAAAATGGTTAGAGAAAAATAGTCAAATATTTGATATTATTATTATTGATTTGCCCGACCCATCTAATTTTTCATTGGGCAAATTGTATTCCGTGCCGATGTATCGTTTGGTGGCGCGGCATTTGGCGGACGGCGGTAAAATCGTGGTGCAATCCACATCGCCGTATTTTGCGCCCAATGCGTATTGGTCGGTGGTGGCGACTTTGGAAGCGGCGGGGCTGAAAACCGCGCCTTATCATGCGTATGTGCCGAGTTTTGGCGAATGGGGATTTGTGTTGGCGGATAAATCGGGCGAATTCAGGCTGCCTGAACAAGTGAATGTGCCGACTGTGTTTTTGAATGGTGAAACTTTGGCGCAAATGTTTCGTTTTCCGCCCGATATGGCGCGGCGCAATGTGGAAGCTAACTATTTGAATAATCAAAAATTAGTGGCGTATTTTGAAGCAGATTGGGCGAATGTGATGCGTTGAGTTTCAGGCAGCCTGAAAATGAAAAATTAAGGAAAAACAAATGTCTAAAAATGGCTATATTATTCTGGCAATTATCACAATTTTGGTGGGAACGCTGGTGAATTATTCGCTGATTGGCGATGGCAGCAATACCAGTTCCACGCGTGGTTATGGCGGCGGTGCGTATGGTGGCGGCTATAGCGGTTCGGGTGGGCATAAATAATGCAAACCAAACAAATACTTGGGCAACACGCATTATTGGATTTGCATGGTTGCGATGTGTCTGTTTTGGGCAATGTGGACAATGTGCAAGCCCTATTATTACGCGCTGCCGAATCTGCGCAAGCAACTGTATTGTTTCATCATTTTCACCATTTTGGCGGCGAGAGTGGTGTTACGGGTGTGTTGTTGTTGGCGGAATCGCACATCAGCATACACACTTGGACGGAACACGCGTTTGCGGCGGCAGACGTGTTTTTGTGTGGCGAACGTGTTAATTTGCAGGCTGCCTGTCAAGTTTTGGTGCAAGGATTAAATGCCCAACAATTTGATTTAAAAATACAAAATCGTGGATTATTGTGAACGCGTTTTTCAGGCAGCCTTTCAGTACACGACAAAAAAATAATCGTAGGGTGCGCCGTGCGCACCAAAATAATTGAATTATTTAAATATTTCAGAAAGTTTGGTGCGCACGGCGCACCCTACATTTTCGTGATTGGGAAAATTGTCGTGTACTGAAAGGCAGCCTGAAAATTTTTTATTCAATATAAATGCGTTTTGAGCGTTTCATATTGCACACAATTTCATAAGCAATGGTGCCAGCCGCCGCCGCCACTTCGTTTACGCTGATTAAATCGCCAAATAATTCAACCACATCGCCCACGCCTTCATGACTGTCGTTTAAATCCACTGTCAGCATATCCATAGACACGCGCCCGATGATTTGCGTGCGTAAACCCTTGACTGCAATCGGTGTTCCGCTAGAAGCGCGGCGCGGATAACCATCGCCGTAGCCACACGCCACCAAACCTACGCGCGTGGAGCGTTTGGTGTAAAACGTTGCGCCGTAGCCTATGGGTTCATTTGGTTGCAAAACACGTTCCGCAAAAATTTGGCTGCTCAAACGCATAACAGGTTTCAGGCAGCCTGAAAATTCTCCTGTTGGGTCAATGCCATACAATGCCAAACCTGCGCGTCCCCAATCACGCCGCGCCGTTTCAAAACGCAACATTGCCGCCGAATTTGCCAAACTTTCTTCGCCAGCCAAATCTTCACACGCCAAATCAAAAATCTCAATTTGACGGTCAGTAATATCGCGTTCCGCTTCATCAGCGCAGGCAAAATGCGACATTTTAATGATTTTGGCAACTTTATTGCTTTGTGCCAACGCCGTGTAGGCAGCCGCATAATTGTGCGGAAAAAAGCCAGCGCGGTGCATGCCGCTGTCCATTTTCAGCCAAACAGTCGCAGGTTTTTGCCAATTGTGTGCCAATAAACTTTCCAATTGCGCTTGCTGATGAACCACCGTCCACAAATCTAATTTATCTATTAAATCATATTCTTGTGGCTCAAATACACCTTCCAAAATCAAAATTGGTAGGGTAATGCCCTGTTCACGCAATTCAATCGCTTCTTCCAAAAACGCAACCGCAAAACCATCGGCAATATCGTGTAAAGCACGGGCGCACCGTACCGCGCCGTGTCCATAAGCGTCCGCTTTGATGACTGCCAATAGCTTGTTGCCATGAATTTTTTTCAGAGTTTGATAATTGTGGCGCAGGTTGCCAAGACGAATTTCGCAGAGTAAGGGGCGCATAAAAGTCCTTTCCAATTGCCCAAAATACAGAACATATATTAAGATGGCGTATGGTACTCCATTTAACGCTTTTTGTAACCGAATAAATTTGGCAATATGGAGACATTTTAAAATTTCATTTTAAAATAATTTTATTTAAAATCATATTGATTGTAAGATTTTGTGAATAATTTGATTTTCAGGTATTGACGATTGCGTGTGGGGTTGTCATAATTCGGTCTTTCGCTGCTACGGCAAGCAAGAGATTTTGAGATTAGTTTGTTCTTTAAGAATTAAGATTACCGATAAGTGTGAGTGCCTGATGGTCTCACACTGTTTTGAGAGTTACAAGATTATTTCTTGTTAATTTCTTTGAAGCAGACCAGAAGTTGTAGAAGTTAGAGATTGAACATAAGAGTTTGATCCTGGCTCAGATTGAACGCTGGCGGCATGCTTTACACATGCAAGTCGAACGGCAGCACGGGTGCTTGCACCTGGTG
>NZ_JQKH01000071.1 GCF_000745955.1 Alysiella crassa DSM 2578 | reverse complement strand
GCTACTTCATGCGCCTACTGCGTTGGCTTTCCACGCCAATATGTTCAATATTGGCATGAAAAGCCGCCTTGTATTCGCAAGAATTATCCATAAAATCAAGCCATCAATCTTACGAACACAGGTTCTAAAATTCAGGCAGCCTGAAAAGCGTTTTCAGGCTGCCTGAAGATTATTTTTTGTCAATTAATTCAAATTTCCCCGTTTGCTTATTCAACAAAAATCCCTGCGTGGCACGGCGCAACATCGGCAAATCCACTGTCGCATCGCTGTATGCCACACTGTTCTCCCAAACCTGTTCGCCCAATTCCGCGTTAATACGGCGAACTTTGGCTTCATCGTGGCAATTTTCGCCGTCAATTTTTCCGTTCAGGCAGCCTGAAACCACCGCCATTTTCGTGCCCAACACCGCCGCGAAACCCTGTTGCGCCGCCCACGCGTGCAAATACCAATCGGGCGACGCGCTGACCAACACGCACACATCGCCGTTTTGCCGACATTCCGCCAATCGTGCCATGCCTTCGGGGCGTAATAATTGGGGTAATTCGTGGGCGGCGAATTCGGAGGCTTTCGCGTTCACATCGTCTATTGTCCAGCCGTGCAAATGGGCGGCAATCACGGATTCTTTGGCGGTGGCATTGTCCACACGCCCGCGCAGATAGCCCAGTAGGGTAGGGGTGAGCGGAATCAGTTTCGCATAAAAAATAAAACGGTTCGGGCAACAATATTTTAAAAAGGGCAACACGGTATCGGTTTGCGTGAGTGTGCCGTCAAAATCAAAAAAGGCGTAGCGCATGAATTGTCCAAATAATTGATGATAAAAATTTCAGGCTGCCTGAAAATAAGGCAGCCTGAAATGTGAATAATTTATGAATTAATAAGTGTCATCGCCCGATTTCTTTTGGATAAACTCAATTTTGTAACCATCGGGGTCTTCCACAAAGGCAATGACGGTGGTGCCGTGTTTCATTGGGCCTGCTTCGCGCACCACTTTGCCGCCTTTGGCGCGTACCGCATCGCAAGCGGCATACGCGTCATCTACTTCAATGGCAATGTGTCCGTAGCCCGCGCCCAAATCGTAAGATGGCGTATCCCAGTTGTGGGTTAATTCCAAAACGGTGGTGTCGCTTTCTTCGCCATAGCCCACGAAAGCGAGGGTGAATTTGCCTTCGGGATAATCTTTGCGGCGCAACAGTTTCATGCCCAAAACTTCTGTGTAAAAATTCAATGAGTTATCCAAATCGCCAACGCGTAACATGGTGTGGAGTAAACGCATAATCGTGTTCCTTTATGAAAATTTATTTTAAAGTCATATTCTATCACAATTAAATCTACTACAATTCGGGGGGAGAGATGAATGAGCTTTCAGGCTGCCTGATGGTTCATGACAATTTTGACGAACAACCCAAATGGCTTGAATAATTTAAATATTATGATGAATCTGGTGCGCACGGCGCACCCTACTGTGATTTTTATCGTATATTTTCAGGCTGCCTGAACATTTGCGACCATCTCATTGAAATTATTTCTAATTAAGGAAAACATGATGACCCATGCCAAAATTCTCGGTACAGGCAGTTATTTGCCCGCCAATCGCGTGAGCAATACTGATTTAGCGCAACGCGTGGATACTTCAGATGAATGGATTACCACACGCACAGGCATTAAAGCCCGCCACATTGTCGCCGAACACGAAAAAACCAGCGATTTAGCCACCGAAGCCGCACGCCGTGCTTTGGCAGCCGCACAGGTTTCGCCTGATGAGATTGATTTGATTGTGTTGGCGACCACCACGCCCGATATGCAATTTCCTGCCACCGCCACCATTGTGCAGCAAAAATTGGGCATTGCAGGCTGCCCTGCGTTTGACGTGCAGGCGGTGTGCGCGGGTTTTATGTATGCTTTGGTAACAGCAGATGCATATATTAAAAGTGGCATGGCAAAAAAAGCCCTTGTGATTGGCGCAGACGTGTTTAGCCGCATTTTGGATTGGGAAGACCGCGCCACTTGCGTGTTGTTTGGCGATGGGGCTGGGGCGGTGGTTTTGGGCGCGAGTGAAGAGCGTGGCATTATCCACAGCCGTTTGCATGCCGATGGTAATTATTTGAATTTATTGAATTGCCCAGCGCAAATGAGCGATGGCAACATTATGGGTTCGCCGTTTGTGAAAATGGACGGGCAGGGTGTGTTTAAATTTGCTGTAAAACAATTGTCCGCCGTTGCCGATGAAGTATTGCAAGAATCCAATTACACCAAAGAGCAAGTAGATTGGCTGATTCCCCACCAAGCCAATCGCCGCATTATTGAAGCCACCGCCAAACATTTGGGTTTGAGCATGGACAAGGTGATTTTGACCGTTGATGAACACGCCAATACGTCTGCCGCGTCTATTCCATTGGCATTGGACGCTGGTGTGCGCGATGGTCGCGTGCAGCGTGGACAAACTTTGTTGTTGGAAGGCATTGGTGGTGGTTTTGCGTGGGGCGCGGTGTTGATTGAATATTGATTGTTCAGGCTGCCTTTCAGGACACAACAATTTTTCAATCACGAATCCTGTAGGGTGTGCCGTGCGCACCAAATGGCTGGAATCATTGAAATATTGCGGTGTATTTGGTGCGCACGGCGCACCCTACTGTGATTTTTGTCGTGTACTGTAAGGCTGTCTGAAAATTAGGCAGCCTGAAAATTTGACCAATTCCATTATTCCCCCCATAATCTTACCTTTCCAATTTTTACTCTAAAACAACGAAAGGTGTCCTACATTATGTACGCACAATTAGCAGCAAGCAAAAAATGGCTGGCGGAAAACAAAACCACCACTTTTATTTTACAAACATTAATCGGCGCAAATTTAATCGCGCTGCTGGCACAAGTGGCGATTCCCACGCCGTTTGTGATGATTACAGGGCAATCGCTGGGCGTATTGCTGATGGGTTTTGCGCTCGGTCGCAAGGCGGCTACGGCGGCATTGCTGACTTATTTAGCGGAAGGCGCAATGGGTTTACCTGTATTTGCAGGTGGTAAAGCGGGCGTGGCGGTGCTGATGGGTTCATCGGGTGGTTATTTGTTTGGTTTTGTGGCGATGGCGGCGATTTTGGGTTGGGCGAGCGATAAAGGCTGCTTGAAATCCGTTTGGCAAAGCGTAGCGGCGGCGGTGGTGGCGACTGCGGTAATGTATGCTTTTGGTTTGGCTCAACTTTCCTTGTTTGTACCTGCGGATAAAGTGTTGGCGTATGGTTTGACACCGTTTATTATTGGCGATGTGATTAAAGCGTGTTTGGCGTGTTTGTTGGTGATGCCAGCGTATCGTTTTTTTCAAAAAATTTAATGATTTAGTGGTTTGACCTGATTTCAGGCAGCCTTAAAATGATTGGGGCGGATAAAATTATCCGCCCTTTTTATGTTGAATTATCATGATATTAGAAAAATTATTCTCCCAATTTACTGCCGTAAACGCGCTTACGTTCCAATCGCGCAGCCAAACAGGTTCACAAATGAATTGGAATATGAACGGCACAGGCACAGTCAGCGTGCGCATACACGATGATTATATTGATTTTGATGAAGAAATTGTGTTGGAAAACGGGCGTGTTTGCTACGATAAAAAGCGTTGGCGATTTTCAGGCTGCCGTGTTTATTTTGAGCGTTTTCGCAATGATGTTTACGAACAAATCTTTGAATTTGAATATCAAAATGGCGAATTTTTGCCAAAACAGTCCTATTGGTGCGACCCTGATAATTATCAGGCGGAATTATCAGTAAATCCACAAGTCATTATTTTCACAATTTATATTCACAGTTCACGCAAAAATGAATGTTTGCGTTATGAATATGTGGCACAATAAAGTTTTGCAACGCGTGGCGTTTGCAGGCAGCCTGAAAGTGTACGACAAACAAATGTAGGGTGCGTATTACGCACCGAAATACTAAATTATTTGAATGATTTGGTGCGTGGTACGCACCCTACATTTGGCGAATTCTCGTGTACTGTACGGCAGCCTGAAAATGGTCGCGCCCTTTTAATTTAGGAAAAAACATGAAATTTACCCATGCTTCTGCTGCCAGCCAAGCAGCACAATTATTTGTTTGCACAGAAAAAAATCAGTTGGCTGATGAAAACGCGCAAATCGTGTTTGACACATTGGGCGAAAAAGACAGCTTTGCCAGCGCAAATGTGATTGTTTCAGGCAGCCTGAAAAACATCGCCGTGCTGCGTTTTGCCGATTTGAAAACCGAAACGCTGCAAAAAGGCGCGAAAGAAGCCGCCGCATGGTTGGCAAAACAAGAAAGCGTGTCTGCCAATATTCAACCGTTTTGTCATGTGGACAGCCCACGCGTGGTGGAAAATCTGGTGGCGGCGGTAGGTGAGGCGGTTTATCGTTTTGATTATTATAAAAAAGAAAGCAATCCTGCCAAATTGCACACTTTGGAATTTGTGCATGATAAACACGAAAATGAAATTCAGGCTGCCTTAAATATTGCACAAGCATTGTTGGCGGGCGTGAATTTGTGCAAGGATTTGGCGAACACGGGTTCCAATATTTGCACGCCGACTTATTTAGCCGAAACCGCCGCCAAAGAAGCGCAAGCACTTGGCGCGGAAACGAAAATTTTGGGTGTGGATTATATTCGTGAAAACATGCCATCGTTTTGGGGCGTGGCAAAAGGCAGCGTGCAAGAACCGAAATTATTGGAAATGCGCTATTTTGGCGCGGCGGATAAATCGGCTGACCCCATTGTTTTGGTTGGTAAAGGCTTGACTTTTGATAGCGGCGGCATTTCATTGAAACCAGGCGAAGGTATGGACGAAATGAAATACGATATGTGTGGCGCGGCGACCGTGATTGGCACATTTATCGCCGCCGTGAAAGCCAAATTGCCCGTCAATTTGGCGGTGGTGGTAGCGACTTGCGAGAATATGCCAGACGCGGGTGCGTCCAAACCAGGTGATGTGGTAAAAGCGATGAACGGTACCACCATTGAAAATTTGAACACGGACGCGGAAGGGCGTTTGGTGTTGTGCGATGCGCTGACTTATGTGGAACAAAATTTCAAACCCAAAGCGGTGATTGATGTGGCAACTTTAACGGGCGCGTGCATTATTGCGCTGGGTCATGTGGCGAGCGGTTTGATGGCGAATAATCAGGAATTGGCTGATGAATTATTGCAGGCTTCGCGCGATTGTAATGATAAAGCATGGCAATTGCCCTTATTTGCTGAATACAAAGAGCAGTTGAAGTCCAATTTTGCTGATATGCAAAACATTGGCGGTCGTCCTGCTGGCACGATTACGGCGGGGACTTTTTTGGCACATTTTGCTGAAAATTTCACATGGGCGCATTTGGACATTGCTGGCACGGCGTGGAAATCGGGCGCAGCAAAAGGCGCGACAGGTCGCCCCATTCCCCTGTTGGTGCAATATTTGCGTAATCAAGCCTAATTTGCCTAATTACATGGTATAAACATTGAAAACCCAAGAATTGATTTTCTTGGGTTTTTGCGTGTTCAGGCTGCCTGAAATGTCTCCACAATGTCCTAAAATGTAAATTAAAATTAACATTTTCCGTGCAATCAATGTTTTTCCTTAACAAAACTTGGCTATTGGAGCAGCTTATACTATAATTACAATACAAGAATAATACCCTATATAAACGCCAAAATATTTGCCGAGAATCACAAAATGGAAAAGCCAGATTTTTCAAAGTTATATCAACAATACTTATCTCCCCCACCAGGCAGCCTGAAAAAATATCGCAATTTAATTATTTTGATTGCCATCTTTTTGGTCTTGACCATTGCCATGTTGGCGATGAATGTATGGACGACCAATCAAATGGTGCAACATTCTCGCGTGGTGGAAATGGCTACACGCCAAAATTTGTTGGTGCAGCAAATTTCCAGAAACATTATTGGTACAGATTTAGCCGTACGTGAAGCTTTCCCGCAGCTTTATGCCAATAATGCTGTTATCTCCATATCTGATTTGCCAAAAGATATTAATAAAAATATTGATGAAATTCAACAATATGCAACTAAATTTGAATACACTTTGCGTGCTTTTGAAGAGGGTGGGCTAACGCAAACACCTGAAGGCATGACGGTAGAAATTCCCAAAACCGATACCGATGATACTTCACGCCAATATGTGAAAAAAATACGCCAAGATTGGGCAAATTACCACCGTTTGATTGGGCAATTTATGCTGGATTATCAAGCGGGTAAGGTAGATGTTAAAAATTTGCATGGCTTGGTGGCGCATTCTCGCCAGTTTAACCAAATCTTTTTGGATAATGGTAATGGGCATGTGTTTGCTTTATATACGGAAATTCAGCAACGCGCCAATGCGTGGCAAACGATTCAATGGGCAGGGATTGCCTTTGCGGTATTGTTGTTTGGCGTGATTGTGTTTGGTGCAATGCGCCGTTTGATGAACGAAGATTCTGAATTGGCAGACGAAAATTCTGAATTAAGTGAAATCATGTCTGCCATTCGTGAAGGCTTGTTTTTATTGGAAAAAGATTTCACGATTGGCAAACAGCATTCCGCACCTTTGGAAGCCATGTTGGAACAAAGCGATATTGGCGGCAAGAATTTCCTTGACGTGGTGCGCAAAATGCTGCCTGAAAGCGAATTGGAAAACACGCAAATGTTCATTGAGCAACTCTATAACCCTTGGGTAGTGGAAGAGTTGATTGAAGATTTGAACCCCTTACACCGCATTGCGATTATTTCGGAAAAAACCAATCAGCCCAAATATTTGGATTTCAAATTTTTCCGCGTGATTGAAGACGATAAAGTGAAACGCATTTTGGTGAGCGTGATTGACAGCACCGAAAATGTCTTGTTGCAATTGAGTATTCAGGCGCAAGAAGAGCAAGAAGAACGTGAATTGGAAATGTTGAATACGATTTTGCATGTGGATTCACGCGTATTGAACAATTTTATTCACAGCAGCCAAGAGCGTTTGGACGAAATCAACGAGATTTTGCAATCGCCTGAAACGGGACACCAAGAGTTAAAAGCCAAAGCCAATTTTATTGGGCGCAATGTGCATTCACTTAAAGGTGAAGCTTCGTCTATGAATTTGGCACGTATGGTAGATATTTGCAGCACGATTGAAGATTCTTTGGTAATGTTACGCCGTCAAAACAATTTGACGGGACAAGATTTCTTCAGTTTGATTATTTTGATTGAAGATTTGTATCGTTTGCTGGATATTTTGGACGATTACAGCCGCCGCATTGACCAGCCAAACAAACACGAGCAATCCGATGAAAGCCAAGTGGAAGCGCAACAATTGCAACATTTCGCGCAAGACATCGCCGAACGCAATGACAAAAAAGTGAGTTTGGTGGTGCATGGTTTCCATGATTATGCGATGGACGACCATCAGCGCGATGGTTTGCGCCAAATCGTGAAACAATTATTGCGTAATAGCGTGGTACATGGTATTGAATATCCAGCGATTCGCCGCCAACGCAATAAATCAGAAACAGGCAGCCTGAAATTTACTTTAACGGCAACGGCTGATGGCAATTTGAATTTGCTGGCGGAAGACGATGGCAATGGTATTGATTTTGAAGCCATTCGCGGTAAAGCGGTTGCCGAAGGGCGTTACACCGTTGAAGAAGTAGGGCAATTGAGTAAAAAACAATTACTTGGCTTGATGTTGAGTGATGGTTTCTCCACAGCGACAACGGCGACCGAAGACGCAGGTAGGGGCGTAGGCATGGGTGTGGTGCGCCAGACTGTGCAAAAAATGGGTGGTAAACTCAATATTAACACGGCATATCAACAATATACGCGCTTTAATATTACTTTTCCGCCACAGCAACCCTAGGAAAATAAGATTATGCAGAGATTGATGATTGTTGATGATTCGCAAATTATCAGAAATCGCATTCAACGCAGCATGCGCTATCACTCGGTGGAAGTGGTGGCGGAAGCTGCCGATGGCGAAGAAGCGTTTGAATTATTCAAACGCTATCGCCCCAATGTGATTACGATGGATTTGAATATGCCCAAAATGGGCGGTTTGGAAGCCATTAAAAAAATTATGGAGATAGATTCACGGGTGAGTATTTTGGTGGTGTCGGCGATGTCTGACCGCAAAACGGGATTGCGTGCATTACAGAGTGGAGCGCGTGGCTTTATTCAAAAGCCATTTACCGATGAGCAATTAGTGATGGCAATCAATAAGTTAATCACCACAAAAGTGAGACGTGGATAAATCACAGGAAAAAAGCTTGACAAATTTGTAATAAAAGTACATAATTCGTCTCGTTCAGCCATACAAGTGGTTGGATATTTCTCCTCTATTTCTCCTTTGTAGACTTGGCGCATATTCCTAACGGAGTATGCGCATTTTTTTGTTTTCAGGCTGCCTGATGTTTTCTTTTTTGGATAGGCAAAATCAAAAATCAAGGCAGCCTGAAATGCAGTTTTCCCACATTTCAGGCTGCCTGAATATTATAGTCGTAGAAATGAAAATGCAGTACAAGGCAACAACGCCCGCTGTGTACGAAAGTACATAAGGGCGTTGGCAACGCCGTACTGCTTTTTCAGTTCTGCGACTATATTGACAATCTTATTTTGCCAATTTTGCTTTGCGCTCTTCCAACCAATGTTCCAGATAATGAATGCTCACGCCGCCTTCCACAAATTGCGGGTCGCAAAACAAATCACGATGTAATGGTGCATTGGTTTTAATACCCGTAATCGCCAACTCATTCATCGCCACCAACATTTTGGCAATCGCTTGACGGCGCGTTTTGCCATGTACGCACACTTTGCCAATCAAACTGTCGTAATTCGGCGGAATTTTGTAGCCTTGATAAATGTGGCTGTCCACGCGCACACCCAATCCCCCTGGTAAATGGCAAGATTCAATCAAACCAGGGCTGGGAATGAAATTGTAGGGGTCTTCCGCATTGATGCGGCATTCAAAAGCATGACCTTCCAACACAATATCGCCTTGCGTGTATTGCAAAGGCAAACCAGCCGCCACGCGTAATTGTTCTTGCACAATGTCCACGCCCGTAATCAGCTCGGTAACGGGGTGTTCCACTTGCACGCGCGTGTTCATTTCAATAAAGAAAAACTCGCCATCTTCATACAAAAATTCAAACGTACCCGCACCGCGATAGCCAATGCGTTTACACGCTTCCGTACAAGCCGTACCGATTTTTTCGCGCTCTTCGGGCGTGATGAATGGGGCAGGGGCTTCCTCAATGATTTTTTGGTGGCGGCGTTGCATGGAGCAATCGCGTTCGCCCAAATAAATCGCATTGCCGTGTTCGTCTGCCAGCACCTGAATTTCAATGTGGCGCGGTTTTTGCAAAAAGCGTTCCATGTAAACCATGGGGTTGCCAAAGGCAGCTTGTGCTTCCGCTTTGGTCATTTCCACCGATTTGAGCAAATCTTCTTTTTTCTCAACCACGCGCATACCGCGACCGCCACCGCCACCCGACGCTTTGATAATCACAGGAAAACCGACTTTATCGGCAATTTTCAAGATTTCATCGGGATTATCAGGCAGCGCACCGTCCGAACCAGGCACGCAAGGCACGCCAGCCGCAATCATCGCGTGTTTGGCAGACACCTTGTCGCCCATCAAACGAATCGTATCCGCTTTGGGGCCGATGAAAATAAAGCCTGAATTTTCAACCTGTTCGGCAAAATTGGCGTTTTCCGCTAAAAAGCCATAACCAGGGTGAATGCCATCCGCGCCAGTAACTTCGGCAGCCGCGATGATGGACGGAATGTGCAGATAACTTTGTGGGCTGGGCGCGGGTCCAATGCACACGGATTCATCGGCTAATTTAACGTGCAGGCTGTCGCGGTCGGCTTCGGAATGCACCGCCACAGTGGCAATGCCCATTTCACGGCAAGCGCGTAACACACGCAATGCGATTTCGCCACGATTGGCAATTAACACTTTTTTTAACATATTGATTTCCTTTTGTGGAAATGCGTGAAGTGGGGTTAAAACCACTATTATTTAATTAAAAGAATTGTATATTTTTCAGGCTACCTTCAATCAAAATGTAGGGTGCGCCATGCGCACCAAAATTTTCACATATTTGTGGTTAAATCGGTGCGCACGGCGCACCCTACTTTTTTCAGGCAGCCTGAAAACCTTATTATTCAATGATAAACAAAGGTTCGCCAAATTCCACAGGTGTACCGTTTTCCACCAAAATTTCTTTGATGACACCCGATTTTTCCGCTTCAATCTCGTTCATCAACTTCATGGCTTCAATAATGCACAAAGTCTGCCCTTCTTTTACGGTCTGACCCACTTCCACAAAAGCGGCGGCGGTGGGGCTGGGGGCGCGGTAGAATGTGCCAACCATGGGCGATTTTTGTGCAGACGACAAATCACGCGCAGCAGGGGCGGCTGGTGCAGCCGCAGCCGCTTGAACGGGTGCAGCAGCTTGTGGTGCAGGCGCGGCAGCCTGAACGGGCGCAGGCGCATACACGGTTTGCACCGCAGGCGCGGCTACCGAACGTGTGATGCGGACTTTCTCTTCGCCTTCGGTTACTTCAATTTCGGCAATGCCTGATTCTTCAACCAAATCAATCAGTTTTTTCAGTTTGCGTAAATCCATTTTATTTAATCCTGTGAATTTAAAAATTGTTTCAAAATTGCAAAAATAAGCGGTTTCAGGCAGTCTGAAAACCAAAAATTGTTTGTGCCATTGATTTTGCACGATAGCAGCAATTTTGGCGAATTTAGCCGCAAAAGTCTAGCAAAATCTGTGAAATTTGCCATATTGGTGCGTAAAATTGCATTTACATATTTGATAAATGGGGCTTGTGGATTGATTGTTTTGGTATTTTTATTCTAGGATTTTCAGGCTGTCCGATTGATTCAAATCATAAAAATAAGACGTGCATTTCAGGCAGCCTGAAAGCCCCTTAATTATTATGCTACAATCCGCGCCAATTTGATTTTTTTCACTTTTTGGATAAACCATTATGCAACAAGACAAAATCCTGATTCTGGACTTCGGCTCGCAAGTTACCCAACTCATTGCACGCCGCGTCCGCGAAGCCCACGTTTATTGCGAATTGCACCCCTACGACATGCCGATTGATGAAATTAAGGCATTCAATCCAAAAGGGATTATTCTTTCAGGCAGCCCACAATCGGTTTACGATGACGCGAATTACCATGCCGATACCGCCTTGTTTGAATTGGGAGTACCCGTTTTGGGGATTTGCTACGGCATGCAATTTATGGCGCACCATTTGGGCGGCGCGGTGGAAGCGGGCAATCAGCGCGAATTTGGTTACGCGCAAGTCAAAACCATTGATTGTGAACTCACACGCGGCATTTTTGACAATCAGCCCAATCATTTAGATGTGTGGATGAGTCATGGCGACAAAGTCGTGAAATTGCCCGATGGTTTTGTCGTGATTGGCGACACGCCGTCTTGTCCCATTGCCATGATGGAACACGCTGAAAAACAATTCTACGGCATTCAATTCCACCCCGAAGTTACCCACACCAAGCAGGGTAAAGCCTTGATTAACCGCTTTGTTTTGGAAATTTGTGGCGCAAACCCAAGTTGGACGATGCCCAATTACATAGACGAAGCCGTTGCCAAAATCCGCGCCCAAGTCGGTTCGGACGAAGTGATTTTGGGTTTGTCGGGCGGTGTGGATTCCAGCGTGGCGGCAGCCTTGATTCATCGCGCGATTGGCGACCAGCTCACTTGCGTATTCGTAGACCACGGATTATTAAGGTTAAATGAAGCGGAAAACGTGATGACCATGTTCGCCAAAAACTTGGGCGTGAAAGTGATTCATGTGGACGCGAGCGAACAGTTTATGAGCAAACTGGCTGGCATTACCGACCCCGAACGCAAACGCAAAATCATCGGTGCAGAATTTATTGAAGTCTTTGACACAGAAGAGAAAAAATTGACCAATGCCAAATGGTTGGCACAAGGCACGATTTATCCCGATGTGATTGAATCGGCTGGCGCGAAAAACAGCAAAGCCCACGCGATTAAATCGCACCACAACGTAGGCGGGCTGCCTGAAAACATGAAATTGCAACTGCTTGAACCCTTACGCGATTTGTTCAAAGACGAAGTGCGCGAATTGGGCGTGGCATTGGGTTTGCCGCGCGAAATGGTGTACCGCCACCCCTTCCCCGGTCCGGGTTTGGGCGTGCGGATTTTGGGCGAAGTGAAACGCGAATACGCCGATTTGCTCCGCCGTGCCGATGACATTTTCATTCAAGAATTGCGCAATACTTTCAATGAGAAAGGCGAATCGTGGTACGATTTGACCAGCCAAGCCTTTGCGGTGTTTTTGCCTGTGAAATCGGTGGGCGTGATGGGCGATGGGCGCACTTATGATTATGTGGTCGCGCTCCGTGCGGTGGTAACCAGCGATTTTATGACGGCACATTGGGCGGAATTGCCATACAGTTTGCTGGGCAAGGTTTCCAATCGCATTATCAATGAAATCAAAGGGATTAACCGCGTGGTGTACGATGTGAGCGGCAAACCGCCTGCCACGATTGAGTGGGAATAATCTTTTTCAGGCTGCCTGAAAACACGTTAAACATGTTTTCAGGCAGCCTGAAAATATTATTTGAACATGATTTATTTAATTTAAATTTTGTTTTGAAACAATGTGATTTGTGTTATTTTGAAAATTTTTGTAATTTTTTGTGTTGAGAGTGCTTGACCGAATTTCATTAAGTGCGTATAGTTCAGTTCTCGCTGCTACGGCAAGCAAGAGATTTTGAGATTAGTTTGTTCTTTAAGAATTAAGATTACCGATAAGTGTGAGTGCCTGATGGTCTCACACTGTTTTGAGAGTTACAAGATTATTTCTTGTTAATTTCTTTGAAGCAGACCAGAAGTTGTAGAAGTTAGAGATTGAACATAAGAGTTTGATCCTGGCTCAGATTGAACGCTGGCGGCATGCTTTACACATGCAAGTCGAACGGCAGCACGGGTGCTTGCACCTGGTGGCGAGTGGCGAACGGGTGAGTAATGCATTGGAACGTACCGAGTAGTGGGGGAT
>NZ_JQKH01000070.1 GCF_000745955.1 Alysiella crassa DSM 2578 | reverse complement strand
GCTTATACAGCAAAATTGTTTCAGGCTGCCTGAAACAAGAAAATGCCACCAGCGTTTACACTTCAGGAACGGTTTATACTGCTGATTTTTATCAGAAAGTAGCGAAAGAATATCTGCCTAACAATGAAATTCCGATTATGATTTGGGTGTACATTGGTTTGGGGCAAAATGAGCAGGGCAATCAGCTTTACACATCGGGCATGGCGAAATTTGGCAAAGATGAAATGGAGATTTTGAACAGCAAAATCAATATGGGTACGCTTCACGCTTCATTAAGCAGTATGTGCAGCTACATCATCAGTTCAGGTTTGGTCTTGAAAGATGGGGAAACCATTGGATTTAGTGCAGAACAGAAATGGCAAATTAGCCACTCAAAAAGCGTGTACGCACCAAGTGAATTTTCATTAAAGATTGATATTCAATAAAATATTTTTAGGTTAAGAGGTCTATTGTTCTGTACAATAGACCGTTTAAATTTTATTTTCAGAGATACTGTATGAAAAAAGTTTGGTCAGCATCCATTGGTTTGGGGCGCATCACTGCTTATCGGATAGGGTCAAGCTATGATGGCTTATTTGATTACCGTACTTATCGGCTCAATGAAATTGCCATAAGACAAAATCCTACACATCCTGATAGTCTAATTTTAAAACAAAAAAATCAGGAAGATTGGAACAGAATTTGTGAAGCAGCAGCAGCAGCAGATTTTGAAAAATCTCTTGTTTTTCCGAATAGTTTGTGGGCAGATAAAATGGATTACCCCAAAGATGATGAATATGTATTCTTCGCCAATGGCAGGATTGTATTCAATCAACAATGCGGTGAAATTTTTAAACAATTTAATTTAGGGCAAAGCGATTTCGCTCCTATACACATCTACGACATAGAAACAGGCGAATTATGGAAAGAGGAAACCTTTTATATTTTAGATGTATCTGAACAAAGAAGATATATGCTGAACCCACAAAGTCATTCTAAATTCAAATTTATTCGTTACCCAAGTGGATTAGAAATTTATTCGCCAAGATATGGTATCAGGGACAATTATGTGGAACTTTCTGCCTCTGCCCTAGAATGCGATGTGGATTTATGGCATGACCCCTTACTTTCAAATTCTTATTTTATGTCTGAATCATTACAGGCTGCCTTATCAGAAGCGGATATGGCGAATAAATTTGGCTTTGCTTTATGTAAATTAATTTGATTTTGGAGCAAGCGTAGGGTGGGCAACTTGTTGCCCACGCAGTTCAATCAGATACACATAAAATAATGTTTTAATGTGAAATATTTGATTTCAGGCAGCCTGAAAAATAAATTCAACAAAATCATTTTGCAAATATTTTAATTTGTGATAAAACCAATTATAGATTTTTTATTGTACAAAACGACATCAAGGCAGCCTGAAACGCATAAATTAGTTTTCAGGCTGCCCTTTTTTGTTGATAATAGGGGGCTGATGTTCATCTTTTCAATTCAACATTATAGGAAACCCATACCGTGAAAATCATCATCGCCGCAGACTCATTCAAAGAAAGCCTGACCGCACCCCAAGCCTGTGCCGCCATACAACGCGGTTTCGCACACATTCTGCCCAGCGCACAATACGTCTCCATTCCGATGGCAGACGGTGGCGAAGGCACGGCGGCGGCATTGGTATCGGCATGTGGTGGCGAATGGATACACGTCCGCGTGTCCGACCCTTTGGGGCGACAAGTGGACGCGCGTTACGGCATTTTGCCCAATGGTACGGCAGTGATGGAAATGGCAGAAGCCGCAGGTTTGCATTTGCTCACCCCCGCCGAGCGCAACCCCATGAAAACCAGCACTTTTGGCGTAGGCGAAATGATTGCCCATGCCATTAATCAGGGCATACGCAAAATCATTTTGGGCATAGGCGGTTCAGCCACCAACGATGGCGGCGCAGGCATGGCGCAAGCTCTAGGCTTTCGTTTGCTGGACAAGGCTGGACGCGATTTGCCACGCGGTGGCGCAGCGTTGCGCTATTTGAGTTCGGTGCAAGCTTCAGACAGCCTGAATGTTTTGCAAGAATGCGAAATTGTCGCAGCGTGCGATGTCGTCAATCCCCTGTGCGGCGACACGGGCGCAACCGCCGTGTTTGGCAAACAAAAAGGCGCGACCATTCAAATGATTAGAGAATTAGACACCGCGCTCACCAATTTCGCCGATGTGCTTGCCAAAAACGGCACAGATTTCCGCGATGAAGCAGGTAGCGGCGCGGCAGGCGGTTTGGGTTTTGGTTTACGCGCTTTGCTGGGCGCGGAATTGCGCTCTGGCATTCAAATTGTATTAGAAGCCACTGATTTGTATAATAAAATTGCAGACGCGGATTTAGTCATCACAGGCGAAGGCTGTATGGACGGACAAACGGCATTTGGCAAAGTACCATTAGGCGTGTTAAACGTGGCGCAAAATCACGGTGTGCCTGTGGTCGGCATTGCAGGCAGCGTGATGGACGTGGACGCGCTCTACCAAATGGGTTTCGCCGCCGTGTTCCCCAGCATAGACCGCGTGGCGAGTTTGCCCGATATTTTGGAACACGCCGAGCGCAATGTAGAACGCACCGCGCGAAACATCGCCGCCATGTGGGTGCTGTAATCCATGCAAGCCACCATACATTCTTTGGATTACGAAGGGCGTGGCGTAACGCGCATTGACGGAAAAACCATATTTGTAAACAATGCCTTGCCATTGGAAACGGTGCAAATCGCCATTCACAAAGACAAAGGTTCATTCGCCGAAGCCGATGGCACACACATTATCCAAGCATCGCCCTACCGCCGTACGCCGCGTTGTGAAGTGTATGGCGAATGCGGCGGCTGTGCTTTGCAACATCTTGAATTTTCTGCACAAGTCGCCATGAAACAGCGCATTTTTGAAGAACAATTGCAGCGCATAGGCAAAGTGCAGCCTGAAACCATTTTGCCGCCCATTTACGGCGCGGCATGGCATTATCGCAGCCGCACTCGATTGTCCATTTTTGTGGATAAACAAGGACTTGTGCAATTAGGCTATCAAGCCAAACGCAGCAACAAAATTGTCCCGATTTCACAATGCCCGATTTTGCCCGAACACGTTTCAGGCAGCCTGAACGCCATACGCACAGGTTTACAAAACTTGCACCGCAGCGCACCCAAAATCCGTTTTGAACAAATAGAAATTTCGGTGGGCGAACAAATTAGCGTGTTAAATATTATTACCAATCAATATTTTAGCAAACACGCCGTGCAGGATTTTTCAGGCAGCCTGAATGCGTTGGGACAGGCAAATTGGCAAATCTGGCAACAAATTGCCAAAAAAACCCCACAAGCCGTGTTACCCAAACACGCACCCGAATTGTCCTACAGGCTGCCTGAATTTGGGCTGACCATGCCGTTTCGCGTGGGCGATTTCACGCAAATCAATTTGCCCATGAATGAAATGATGGTTTCACGCGCCATGCGTTTGCTTCAGCCGCAAGCTGATGAAACCATTGCGGATTTATTTTGTGGTTTGGGTAATTTCACACTGCCCATCGCCCGAAGCGGCGCAAACGTGGTCGGCATTGAAGGCGCAGACCATTTGACCCAACGCGCCATTACCAACGCCCGTGCCAATGGTTTAAATAATGTGCAATTTCGCACCGCCGATTTATTTGACACTACACCACAAACCATTGAAGATTTAGGTTATTTTGACAAAATGCTGCTTGACCCGCCACGAGCGGGGGCGTATGCGGTGGTGCAGGCTTTGCACGCGCCGTATTTGCCCAAGCGGATTGTGTATGTATCGTGCAATCCAGCCACTTTTGCGCGAGACTCGGCGGTTTTGGTGGCGAAAGGCTACCGTTTTTGTGCGGCTGGCGTGATGAATTTGTTTCCGCACACGGCGCATATTGAAGCGATTGCGGTATTTGATTTGGTAGCGTGATGGTTTTCAGGCTGCCATGTAGGGTACGTATTACGCACCAAAATTCCAGATTATTTAAATAATTTGGTGCGTGGTACGCACCCGACAAAATAAGGCAGCCTGAAACGGAGTTTCCCCCATTTCAGGCTGCCTTTTTATTCACAGAAAATCAAATTCAAATTAACCCAATTTTCCATGACATTGCTTATATTTCAAGCCACTACCACATGGACACGGGTCATTGCGGTGTACCACTTTGCCCATTCTGTCCATCGCCGCCACGCTGTAATCAGGCTCTTCGCCATTTTCCGCAGGCTGCATGGCTTCCCGCGCCAAACTATCACGCGATTCCCCTAAAACCGTTTGCATATCGGGCGCGTCGGCGTGGTGGGCGTACATATTTTCGGGCATGTGTTGCTCGGTTTCCGCTTCCACGTCTTCATAAGGCTGAATTTGCACCGACACCAGCAAAGCAGTCGCATTGTGGCGAATCGTGCGCCACAGGTTTTGGAACATGTCATAGGCTTCGCGTTTGTATTCCTGCTTCGGATTTTTCTGCGCGTAGCCACGCAAATGAATGCCTTGACGCAAATAATCCATCGCCGCCAAATGTTCGCGCCAATTAGAATCAATGGTTTGCAAAACAATATTGCGTTCAAATCCTGCAAATTGCTCTTGTCCGACCATATCCACTTTGCTGTTGTACTCTTGTTCCACCAATTTCAACAAACGCTCTTTCACGTCTTCATTTTCCAATGAATTATCGGCAGAGAGCCATTGATGAATGGTTGCGTGTACGCGGAATTCGCTTTCCAAACGCGCTTCCAAAGCAGGAATATCCCATTGTTCTTCCATGCTATCGGGTGGCATGTGTGCGTCCACCAAACCGCCAATCACTTCTTCGCGCATTTCGCGGACAATATCGGCAATATCTGTGCTGGTCAAAATCTCATTGCGCTGATGGTAAATCACTTTGCGCTGGTCATTCGCCACATCATCGTATTCCAAAACCTGTTTACGCATATCAAAGTTTCGACCTTCTACTTTGCGTTGCGCGTTTTCAATTTGGCGGGTGAGAATGCCCGCTTCAATCGGCACGCCGCGTTCAGGCGCAAGGCGTTCCAAAATCGCCGCCGCACGGTCCAGCGCAAACAGGCGCAATAATGGGTCTTCAAACGACAAATAGAAACGGCTAGAACCAGGGTCGCCCTGACGACCTGAACGACCGCGCAACTGATTGTCAATGCGGCGACTTTCGTGGCGTTCCGTGCCGATAATGTGCAAGCCGCCTGCTTCCATCACGCGCTTGTGGTCGGCTTCCCAACTGTCTTCCAATGTTTTGATTTGGCGTTCTTTTTCGTCTTCAGGCAGCGTTTCATCGGCACGAATCGCGTCCGCTTGATGTTTCACATTGCCACCCAAGACAATATCCGTACCGCGCCCCGCCATATTGGTCGCTACCGTAATCATGGACGGTTTACCTGCTTGCGCGACAATCAAGGCTTCGCGTTGGTGTTCTTTTGCGTTCAACACATTGTGTGGCAAACCTGCTTTATTCAATAAGTTAGACACCAATTCCGAATTTTCAATCGTGGTCGTGCCAACCAATACAGGCTGCCCACGTTTGTAGCATTCGGCAATGTCTTTTACCACCGCTTCGTATTTTTCTTCGGCGGTACGGAAAATTTGGTCATTGAAATCTTTGCGCTGAATCGGTTTATTGGTTGGAATAATCACGGTTTCCAAATTGTAAATACTTTGGAATTCGTAGGCTTCCGTGTCTGCCGTACCCGTCATACCTGATAATTTGGTGTACAAACGGAAATAGTTTTGGAATGTAATGCTCGCCAAAGTTTGATTTTCTCGTTTAATTTCAACACCTTCTTTCGCTTCCACCGCCTGATGCAAACCCTCCGACCAACGGCGACCGTCCATCAAACGCCCCGTGTGTTCGTCCACAATCACAATTTCAGGCTGCCCTTCGTCATTCGGTTTAATCACATAATGCTGGTCAAGATGGAACAAAGTATGCGCTTTTAAGGCTGCCATCAAATGGTGCATAAGCATAATATTGCCCGTTGAATACAGCGAATCGCCCTCTTGCAATAAGCCCATGCGCGTTAAAATATCTTCCGCATGTTCATGACCGCGCTCGGACAGGGTAACTTGATGATTTTTTTCATCAACCCAATAATCGCCCTCGCCATCTTCCTTGTCTTGACGGTGCAACATGGGCGGCACTTGATTCATGATTTGATAAAGCTGAACATTATCATCGGCTTGACCCGAAATAATCAAAGGCGTACGCGCTTCGTCAATCAAAATACTGTCCACTTCGTCCACCACGGCAAAATTCAATTCGCGTTGAACTTTATCGTATTGGTCGGTAACCATATTGTCGCGCAAATAGTCAAAACCAAATTCGTTATTGGTGCCGTAAGTGATGTCGGCGTTGTAGGCGGTTTGGCGATAAAACGGCTCTTGATTGCTGACAATCACGCCCACGCTCAAGCCCAAGAAATTGTAAAGCGGTGCCATAATGCTCGCATCACGTTCTGCCAAATAATCGTTCACGGTAACGACATGCACGCCTTTACCCGATAGCGCATTCAAATACACCGCCAGCGTACCCACCAACGTTTTGCCCTCGCCCGTACGCATTTCGGCGATTTTGCCGTAATGCAGCACCATGCCGCCGATTAATTGCACGTCAAAATGGCGCATGCCCAACACGCGGCGCGATGCCTCACGGCACACGGCAAAGGCTTCGGGCAACACATCATCTAAAGTCGCACCATTGGCGATTTTTTGTTTGAATTCGGCGGTTTTGGCTTGCAACTGTTCATCTGTCAGGGCTTGAATTTGCTCTTCTAGTGAGTTGATTTTGTTTACTGTTTTACGATATTGTTTCAACAATCGGTCATTGCGACTGCCGAAGATTTTTTTGGCGATATTCGCGAACATTATAGAACTATCCTTGTTTGCAGGAAAAAAAGTGGCGTAATTTTATCACAGTCATTATTGAGAATGCGAAAGCTGCACAGAGAATGGGGCTGAATTTGTCGTTTTAAAGCGGATTTAACGTGATTTTGCGTTTTCAGGCTGCCTTTTACTACCCTACAAATTTTTGCCTACCGCCCACCTCTCCCCTCTTCTGTGGGAGAGGGTAAAACTGTCAATACTCAATGATTTTTCCCTCTCCCCAGCCCTCTCTCACAGGAGAGAGGGAGCGAAAGGCTGCCTGAAATGGTGCCACAAACCGTTTCGTGCCACACACCCAAAAGCGTGGGTATGGCGGCGCAACGCCATGTCCACATCCAAATTGCCGCGAAAATGGTTCAGGCTGCCTGAAACGAAGTTCTGCGTAGCTAAAATATTATTTCATTTGGGCAAACACTTGTTTGGCAATTTCAATGGTTTCATCAATCAATTCAGGCGTGTGCGCGGCGGACACAAATCCTGCTTCGTAAGCGGAAGGTCCAAACGCCACGTTTTTGTCCAGCATGGCATGGAAAAATTGTTTGAAGCCGTCCACATTGCTCGCCATCATGTCGGCGTAGGTTTGCGGAAATTGGGGCGCGAAATACAAGCCAAACATGCCTCCCACGCTGTCGGCACAAAATTCAATGCCTGCCGATTGTGCGGCGGCGGTCAAGCCTTGCGCCAACTGTTGCGTACGCGCGGACAGGTTTTCATAAAAATTGGGACGTTGAATGATTTCCAGCGTTTTCAAACCTGCGGCAACGGCAACGGGATTGCCCGACAATGTGCCTGCCTGATACACGCCGCCCAATGGGGAAATGCAGTCCATAATCTCTTTTTTGCCGCCAAATGCCGCCAATGGCATGCCACCACCGATGACTTTGCCCATGGTGGTCAAGTCGGGCGTGATGCCGTGCAGCGATTGTGCACCGCCCAATGCGACACGGAAACCCGTCATCACTTCATCGTAAATCAAAACCGCGCCGTTTTGTTCGGTAACTTGGCGCAGGGTTTGGACGAACTCGGGCGTGGCGCGTACCAAATTCATATTGCCCGCAATCGGTTCTAAAATCACGCCTGCGATTTGCGTGCCAAATTCATCAAACGCTTGTTTTAAGGCTGCCACATCGTTATACGGTAAAACAATGGTGTGCTGGGTCAAATCGGCTGGTACGCCTGCGGAACTGGGGTTGCCAAATGTCAGCAAGCCTGAACCTGCTTTCACCAGCAAGCTGTCGGAATGCCCATGATAGCAGCCTTCAAATTTGACGATTTTGTCGCGCCCCGTGTAGCCACGCGCCAAGCGAATGGCGGTCATGGTCGCTTCCGTGCCAGACGACACCAAGCGCAAGCGTTCTACGCTGGGGACGATTTTGGCGATTTCTTCGGCGATGACGATTTCGGCTTCGGTCGGCGCGCCAAATGACAAGCCGCCAACCGCCGCTTCGCGCACGGCTTCCACAACTTCGGGGTGGGCGTGTCCGACAATACCCGTCCCCCATGAGCCAACGTAATCAATGTATTGTGTGCCGTTCGCGTCCCAAACGTGTGCGCCTTGTGCTTTGGCGATAAAGCGCGGAATGCCGCCCACGCTGCCAAAGGCGCGGACGGGCGAGTTTACGCCAGCAGGAATGATTTGTTTGGCGCGTTCAAATAAGGTTTCGTTTTGATTGGACATGGTTTTGCTTTCTCAAAAATAATGTGAAAAATGGCATTATAAAGCAGAAAGGCAGCCTGAATGGATTTCAGGCTGCCTATTGAAAATTTTAGGGTTGTTTACTTTCGGGAGAAAGAAATAATTGTTGAAGAAAATCTGTATTGATGGCTGGATAAGTTCTATTGTTGTAATACCAAACGGTTTGCCGCCAAATTTCACGTTTTTCTTTCATATTATAAATAGATAATGTTGTTTCAATGTCATTATTTTTCTGAACAATAAATTGATAGGTAGGTGGCGGAACTGGTTTGGGTGGTTTATCTGAAAAAAAATAAATAAATTGTCCTTCATACCAAAATTGTTTTGGTAACTTGACCTCTGTTCGGTTAATAAACAAATTCAAATTAATAAGCTGTGCTTTGATTTCCACTAATTCATTTTCTTTTAATACAATAATAGCAGGGGGGTTAATTTCTATCGGTTCTAATATGTAGCTGCTAGGGATTCGGGTATATAGTTTCGTATATAATTCTGCCGTAGGAATCATGGGCATGATGTAATTTGGTAGGATTTTGGCTATTTCCCCATTTAATCTTTTGATAGCTTCTTTTTCAAGTATTTTAATTTGTATTATTTGATAACTTTTTAAACCGAATAATACAAAAGCAAATCCCACTAAATAGGGTTTTAGTGATTTAATTCTGGAATGATAAACCCGTTTATCCCACGCCGCACCAGCCAATAAAATCAACGAACAAGCCCATACAAATGCACCATAGCCCCATGCAGCTACACTACCCATATGTTGTACATCTTCCAAAAAACATGTCAATGACGCCAAAACTAACATGGGAACAACGAAAATATTATAGGATTGCTGCATATTCGCGCGCGATATCCACAATAATAACCATGCAATTAAATAAAATAAATTTGCATAAACAGCCAAAAATGGCAAAATTTCAAACACAAGATGATATTTATTAGGCATTATTACGAAAATAGAGAACCAAGCCATCAGCATTTGGGACAAAATTTCCCAACCCCATATAGACCGACCACTTTGATTATAAAACCCCACCATCACCAAAGAAGCTAACCACAATATCCCTGAACAAATCAGTAAAATTTTCCGATTTGGATTCATAGAATCCTGTTTATTTGCTTCTTTCAAATCTGGATTTTCCATTGTATTTTCCTTGTTTTAAATAAATTTAACGATTCAGGCTGCCTGAAAATGACACCAGCATTATAAAATAAAAGGCAGCCTGAACACTTTTCAGGCTGCCTGATTTAACTGAATTTATTGGATTTTAACACTTTCCCGCTTCATCACCGCCACCACGTCCATGCCAAACAGGGCGTTTACATCTTGTTCATCAAAGGTGTAATGCTCATTGCAAAAATCGCAATCTATGGTAATACTGCCCTCTTCCGCCACTGCCGCGCCGACTTCTTGTCCGCCCAACAGCAGCAACATATCGCTCACTTTACCGCGTGAACAGGTGCAAGCAAATTCCAATTGTTCGGGTTCAAACACACGCGGCGGCGTTTCGTGGAACAGGCGGTACAACACGTTTTGCGCGTCCAAATTCAATAATTCGGTCGCGGTCAAAGTCTCCGCCAATGTGGTAACGTGTTGCCAAGAATCATCGTCCAATTCCTGTTCAGGCAGCCTTTGCAGCAGCAAACCGCCTACGCTGTGGTCGTCTGCCGCCAAAGCAATATGCGTTTGCAATTGCTCGGAACGCGCCATGTAATTCATCAACATGGTGGCAATGCTGCCGCCCTCTAGTGGCACCACGCCTTGCCATTGTTCGCCCTCTTTTGGCTGCAAAGTGATGACAAACACGCCATTGTCGCCCAGTAAATCCGACAAATTCGCGTCATCGGCAATATTTGCCGTTTCGTCAAAACGTGCGGTGGCGCGGACGGTGTGATGAGAAGTCGCTTCCACCACCAATAATTTCAAAATCCCCTGACCTTGCACCTGCAAAATCAAAGTGCCGTCCAATTTCAAATTGCTGGACAACAACGCCCCCGCCGCCAACAATTCGCCCAAAGCACGGCGAATGGCGGTGGGATAATGTTTACGCGCCACAATGTGCTGCCAAACTTCTTGCGCCTGAACGTGTAAACCACGTACAGGCATGGTGTCAAAAATAAATCGAGTACGTTGATTATTCATAATAACTTTCTATGATTTGAGATAATAATATTGCCCAATATGGTTTCAGGCAGCCTGAAAATCAAGAGACAGCCTGAAAACAGAAATCATCTCCCGTTTTCAGGCTGCCCCAATCATTTAAACCATTTGATTAATATGATTAATACCGCGCTGGCACCATGCCCATACGCGTTTTCAATGACGTGTGCGGCTCGTTTAACAAGCTGGCGTAATAAGTCGCGTTGGTCATCACTTTTTTCACATAATCACGCGTTTCTGTGAATGGAATCGTCTCCGCATAAATTGCGCCTTCCAATGGCACATTGGCTTGCCATTTACGCGCACGACTTGGGCCTGCGTTATAACCCGCCGTTGCCATCACTTCATTGTTTTGCAAACTGCGTCTTGCGTCTGCCATATACCATGTACCCATGCGAATATTGCCGTCCATCGTGTACAAATCAGACTGCGACATGCCAATGCGCCGCGCAATTTCCGCCGCAGTCGCAGGCATAACTTGCATTAAACCTTGCGCCCCTACACTGGATTTTGCCGACAACATAAAACGGCTTTCCTGACGAATCAAGCCATACACCCAAGCCGCATCCACATTTGCCTGCGCCGAATAATCCACCACCAAATCTTGGAATGGCGAAATATAGCGCAGATTATAATTCAATAATTTGCTGGTGCTGTCGGCAGTGGCGATTGCCATTTCATAAAACTGATTATCGTAGGCAAGCTGCGCCGCCGCCAAACGCGTGGTTTCGTTCATGCCACGAGTCGCGTAACGCCATTCTGCTTGCGCTTGTTTACGCAATTCCCAATTGCCCGCGCTGGCACGATACATTTGCAAAGCGCGTTGAATCGCACCATCTTGTTTAATCGTATTCAATTGTTGCGCGGTTGGATTAGCGACATTATTGCGCGTGTCCACACGTTTGCCCAATTCTTCCAGCGACAATACAGCGTAGAAATTGCGCCCCGTTTTAGACGCTTTATCAAACAAGGCTTGCGCTTGAGCCGTTTGACCACGCATTTGGTAAACACGCGCCAACCAATACGACCACGCCGAATCATCACGCAATTTTTGTGGCATGGCTTCAATCACGCTTGCCACCGTGTCCCATTGCCCCAAACGCAAAGCAGAACGCACATACCACTCAAACTGATTTTTGCTCAACTGGCTACGGTCGCTCGCCCGATTAAAATACGCCAAAGCAGTCGGGAAATTGCCACTTTCCGCCTGTTCCACGCCCAAAACGCCCCACGCAAAACTTGTTTGCTGATTATTCAGGCTGCCTGAAATATTCGCCAAACGCGAAGCCGCAATCGCTGGCGATTTTTTCGCAGACGGCGAAATCACATCACGCAACAAATTCTCCTGTGCGCCTTGCCCCACGCCGCCGTCCAATGGGCTGCCCAAAGCCGCCGCCAAATTACGCGCGTCCGTAATCTGATTATTGCTAATCAAACCGCGCACACGTCGCCACGCCAATTGATTGTCCACGCCCACCGCACGACTTTCCACCAAACGCGTACAGCCAGCCGAAGCCTTGCCCGTTTCTTCCAAATGCTCTTGCAACAAAGCCGCGTCATTTTCAATGCCAAACAACATCGCATAACAACGCACTTCTTTCAAACGCCCATCGGCAGGCAGCAAAGCATATTGTTGTTTAAACAACTGAATTTGTTGGCGCACACCCAAACTTTTCAGCCATTCATTGCGTACCGCTTCGCCCATTGCACTATTGCTTTGCGTGGCTAAAAATTGCTGCGGCGTGAAATCATCGCCTGCTTGCGCCGCCGCCAGCACGCTCGCCAAACGGCTGTAATCGCTCATGGTTTGCGAAAAATTCTCGGCAGATTTTGGTGTGAATGAGAAGCCTTCACCAGCCATATTGGGTGTGGCGATGGGTTCCAGTTTTTTGCCCTGTGTGTTGGGTGTAGTTGGTTTAGTGGTTTTACCTGTGTCGGGCACACGGTCGGAAGCGCACGCCGCAATCAAAGTCAAAGCCGCCGCAATCAAAGGATAAGTTAATTTTTTTGGAAATTTTTGTATAGAATTCATAAACTTTACTTCAACAATCAAAAAGGGGAGACATGAGCGAATGATTATACGCGAAAACCTGTTTTCAGGCTGCCTGAAACAAAAAAATCCGCTAAACTCGTTAGCGGATTTTAGAATCTTGGTGCCCAGGGTCGGACTCGAACCGACACACCTTGCGGCGGGGGATTTTGAGTCCCCTGCGTCTACCAATTTCGCCACCTGGGCTGGTGTTGAAGATTGGCATTATACGGCTTTTTGAAATCTTGTAAAGCGTTCAGGCTGCCTGAAA
>NZ_JQKH01000069.1 GCF_000745955.1 Alysiella crassa DSM 2578 | reverse complement strand
CTATAGTCGCAGAACTGAAAAAGCAGTACGGCGTTGCCAACGCCCTTATGTACTATTCGTACACGGCGGGCGTTGTCGCCTTGTACTGCATTTTCATTTCTACGACTATATTAAGATTATGAATACAGGTTCTTAATTAATCAAAAATGGGGAGAGTTGGGAGTTTATCTTACGCGAAATCAGGGGAATGTGCCACAGGGGGGATTTTTTCAGGCTGCCTCACCGTACATAACAAACAAAAACCACACAAAAAAATGTCGTGTACTGTGAGGCAGCCTGAAATCTCAATATTTTATTGCCAAATCAACATTTTTGGTTCTGGTGTAATGGTGTAACCTTGTTCACGCAACAAAGTAATCAAACCTTGGTTGCCCATCAAATGCCCAATTCCCACTGCAAACACCGTAGATTGTTTCGCCATTTCCTGCTGCATGGTCGGCAACCAATTGCGCGTACGGGCAATCAATAAATCATGCACAAACCAATCCAACACTTGCTCTTGCTGTTTTGCTGATAAATGGGTGTCGCTGGTGTCCATCAATTCTTGGAGAATGAGTGGGGCGAGGTCTTTGAATTGCCCATTTTTGTAAGCGAAATACAATTTTTTATCTTCTTTGGTATGAACAGGCGTGTTTGCCCAGTCTTTTAAAGCGGCAATTGCCAAATCATCAGGCAGCAATCGGAAATACAATAATGACTCGTTCACAGTTTCCAAATAGCCAATGGGTTGTTTTAACTGCTGACTTTGTTGTTTAACCAGCGAATCCACACCTGTTTGCGGTGTCAGTCCATCACGCAAAGTCGCCGTGAGTATCAATGCCGACCACCCATAATAATTGTTCAACGATTTCGCCATCACATCGCCATTGGGAAACTGCCTCATTTTGTTCGCCACTTTATCAAAATCCTCTTTGCCCATTTGCTCTTTCAACAAAGGTTTTTTGCCATGAATATTGAGCAGCAAACTGTAGAGCATGGTTTTTTGCTCATCTTCGGTTAAATCGGTGTTGGATTCCAGCATCAGTTTTTGGTTTTTTTGTAATAATTGTTTTACTTGCGGGTGGATTTTCAAATGCGCCTCGCCAGCGTGATAAGTGCCTAATAAATAAGAATCAGACTGCCCTACTTTGCTGATTTTCCACACATTACTACTCAAGACAGGCTGTTTCCAGTCCATTTCCTGACGTGGATATTGCTTGGGTTCGGGAAACTGGACGGTGTATTTTTGTTTACTCTGATATTGCTGATAATATGGTTGCGCGAAGAAAAATAGATTCGCCACAGCAATCAGCACGAGAGCGATATTTAAGATTTTATTTTTCATGATGTTTATCCAAAATTTTTGTTAAAACAGTATCATAGCATAAAGGATAAAATCTACAGAAAAAGCAGCCTGAAAAGTAAAAAATGGTAAAATAAAGCTTGATTTAACTGTTTTTTAAAAATAACTGTTTATGCATCCCAAAATGCACCCTCGTTCCGCTTTGGCGCAGATTTGGCGGATTTGCCCGTCTTCCAAACCCAAAATCGCCGCCATAACTCGGCGCGTTTGCGAACCTTGTCCTGCGAAAAAAATGCAAATGCCATATTGATTAATCCTTTGAAATATTAAAAAAATCATTTTCAGGCTGCCTGAAAATTGTTGGGTGGGGCAATACAATCTATAGCCACCCATTATTTTCAACATTTTTACCACACTTAAACAGGCAGCCTGAACATTCATTAAAGCCATCATTCTAGCCGAAAAATTCCCGCGCCGCGAATTTGCACAGATTTTACATTTCCCCCCTTTCATTTGAAACAAAATCCGCCATAATATCCACACTTCAAACCAGACAAATGACTCCAATATGAAACGTGTTTTTCTCTTTTTGGCAACCAATTTTGCCGTATTAATTGTTATCACCTTGATTTTTCACATTTTTGGGCTGAATCGCAGCATCAATTTGGGCGGTGTGTTGGCGGGGGCGGCGGTGATGGGTTTCACAGGCTCTATTATTTCTCTGCTGATGTCAAAATACATGGCAAAACAATCGGTTGGCGCGGTTGTGATTGAGCAGCCACAAAATGAAGTGGAGCAATGGTTGCTGGACACCGTTGCCGCGCAAGCCCGTCAATGGGGTTTGCAAATGCCCGAAGTGGCGATTTACGATTCACCCGAAGTCAATGCATTTGCCACAGGCGCGACCAAAAACAGCTCGCTGGTGGCGGTCAGCACAGGATTGTTGCGCGGCATGACACGCGATGAAGTGGAAGCCGTGTTGGCGCACGAAATGGCGCACATTGGCAATGGCGATATGGTTACGCTGACTTTAATTCAGGGTGTGGTGAATACTTTTGTGATTTTCTTTGCCAAATTGATTGCGGGCATAATTGCCAACACGATGGGCGGCAACAATAATAATGGCGAAAATCAAGGCAATGCAGGCGTGTATTTTGCCGTGAACATGATTTTGCAAATGCTGTTTGGTTTCCTAGCCAGCCTGATTGTGTATTATTTCAGCCGCCAACGCGAATACCGCGCAGACGCAGGCGCGGCGAAATTGGTTGGTGCGCCGAAAATGATTGCCGCGCTGCAACGCTTGAAAGGGCAGGGCAGTGCATTGCCAGCCGATATGGCGGCGATGGGCATTGCCAGCGAAAACAAAGATTCGCTGATGAGTACCCACCCCAGTTTGGATAACCGCATTGCGCGTTTGCAATATATGTAATCAAATAAAATCAATCAGGCAGCCTGAAAGTATTTTCAGGCTGCCTTTTTGTGATTTGGTTTTACGGTAAACATGATTACCTGATGAGTAGAGGGTGCGTACTACGCACCGAAATTCTAATTATTTGAATGAGTTGGTGCGTGGTACGCACCCTACATTTTGGGTGTTGGTAAAATTGTCGTGTACGGAAAGGCTGCCTGAAATAGGGGAAAATGGCTAATCGTGGGGTGGGCGGCGTGGTACGCGGCGCAACGCGTGTACAAGGCAATGGGGCATTATGGCAAATTTTTCTGTTTTCAGGCAGCCTGAAAACCGTATAATCCATGCCAAATCCATTGCTTACGGAGTTTCCCAAAATGCCCATCAGCTTATTAAACCAAGCCCAACCTTATTCCCAATGGCTCACGCGCCAATTGGACAATCAACGTCTGGATTTAGACAAAATGTCCACTTGGCTCGCACGCCCCATCACGCCGCAAGATTACGCCGATTTTTGCGATTGGCGACAATTGCAAGTTGATGAAAATGAAGAAGAATTGGCACGGCAATTACGCGTGTTGCGCCGTCATGTGATGGCGCACATTATGGCGCGAGACCTTGCCCGCGTGTCCGATTTGGCGGAAGTTACGCGCACGATTACCGAATTTGCCGATTTTGCGGTGAATACGGCACTTTCTTTTTCATATCAATACCATATCGGTATGTATGGCACGCCAATTGGGCATTTTACCCGTCAGCCGCAGCAATTGAGCGTGGTGGCGATGGGCAAGGCTGGCGGTTTTGAGTTGAACGTGTCGTCCGATTTGGATTTGATTTTTGTCTATCCCGAAAATGGCGACACGGATGGTAAACGCGAGCGCACCAATCAAGAATTTTTCACCAAAGTTGGACAAAAATTAATCAGTCTGCTCAATGAGATAACGGCTGATGGACAAGTGTTCCGTGTGGATATGCGGCTACGACCCGATGGCGATAGTGGGGCTTTGGTGTGCAGCGAAGCGGCGTTGGAGCAATATTTGATTACGCAGGGGCGCGAGTGGGAACGCTATGCGTGGTGCAAAGGGCGAGTTGTTACGCCCTATCTCAATGATATTCAAGGATTAATTCGCCCATTTGTGTTTCGCAAATATTTGGATTTTAACGCTTATCAAGCCATGCGCGATTTGCACCGCCAAATTAGACAAGAAGTCCAAAAACGCGGCATGGCGGACAATGTGAAATTGGGCGCAGGCGGTATTCGGGAAGTGGAATTTGTGGCACAAATGTTTCAGATGATACGCGGTGGGCAAAATCGCGCTTTGCAATTAAAAGGTACGCAAGAAACGCTGTTGAAATTGGCGGAATTGAGTATTTTGGATACGCAAGTGGTAGATAAATTATTGAATGCCTACCGATTTTTGCGTGATGTGGAACACCGTTTGCAGTATTGGGACGACCAGCAAACGCAAACCTTGCCCGAATACGCCGAACAGCAAAACGCATTGGCGGCAAGCATGGGTTTTGCCAATTGGGCGGATTTTTCAGGCTGCCTGAATGAGCATAGAAGTTTTGTTAATCAAATATTTAACCATGTTTTAGGCGAAGAAACGGAAGAATTGGACAGCGAACACGAATTAGCCGATATTTGGACACGGCTGCCTGAACAAAGCGATGGTGTATTGGACACATTGTCTGATTTGGGTTTTACGCATGCGGCGGAATTGTCCAATAGATTAATTCAATTAAAACAAGGGGGTAAGTATCGGCAATTGTCCGCCCACGCGCAACGGCGATTTGATGCGCTGGTGCCACGTTTGATTGAAGCGGCGGCGGCTGGTGCTAATTCGGATGCTTGTTTATTGAGATTACTGGATTTTTTGGAGGCGATTAGTCGGCGGTCAGCGTATTTGGCGTTTTTGCAGGAGCATTCGGCGGCGTTGCGGCGCGTGGCGGATTTGATGGCGCAGAGTGCGTGGCTGGCGGATTATTTGCAGCGACATCCAATTTTGTTGGACGAATTATTGTCTGCACAATTAATGGAAGCAATTGATTGGCAAAAGGTTTCGGTGGAACTTTCAGGCAGCCTGAATGCCTGTGGCGATGATACGGAAGCGAAAATGGACGTGTTGCGCCGTTTTCAGCATGCACAGGTTTTCCGTTTGACGGTGCAGGATTTGGCGGGGCAATGGACGGTGGAAGCCTTGAGCGATGAATTGTCTTTATTGGCAGATTTGGTTTTGGAACAAACACTTATCCACGCATGGCAAAGTGTGCCAAAACGCCATTTGGACACACCGAAATTTGCGATTGTGGCGTATGGCAAATTGGGCGGCAAGGAATTGGGCTATTCTTCGGATTTGGATTTGGTCTATCTTTACGATGATGATGACGGGAATGCGGTGGAAGTGTACACAAAATTGTCAAGAAGATTAAGCACTTGGCTTTCAGGCAGCACAGGAGCAGGAACGCTGTATGAATTGGATTTGCGTTTGCGCCCGAATGGGGAAGCGGGCTTTTTGGCGCACAGCGTGGCGGCGTTTGAAAAATATCAGCGCGAACAGGCGTGGACGTGGGAACATCAGGCTTTGACGCGGGCGCGATTTGTGTGTGGCGATGGGGCGGTGGGGGCGAAATTTGAGCAAATTCGCCGTGAAATTTTAACGCAGGAGCGCGATAAAGTTCAGTTAAAACAGGAAATTATTGCCATGCGTGAAAAAATGTTCGCCACCCACCCACCTGTGGACAGCAATGTGAAATATGCGCGTGGCGGCGTGGTGGACGTTGAATTTTTGGTGCAATATTTGGTGTTGGCGGAAAGTGGACGTGAACCAAAATTGCTTGAAAATTATGGCAATATTGCGCTTTTGGGCATGGCGGCACGGCGTGATTTGATTGATGGGGAGTTGGCGGAACGTGCGGCGGTGGCGTATCGTTTTTATCGTCAGCAGCAGCACAATAAAAATTTGCGCGATTGGCAGCGTATGGAAGTGAATGCGGAATTATTGGCGCATTATCAAGCGGTTAGGGATTTGTGGGCGGCGGTGTTTGGGGAAGAAGTTAGGTTTCAGGCTGCCTGACAGTACACGACAAAACTCATGTAGGGTGCGCCGTGTGCACCAAATGGCTTGAATAATTTAAATTATGATGGCGAATTTGGTGCGTGGTACGCACCCTACATTTTAGGGGTTGGTAAAAATGATTGTGTACTAAAAAAACTCCATGAAAATAAAATACTTGCGTAGGGTGGGTGCAAGCACGCCCCTACGCAAGTCTTTTATTTTTATGGGATATTTCATTTTTCTTATCCCGAATTCACCTTATTTTATCTAGACAATTCCCTTTGCAAAGCCTGCACATTGGCGACTCTATCGCGTACCACATTGTTTAATTTGATGATATTCGCGCTGTCATTGCGTTTTTGCGCGGTGGCGAGCTGCATTTTGGCGACTTTCAACGCCGTTTGTTCGCGCTCAATTTCTTGGTTTAACACATCGCGGCGCGACAATACAGGCACGCTAGGTGCTTGATACGCCACAGAAATCGTGGGGCGACTCACATTGGCATAAACCGTGCGTGTGGCAGGTTTTGCCGTTTTCAGGCTGCCTGAACGCGGTGGCGCAACATGGGGCGTATCGGGTTTCGCCACCGCTACACGCGGTTTGGGTGGCGGCAAAATGGGCACACGGTCATACGAACCATATTCGTGAGCATGCCAAATTTTCGCAATCTCATCATTCGCGTCCAAATCCAAATTGGCGATGGGCGCGGACGCGGCTTCGCTGGGCAACGCCACTTCGCTGGCAACGCGAATCGGCGGCGCAAAAATCGCCGTGTTCGCTTCACTTATGCCATTGATTTGAGAGGGTTTACACGAATTATCTTGTTTCACAGTCGTGTACGCAGGTTTGCCATGCACCAAGCAAATATAAGTGGTTTGCGCCGCCGCGATGGGGGCGGCACATGATAAAATAATGGGGAAAATCAGCTTATTTTTCATGATGATAAAATTTCAAAAAATTCAGGCAGCCTGAAACAGATTTTTCAGGCTGCCTTTCAGTACACGACAATTTTATCAATGCCAAATATGTAGGGTGCGCCATGCGCACCAAATTTACCGAAATGTTTAAATGATTCAATTATTTTGGTGCGCACGGCGCACCCTACGATTATTCTTGTCGTGTAAAAAAGGCTGCCTGAAATTTTACCGTTAATTCAGGCGTTCCATGCCATCATTACCTAATTTTACCGCCAATTGAGCCGCCGTGCCGTGTTCGCCAATCGCATAATCGGGCGCAATTTGGGCAAGCGGCACCATCACAAAACCACGCAAATGTGCGCGTGGGTGTGGCAATTCCAGATTATCTGTTTGAATATTTATATGATTAAAATCAATAATATCCAAATCCAAAGTACGCGGCGCATTGCGAAAAGTGCGGACACGCCCAAATTGCTGTTCAATTTTTTGCAATAAAATCAACAATTTTTCTGCCGATGTGTCGGTGTGCGCCACCGCCACCGCATTGATAAAATCGGGCTGGTCGGTGTAGCCCACAGGCGTGGTGCGGTAAAGCGGCGACAATTGGAAATGCTTGACTTCAGGTAAATCGGCGATACATTTGGCGGCGCGGCGGACTTGTTCGGCGGGATTGTCCAAATTGCTGCCCAAGGCGATGATGATGGTATTCATATTTATCATATTGATTAATAAAAAAATTCAGGCAGCCTGAAAATCAACGCGCATTTTTCATCAAACGCTGTTTCTCGCGTTTCCAATCGGCTTCTTTGCTGGATTCGCGTTTATCGTGCAATTTTTTGCCTTTGGCTAAACCAATTTCCGCCTTGATTTTGCCGCGATGAAAGTGCATATTAAGCGGCACAATGGTGTAGCCCGCGCGTTCCGTTTTGCCGATTAATTTATTGATTTCACGTTGATTTAATAATAGTTTGCGTGGGCGAACTGGGTCGGGTTTTACATGGGTGGACGCGGTGGGTAGCGCGGTGATGTGGCAGCCGACCAAATAAAACGCGTCTTTGCGCCAATAAATGTAGCTTTCTTTCAGTTGCACACGTCCTGCGCGTATGGCTTTCACTTCCCAGCCTTGCAGCACCAGCCCTGCTTGAATTTGCTCTTCAATATAGTAATCGTGAAACGCCTTGCGATTGTTTGCAATAGACATTTTGGTTTTTCCTGTGAATTTGAAATGGGGCGATTTTAACAGAATTATGGCTTCAGGCAGCCTGAAAATAGCTAAAATTTATATTTCCCTGTGCCTATTCTTTTTAAACCAGAAAATTCATTTAACAAATCAAAACGCTTTCGTTATAATTACACAGTTTACTAAATATTTACTCGCACAATTTTTCAGGCTGCCTGAAAATTAGGTTTTCTTCAAAACACACATTTATTCATCAGGATAACAATAATATGCTACTGTCCGCACTCGGTTTCCCCTTGGAAACCGTTTTGGTTTTTGCTGCCCTATCGTTGGGTGCGATGGCGATTGATTTGTTCGCGCACCGCGATAATCACACGATTTCTTTGAAAAGTGCGGCGTGGTGGTCGGTATTTTGGATATTGATTTCATTGGCATTTGGTGGCTATTTGTGGTGGCATCATGGTGGGGAGATGGCGAGTTTGTTTTTCACGGGCTATGCTTTGGAGAAAGTGTTGTCGGTGGATAATTTGTTTGTGATGATGGCGATTTTTTCGTGGTTCAATATTCCTGAACATTTGTGTCATCGCGTGTTGTATTGGGGGATTATTGGCGCAATTGTGTTTCGCATGGTGTTTGTGGCATTGGGGGTGGGGTTGATGTCCTTACACCCATTGGTGGAATTATTGTTTGCGGTGGCTGTGGGGGCTTCGGGTTATTTTATGATGCAAAATAATGAGCAACATGATGAGGAAGAAGATTATTCACAACATATTGCTTATCGTTGGGTACACAAATTTTTTCCTGTTTTCCCCAAATTGCACGGCGATTATTTCTTTTTGCGCGGCGACACGCTGGCGGCGGCTCGCGCTGCCCACCCCGACACCAAATTGGAATTGGCTGGCGAACACACCACCAATAAAAAACTCAATCGCCCGAAAAAATTAACGCCCAATGCGTGGGTGGCAACGCCTTTATTTTTGTGTTTGGCGGTGATTGAATTAACCGATGTGATGTTTGCATTTGACAGCGTGCCTGCGGTGATTGCGGTATCGCGTGAACCTTTGATTGTGTATAGCGCGATGATGTTTGCTATTTTGGGTTTGCGAACCATGTATTTTGTGCTGGAAGCCTTGAAAGCCTATTTGGTGCATTTGGAAGCGGCGGTTTGTATCTTATTGTATTTTATTGCATTTAAATTGGCATTATCGGCGAGCAATCATCTTTTCCATCATGGTTGGCAGATTTCGCCCAATTCATCTTTGGTGGTGGTGATTTTGGTGTTGGTGGCGGGTGTGGTGGCTTCTTTGCTTTTTCCGCAAAATCAGTGGGATATAGAAGATTGAGTCTTCAGGCTGCCTGAAAAACTTGAAACGGCATAAGGCTTGCCGTAAACTAGGCAAATACTGATATTTCAGGGCATATTGTTTCGTACGATATGCCCTGATTACATGGTTGATTAATGATTTTCAGGCTGCCTAAAAAACTCGTTTCAATAAAAAAAGGTCATCAAAACATGAAAGTTCCTGAACAATTAGGGGCGCGTTTATTTCAATCGCGCAAATCGCCGATTCGCTTTGGGTGTTGGACGGCGTTGGTGCTGATTCCTGCGCTGGTGCTGGTGTTCCCCGTTAAACAAGTTACCATGAATGAAATCATTGGTAGCGTGGTGCTGGGCATTGTTACATTGTATTTATTGCTGGATTTTTTGTGGGCGCGGGTGATTGTGTATGAAAATGGTTTGATTCACAAACGCTTGTTTGCGCGTACCAATATTATTGTGTTTAATGAATTTACCCAAGTGTTTGTGCGCCGTTGGTGTTTGGGGTTTTTGAGTGCGCGTTTTTTGCCGCACGTTACCATTTTCATTGACAACGATGGTTTTCATTACAAAATTTCATCTAATTTCAATCGCAACAATGAAATTATTAAAGTCATGGAAGCCTATATTTACAAAAACAGTATGTATATGCTCAATCAATTGTTTGACGCGGACGAAGTGCTGGCGTTTGGCGATGTGCAATTGAGCCGCAATCATGTGGTGGTGGGCGGTAAATATTTGTTGCGTAACCAAATTGGGCAGCTTTCCATCAAAGATGGCTATGTGCGCCTATACGAAAAAAGTGAAAAAGGCGGTGTGAAACGCCTGACATTCAGCAAAACCAAATTGCGTAATGTGGCGAATTTCAATATGTTGTGCCGCTTTATTGAATTTAATGATGTGAATGTGGAACAATTTGGTTATCGTGTTTACAAAATTCCATTTTTATAGTGAATTCAATTTAAACCAGTACAGCGTTGCCAGCTCCCTTATGTACTATGTGTACACTGCGGTCGCTGTCGCCTTGTCCTGATTTAAATTGAATCCACTATATAAATCATTACTAATTTATGTAGGGTGCGTATTACGCACCAAATTATCAAATTATTTGAATGATTTGGTGCGTGGTACGCACCCTACAAAACTAAAAACAGGCAGCCTGAAAACTTTTCAGGCTGCCTGTTTGTTTATTTAATCAATGAATTAACCACGTCCATTATTGGGCAATTCTTGCTCGGTCAAAGGCTTGATGTACCAAATATCGCGGCAATAATCTTCAATAGAGCGGTCGGACGAGAAATAGCCCATATTGGCAATATTGATGATGGCAGATTTGCGCCATGCGGCTTGGTCGCGGTAATGCGCGTCCACTTTCAATTGCGTGTCCACATAGGCACGGAAATCGGCATAGCGTTGGAAATGGTCGCCGTTGTGCATTAATGCGCTGTAACGCGAGGTTTCTTCTGGCGAAAAATGCCCGTTGGCAATTGCGTGAAACACGCGGCGCAAATCAGGGTCATTGTCCACAAATTCGTATGGATTGTAACCGCGAGCGTACAGGGCTTCCACTTGTTCCACCGTGTTGCCGAAAATAAAGCTATGCTCATCGCCCACGCGCTCGTGGATTTCCACGTTTGCGCCGTCTAATGTGCCGATGGTCAATGCGCCATTCAGGGCAAATTTCATATTGCTTGTGCCTGATGCTTCTTTGCCTGCCAAAGAAATTTGTTCCGACAAATCCGCCGCAGGAATAATCAATTGCGCCAAACTCACGCTGTAATTCGGGATAAACACCACTTTAATCAAATCGCGTACACGGCTGTCATTGTTGATGACTTTGGCGACATCGTTGATTAAACGAATCGTGTGTTTCGCTTCATGGTAGGCCGAAGCCGCTTTGCCTGCCAAAATAAACACACGCGCTTGCCAATCCGCATTCGGATTATCCAAAATTTGGAAATAGCGATGAACAATGTGCAAAATATTCATGGATTGGCGTTTGTAGGCGTGAATGCGCTTGATTTGCACGTCAAACAGCGCGTCTGGGCTGATTTTAATGCCCAATTCGCGTTCCACATAATCCGCCAAACGCACTTTTGCCGCACGTTTCACGTCTGCAAATTCTTGTTGAACTTGCAGGCTGCCTGAAAATTCGTTTAGTTTTACCAATTTGTCTAAATGAATGCGCCAATCGCTTGTTTCCAAATATTTGTCCAACAAAGCAGCCAAAGGCGGATTTGCCACCGCAATCCAACGGCGTGGCGTAACCCCATTGGTTACATTGGTAAAACGCTCTGGGAACAATTTGGCAAAATCGGCAAACAATGAGCTAACCATCAAATCAGAGTGCAATTTTGCCACCCCATTGATTTTGTGAGACGCAATCACCGCCAACCATGCCATACGCACTTGCTGACCATCATGTTCGTCCACAATAATGGACACGCGGCGCACAAAATCATCGTCATAACCAGACGCTTTAACCTGTTCCAAGAATACACTATTGATTTTATAAATAATATCCAAATGGCGCGGCAACAAATTCAACATCAAATTAACCGACCATTTTTCCAAAGCTTCGCTCATCAATGTGTGGTTGGTGTAGGAGAAGATTTTTTGGCACATCGCCCACGCTTCATCAAATGGCAAATGATGTTCGTCCATCAACACACGCATTAATTCAGGAATTGCCAACACAGGGTGGGTGTCGTTCAAATGAATCGCCACTTCATCAGCCAGCGTTTTGATGTTTGGGAAACGGCACAAATGGCGGTCAATAATGTCCTGCACCGAAGCAGACACCAAGAAATATTCCTGTTTCAAACGCAAGACTTTGCCTTCATTGGTATCATCATTTGGATACAAAACATTGGCAATATTTTCATTTTTTTGCTGTTGTTCCATTGCTGCGAAATAATCGCCACGATTGAATTTGCTCAAATCAAACAAATCGCCAGTATGTGCTGTCCACAAACGCAAAGGATTGGCAACTTGTGCGCCAAAACCAGGTACGATTTCATCATAGGCAATCGCGCTAATTTGTTCTGCAGGCTGCCATGTTACTTTACCGTCAAAATGGACACAATGACCGCCAAAATGTACAAGGAAACGCTTATTCGGGCGACTGAATTGCCACGCCATATCATTGTCCAGCCACAAATCGGGTTTTTCCACTTGCTGACCGTCCACAATTTCCTGTTTGAACATACCATATTGGTAACGAATGCCGTAACCCATTGCAGGAATACGCAAAGTTGCCAAAGAATCCAAGAAACACGCTGCCAAGCGACCCAAGCCGCCATTACCCAAACCAGGGTCGGCTTCGTGTTCCGAAATTTCGCCCAAATCCAAACCTAATTCTTTGAAGGCTTGCGCGAATGGCTCGTATAAATTTTGATTAATCAAAGCATTGGTAAATGCGCGACCCATCAAAAATTCCATAGACAAATAATACACCATGCGTTTACGTTGCGATTCGTGGGCGCGGCGTGTGTGTAAGAAACTTTCAGTCATCAAATCGCGTGCGGCAAACATGGCGGCATTGAGCCAGTTTTCGGGTGTTGCGTCTTTAGGGTCAATGCCCAAGATAAAAATTAATTTATAAACAATGGATTGGCGAATGCGCTCCGCATTGGGTTGGGGCATGGCGTATTCGTATTCTTGGAATTGCAAAGCATTATTAGACATGATAGCTGCACTCTGTTTTAGGGGGAAAGTGTGATTATATTTCAGGCAGCCTGAAAAAGGGAGATTTTATCAAAATGATTTTGTGTGGCGGATAGGGTAGAGGGTGTTTTTCAGGCAGCCTTTCAGTACACGACAATTTTTACCAACACTCAAAATGTAGGGTGCGTACCACGCACCAAATCATTCAAATAATTGAAATTTCGGTGCGTAATACGCACCCTACATGAATTTTGTCGTGTACTGAAAGGCAGCCTGAAA
>NZ_JQKH01000068.1 GCF_000745955.1 Alysiella crassa DSM 2578 | reverse complement strand
TGCATGGTATTCAAATCAAAGAAGTTTAAGCTGCCTGAATTGCCGTCCGCTAGGACTTTCAGGCAGCCTGAAACATCATTTACCGATGTTTGCCCCAACTTTGGCAACCGCCACTTGCCAGCTTGCCAAAATTTCCAAACAACGCTGTTCGGCATCGTTTAATTTGAAGTGCAAGGCTTTGTGTTCCAACATTTTCAGAAACGTGTTTTGAATGTGCGACAACTGATACAAAGCCATGTGCAAATCGGCAACCTGCGCCACGCCCGCGCCGTGTTTCACAAACAGGCGAGCCATGCCGTAGTCGTAATCGGGGATTTGGGGTGCTTGGGTGGGCTGCTCAATGGCAGGGCTGCCTGAAAGCAGATTTTCAATTTGCTCATCGCACCAAACCGCGAATTTAGGGTCAAGCCAGCGAGCGAAGTGGATTGCCAATTTTGGGTGCAACCAAGTGCCTTGATTTGTACCACCTTGTTTGATGATAACCAACGGATTTTTTTCCGTTACGCTTTTTGGCGTAACGCCCAAATGCTCGGCAAGTGCAGCAATGTATTCCTGATTTTGTTCAGTACGCAAGAAATTTTCAGGACGTTTGCCGAAATGCTTTGCAATTTGAGTAGCGTCCAAATAGCCGTCAGCACGAAAAGAAACAACAATATCATTGAAAGAAAAATTTAAAATTTGGGTAGTCATGGTAAAATACCTTTTTCATGTGTAGTCATGGAAACAGGGAGAGAACGTTACAGCGTTGCTTTCCCAACTGCCCAAATCAAGTTGCTGCTTGATTTGGGCTTTCTTTTTACCTGCAATTTGCAAGTGAGGAAATTATAATTTGTGGGAACAAATTATGCAAGATTATTTTTTAATTTTTTCCAATTCTAACTCATGCCTGATTTTTTCTTTAACCCATTTTGAGAAATCAACCCTTTCAGTAAATTGAATTAATTCAAATTCTGTTTGAATATTAAAAGAAACTTTTTTTGTCATTCGGCGACTTTCATACTCTTGCCGTTTTTCAGGTTTAATGGTTGTCATTAAACTACTCCTGTATTTGTGGGAACAATATTTTAATTATTTTTTGCAATAAAAGCAACAGGAAAAACCATGTACAAAAATTTAGACGAATGCCTAAATCAAATCTACAAATTAAGCGCAGTCAATATTGAACCAATGGGCAACACAGGCGCGGTCATCAATCATTTGCAGGGCGTGAGCGGTGGCGGTAGCGGATTAACGCAAGCGGAACACCACGCCAACGCCGCGATGATTGAAAGCCAAATTTCAGGCTGCCTGAACAGTAAATTGTTGGTCGCGGTGGTGGAATGCGAATATGGCATATACGACAATCTGCACTATTTAGCAAATGTGCTTGTTGCCAATAATATTTGTGATGATGTGGTTTTTGCGACTGATATGCTGAGACACATTTACTCATTTGGCAAGCTACCGCGCCGAATTTGGATTATGGACAAATACGATTTGCACGATATGACCTTTGCGCGGCGGCGCGACAAAATCAAAAACCACTTGGCAAATTGGGAGCAGCAAGCGCGGTTTAAATTGCAAACAGAATTTAGACAGAAAGGCATCATATCACATTGATAAAATAAAAAAGCCCTTGCCAATATCGCGCAAGGGCTTGGACATTTACCATTTAAATCCATTAATATCAAAACTGAATTGTTTTGAACCATTTTGAAATATAGGCACTTCAACCATTAATTTTTTCGCACTTCTGACATTGTTGATGAATGTTGCTGAGTAGCTATCGTCCATTACCAAAATATCTGAATCCATTTTTTTAATTACATCAATATATTCAATTGGGTTGTTATCAAATTTCACCGCAATTTTGCATACTGCATGCCCGTTTTTAAACTCATCATTACATTTAAATTGGGCATTGGTACTTGTAAAAAAGCCAACACCACCTTGCCCCTTATTACTAATAACAAAAGCCAATCGTGTCCGACCGTATGGAAATTCTAAATTCTCTTCATTTAATGAAGAAATACCTGCGCTTTCATTTGATGTCCCGCGCATTTCATCATTGCTTGTTGTATAGTTCCAAGTGGTGGGCCACTTTGAATCAGAGACAGCATTGGACTTTTTGGGTGTCGGGTTGGATTCGTTTTTTTTAACAGGTTGCTCTTTTTTTTCTGTTAAAGGGGCAAATGCTTCTTGCATAGCACCCTTGATTTCATATTTTAAATATTCGCGTCCCGCAAACCAACCAATAACAAAACATGAAAAGCCCACCAAAGCGATATGCCACAATTTTTGATTACTTTTTTCATCTGATTCATGGCTCTGCTGTTTATTCTTACCTTTAGATTCTTTTTTTTGTGATTCAGTTGGTTGTACAAAAAAATCAGGCTGTTCTATTTTGAGTTTGACGGTATATCTTTCACGCATTTCGGGATTGAGCAACCATTCTTTACATTTTTGCAGTTCTTGCAATGTCAAACTTTGGCTACTAGCTGCTTTTCTTATTGCATTTTGAATTTCATGCGTGGTTGCGGTGGGTAAAATGCCCAATTTCTCATACAAGTTAATCATTTTAAAATACCGATTGTGAATAATGTAAAGGTGTATTTTACAAACCCATTAACCAAGTATGCAACCGCGATTCGTAGCTATATGAAATTGCTTGATTGTTTGTGAGTTTTTGAGTAGAATTATGCTATATTTCGGAGAAAGTTGCGTAAAGGCGATTTTCTCCGTTTTTTATTGGCTTGATTGTTACAATCAGGTAATGGACTAAAACGCGCATGGTCTCAATCAATTAAAGTGGTTCGCGCCCACGTTTTTTTTTCTAACTTTATTATCAGGCAGTCTGAATGTGCGCTACGGCGATGATTTTTCAGGCTGCCTAAACTTATTTAGGGAGCTTGACATGAGCGAAACAAAACGCCCAGTCGGGCGACCGAGTATTTACACCGATGAATTGGCGCATGAAATTTGCGAGCGTTTAGCAAATGGCGAAAGTCTGATTCAAATTTGCAGAGACCCAGCTATGCCAAGTCGTGAAACAATACGCAGATGGTGTGATGAAAGCAGTCAATTTTGTGGCATGTACGCGCGGGCGCGAGAACAGCAAGCGCACTACTTTGTAGATGAAATGATTGAAATTGCTGACAAGGTGGTGGAAGACAGTGCAGCAGTACAAAAAGCACGCTTGCAAATTGACACACGCAAATGGGCAGCCGCAAAATTGAATAAAGCCGCTTATGGCGATGGCGCAGAAAAAATCATCAACATCAATGCGAGCAGCAAACAAGTTGCCGATTTAACCGATGACGAACTGGCTGCGGAGCTGGCGAAACATGGTCTCAAATCGTGAAAAGCTGGCTTTGTTGCGCGAATACCAAATCAGGCAGGCGCGGAAAGATTTTTTGGCATTTCGCAAACTCATCAACCCCAACAATAAATGGGGTTGGTGGCAAGAAGAAGTGGCGCGGGTTTTACAGCAATTTTATGAAGATTTGAAAGCGGGTAAACGCCCAAAGCTGGTTATTCAAGCTCCACCACAACACGGTAAATCGGTGCAGATTGTGGATTTTATCGCATGGTTGGCAGGACAAAACCCAGATTGTAAAACGATTTACACATCTTTTTCGGAGCGATTAGGGGTTCGCGCCAATTTGAAATTGCAGCGTTTGTACGACAGCAAGCTGTATCAAGAGATTTTCCCAAATACCCAAATCAATCAGTCCAATTCGGTTACGATATCGGGGCAGTCGTTGCGAAATCGTGAGATTTTGGAATATGTGGGGCGTGAAGGCTATTTCCGCAACACGACTGTAGGCGGCTCAATCACGGGCGAAAGCTTGGATTTGGGTGTGATTGACGACCCGATTAAGGGGCGCAAGGAAGCAAACAGTAAAACGGTACGCGATGGCGTTTGGGATTGGTTCACAGACGATTTTTTGACCCGATTTTCGGAACATGCGGGCTTGTTGGCGATTTTGACCCGTTGGCACATTGACGACCCAATCGGGCGATTAATTGAGCGTGTGGACGGGGTACAAGTCAAAAGTTACCCCGCAATCGCCGAGCAAGACGAGCCGCACCGCAAAAAAGGCGAAGCCCTGTTCCCTGAACACAAAAGTCTTGAATTTTTGCTGGAACGCAAACAAGCTATGCCCGAAGCGAACTGGCTTGCGCTGTATCAGCAAAGACCTGTATTAAGCACAGGCAGCGTGTTTAAACCTGATAATATGTTCACTATTGAAGCCGTGCCGATTTCAATCAGAAAGAAAGTGCGGGGCTGGGACTTTGCTGCTTCAGATGGTTCTGGCGATTACACGGTGGGCGTGTTGTTAGGTTTGTTGTATGATGGGCGGATTGTGGTGTTGGACGTGGTGCGTGGACAATGGGCGACTGATGAACGAGACGCGATTTTACGCAACACCGCCGAGCGCGATGGGCGTGGTGTGGTGCAGTCTATACCGCAGGACGCGGGGGCGGCTGGTAAGTCACAGGTGCGTTATTTGAGCCGTCAATTGATGGGCTTGCGTGTGCATAGTTCGCTGGAAAGTGGCAGCAAAATCACGCGGGCGGAATTATTTGCTTCGCAAGTCAATGTGGGCAATGTGGCGATGGTATCAGGCGCGTGGAATCGGGAATTGATTGAAGAAATGCGTTTATTCCCGAATGGCACACATGACGACCAAGTGGACGCGTGCAGTCGGGCATTTGATTTATTGGTGTCTGCGCCGAATCTGACGGAGCGATTTCATGCTTTGGGCGAATAAATTTCAGGCAGCCTGAAAACCAAGAAAGGTCAATATGAAACATTTACGATTTGATAGACATGAAATTAAGAAAGCCCAGTTAAATCAAGACGGGCATTTGTATGATACCCCTGTGATTACGCGCACAGGGGTTTTTGCTTACCGAAATCCCGATGGCTCAACGCGCCGCGAGTTAAGGCTGCCCGAGGAAGTATTTAAACAAGACAGTTTGGACACATTGCGCGGCGTTCCAATCACTTTGGGACACGTTGGCAAGGCGGGTAACAACAACACGCACGGCAATATCGGCGCGGTTTTGAGCGCGGGCAAGCAGGACGGCGATAATCTGATTGCTGATATTGTTATTCACAAAAGCAATGTGATTAATCAAGATAATCAAGAATTATCATGCGGTTATGAATGTGATTTAGAAGAAAAAAGTGGTGTATGGAATGGACAAGCGTATGACGTGATTCAGCGCAATATTCGCCACAATCATGTAGCGATTGTGAAAAAGGGGCGTGCAGGTGTGGCAAGATTGAATTTAGATGCCGCCGATGAAGATTTTGACCCCATCACACAAGAGATTAACAACCCCAAACCAAAGGAAAGTAATATGACAAAAGTTCGTTTAGACAACGGCATTGAATACGAAGCTGCGCCTGAAGTGGTGGCGGAATTAAATAAACTTCGCGCCGATAATGCCGATTTAATCAAAGCAAAAGACACCGCCGAAGCAGAGCGCGATGTTGCCAAAGCGGATTTGAAAGAACTGCAAGACAAGCAGGCACAAATTCAAACCGAAGCCATCGCCGAAGCCAAAGCCCGCATTGAGTTGGAAAATCAGGCAAAAGCGGCTGGTGTGGAAGTGAAGCAAGACAGCAGCGACCGTGAAATCAAAATCGCGGTGATTTCCAAAATCCGCCAAGATATGAATTTTGATGGTAAATCAGATGATTATGTGCAAGGTTTTTACGATGATGCCTGTGTGCAATTGTCTAAATCGGAGCGCAACGCGCAATCGCAGCGCAATCAAATCACACAAAACCGTCAAGATGGGCAGGACAGCAGCAATCACAATAGCGGGCGCATTTCGGCGGCGGCGGCGCGTGAAAAAATGCTGCAAGGTTTTCATAACTCAAGCAAATAAAGGAAAAAATGAAATGTTTCAAGAATACGGCGTACAGAAAAAAGCATTTGCAGGCATGAAAGCTGATAGCGGCGATGACCGCGTGGAAAGCCATTTAGCGGGCGAAGATTTGCCATTTGGCGTGTTTGTGGCACAAGACCCGACAACAGGCAAAATTTTTATTCCCAAAGATGGGAATACAGGGACGGTTTTGGGCGTAACCGTGCATTCACACGGCATTACGGGCGATGGCTACAAAAAGGGCGATACGGTATCTGTGATGGTGCGCGGCGCAATTTGGGTGCGTGCAGATACAACAGCACAAGGGAAAGCAAATTGGGCTGAACGAATTGGGCAGACTGCACAAGTGGCACACGGTACGGGCGAAATTAGCGGTTTACCTGGTTTTCACAAAGGTCGTATTATTGATGTGGAAGATGGCTTGGTACAAATCTATTTAGAATAAACAAAATATCACTTAATACAGTAAAGCGCATTTTGATTATGCGCTTTTTTGTTTTTTGATTAATCAAAAAGGAAATAAAAACATGAATGTACATGGTTTACATTACGATGAGGCAGATTTGCCTGCAATGCGCGAAATCGCAAAGCATATTGTGAATGCGTTGCCTGCGGCATTTCATCAAGATGCGGAAAGTAGCAGCATTTTTTTGGCGAGCGAGCTTGACCGTGTCCGCGCTAAATTGTATGAGACAAAATACCCGAATATGTCGGGTTTATCGCTAATTCCAATGACTAATGAAGCGGCGGCGTGGCAAGACACTATTACAACGCAATATTTTGACAGCTACGGCATGGCGAAATTCATCAGCAATTACGCCGATGATTTGCCGCGTGCAGATGTGGCGGGCAAAACGCACACAGTGAAGCTGCACGATTTGGGCGATAGCTATGGCTATAACTACAACGAATTTCAAAAATCCATTGCCACAGGTAAGCCATTGCCGCCAATGAAGGCATTGGCGGCACATCGTGGCATTTTGACAAAATTAAACCAAGTTGCACTCAAAGGCGACAAAGAACGCAATATTTTTGGTTTGATGACCCACCCAAATATGGGCGTAACGACCATTCCAAGTGGTAAAGATTGGCTGGTGGATACGATGACTGCGCAAGAATTGGTGCGCGATGTTTCCGCCGTGATTGACGCGGTGAGTGAGCAGTCTAGTGGTGTTCATAAAGCAAATAAAGTGATTATTCCGTCTCGCTGTTTTACTTTGCTGAAAAACACGTCCATGCCCAATTCGGATAAATCTGTGTTGCAGTATTTGAAAGATGAATATGAGCATGTTGATTTTCAGGCTGCCTACGATTTTAACAGCGAAGGCGATGATGGCTACAGTGAAATGTTTGCGGGCGAATTTGATGTGAGCAATTTGTCTCATGAAGTACCCGAGCCGTTCATGCAGCACCCCGCACAATTCCGCAATCTTGAGACTGTGGTGTTGTGTACAGCAAAAACAGGCGGCGTGGTGATTCACTATCCGCTTGCGTTCACGTCTGCTGAATTGTCAGCGCAATAATGTAAACAGTTTTCAGGCTGCCTGATTTTTCGGGCGGCTTTTTTATTTGAAAAAGGGCTAAAAAAATGGCTAAAGCAGTTAAAAAAATTAAAGTGAAAAATATTTCTTTGCGTGTTGTGATGTTGCTTGGTGTAACGCGGATTTTGCCGAATCAAGTGCTTGAAGTAGATGATACGCCGCAAATTCAACGCTTAATCAAACGCAAAATTTTGACAACAGATTTGGGCAATGCTGTTACTTTTGTGCCTGAACCATCTTCAGACCCATCATCGGATTCTGTCCCTGTGATTGAACCTGAATCATAATATTTTCAGGCAGCCTGAATGGGGGAAATATGAATAGTTATGCAACTATGGCGCAGGCAGACGAATTTCACGCCATCCGCCCCACAGCGCAGACATGGGCGGCTTTGAGCAATACGGAAAAACAGGCGCGTTTGGTGGCAGCTTCGGATTATATTGACCTGAATTTTCGTTTTCGGGGCAAGAAATCAGATGGTAATCAAATGCGCCAATTTCCGCGCAATGGGCAGCCCATGCCGCCGCAATTGGTGTGGGCGGTGTCTTTGTTGGCGGTTTCAGGCAGCCTGAATGCGGTGGTGTCGTCATCAGGCGGCGCAACGGCGATTAACAGCGTGAAAATCGGCGAATTGCAAGTCAGCTATCAGCAAGCGCAAAGCAGCAACACGATTGAAGATGGTATTTTGCAAGCAATTAAAGGGTGGCTGTGGGATTGGCTGTTGCAAGACAAGCGCATGGGCGCGATTTTGGTGTCGCGTTACAGAATAAATGATTTTTAAAAACAAGGTATGAATATGAGCAATCTAATTTTAGACAAAATTCAAAATTATTTGAATAATCAACGTCAAGCGGTGGAATTAACAGATATTGGCACGGTGTATGTGCGTAAATTGCCCGTTCAATATCATGTGAAATTGGACGATTTGATTTTCGCGTCAATGAAAGAGCGCAATTTCGCGCAAGACAAAGACGGCGGCTTGTTGTATCACGTCAAACCGACCGTCAGCCGCAAATTGTTGGTGCAATTTGGCGTGGTGGACGAGAACAATTTGCCTGTGTTTATTGATGAAAAGCAGCTTGATTTATTGCCAACGGACTTGTTGAACTTGCTAGCGCAAAAAGTGAGCGATTTCAACGAAGGCAATGATTTCTCTGATAAGTCTATTGAGCAAGTCGCAAAAAACTGATGAGCCAGCCGCTTATGCGCTGGGTGTTGGTGTTGTCGCATAAATTGGGTGTGCCTGTGCATGAAATTTTGCATTGGCACAATACCGAATTGCAAGCGCACATCGCATTTTTGCGTTTGCAAGATGATGATTTTGCAAAACAACTGAAAACACAAGCAGAGCAAGAGCGGTTGGCGGCTATGCCCAAACATGAGCAGGCGGCGCATTTTTTGCGGCAAATGGGCTTTGATTTTGGCTTATTGAAAAATAAAAAAAGGGTGGAAGATGGCTGATTTATCGGGCGCATTGGTGCGTTTTGAGCTTTCGCAATTGACGAAAATTTCAGGCAGCCTGAATGCGGTGGCGGTATCGCAAACCATACCCATTTCGGGGGCGATGGTGGGCGTGTCGGTTAATCAGGCGGCGCGTATGCCACGCACGGCGTTTCGGCTGGGATTGGGTCAGGCATTGCCGCGCAAACGGCGGTTTTTGGGCAGCGAAACCATCGGTATTTCGGGCGATTATGATGTGCAAATGGTGGTGAATGGTTTGACGTTTGATATGTGTGAATTGACGGACAAAATCGTCATCACGCACGGCGAAAACGAAGCATACACTTGTCAATTTGTGATTCAAAAACCGATTAATCCGCGCAGTTTAGACGGCGTAGAAGTGGATTTATATCAATGGTATGGCAGAAAAATGACGGTAAACGTGGTGCATTCAGGCGGCACGCTACGCATTTATCACGGCACGATTACCAGCGCACAACCCGAATTTGCCACAGGCAAAATCTATTTATCAGCAACGGATTATCGTCAGCGTTTGATTGACACGCTGCCCGCGCAAACAGTACGGGCAATTGGCTACACGTCCAAATCGGCGCATGGGGAATTTTTGAAGCTATCAGACGAGCTGGGGCGGCGCATGGAAACGATACCAGCCAGCTTTGAGTTTGATGTATATGGGCGCGGCTATGTGAATTGGTGGTTGCCTGAAAATCCCACGCACACAATGGACAATTGCATGATTTACTATCGCCAGCCTACGGCGCGTTTGGCGCAAGTGGGGGAAGTAGTGAATCGGGTGAATGTGGAATTGACGGCGCAAACACAGCGATTGTTGCAGCGCGTATTGCAATACAATTATCAAGTCGGTATTGATGTGTGCAATTACACGCGATATGGGCAATTGCCTGATTTAGAAGAGTTTAATCAGGCGGTTTCGCAAACAGGCTGGGCATTGTGGGGCTTTGATTTTGAGCGCGTGAAGCCATCGGGGGTGTATTCGTGTCCACAGGGCAGACTAATGCACCGCCGCGACAGCGTGAGCGCGACCGCTAACAGCAATGGGGCGTATGACCGAATTAGCCGTGTGCGTAATTTAGACGTGGTTTCGGGGCGGTTTGAGATGGTGCGCCGTTGGGTGCAAAACATCGGTTATCGTTATGATTTGACGTTTGAAAATGCTGCAAGTATTGCGCGGTATGGGGTGTTTAGTGATGCTTTAAGCTACAACGTACCCAGCCGCGAAAATGAGTTGGACGGCTGGACGGCGGATTTTTCGCCCCATCGGGACGGCGTGAAATATCAAATTGATGTGATGGACCGACTGATTGCGCCGTTTCACACCAAGCCGCATTTTCAAAAAACGGCGTTCACGCTGGCAGAAAATGGGGACTGGTACGCAGATTTTAATCAAGACGTGGACGAGTTGAACAAAACGCTGGAAGTGGCGTATCACACGGCGCGGACAAAGATATGGGCAAGTCATCGGCAAAACACCATTGATTTGCAAGTGAAATTTATGCCGCATTTGAGTTTAAAACACAGTCATCGTATTGATTTTAAACATATTCAAACGGTGGCAAAAGTGGCACATTTCAGTCATGAGATTGATTTGAAAAATGGTTTGAGTAGCACCAGCATTCAATATCGTTTCTTTCAAAACGGGGCGCATGATACGCGTTTCAGGCTGCCTGAATTGGAGCAGCCTGAATTTTCGTTTCCGCGCTACAGTAAAAATCTGCAACTGGGTCGCACGGAATTACCGCGTGGCACGGAAGTGAATGATGGGCATTTTGGCGTGATTTACCGACAAGCGACCGCGCGACTGTATGACGCAATCGGCATGCGGATTTACGCGCCTGAAATTGAGCCAGCCAGCACCGACAGCGTGGAATTTACACAGGCGCAAACGCATGAAATTGGCATACCGAATCAAACTACTTTGTTTAAATTCTAATTTAAAATCAAAGGATAAAAGATGACTTTTGCATTTTACGTAAATGAAGAGATGACAGAACAAGCGGCTGATGTTTTGCCACATCAATTTGATTTAAATCAGCCCAAGCCGCATGAATTTGTGTTGTATTTGGGCAGCCCTGACACGCGCTATAAGCTGGTATCAGAGAAAAAGGGCAGTAATATCACGCTTGCGCCCGCATTGGCTTTGCCAGAGTGGACGGCGAATCACGGCTATGTACAAGGCGATTTGATTTCTGAAAATGGCTTTATTTTTCAATGTGTGCAAGCGGGGGTATCAGGCGAAAGTGTGCCTGTGTTGTTGAATGTGGTGGGTAGTGTGGTGCAAGATGGCGCGGCGATTTGGCGCGGCGTGGGCAAAGCGTATGCGGTGGGCGATATGAAACTGGCTTTATCGTCATTGGGCTTGGCGGCGGCGCGGGGTGGTGCGGCGGTTTCGCTTGGCGCGGAATTATTGGGCGGCGCGGCGGTGGCGGTGTATGTGCAGATTTCGCCCAGCGTGGACACGCCGTATTTGCTTGAAAATGTGGCGCAATTTGGCATTGTGATAAATGATTGCGTGGTGGTGCCTGTGTGATTTCAGGCTGCCTGAAATTTGGTAGGGGAGTGTATCAATGACAACTTCAGACCGCGAAATTCAAAAATGGTTGCGGCAAATTGTGCTAAAACCCGACCCGTATCAGGCGGCGGCTGGTGTGGCGGATATGCCGCGCATTGGCGATGGCGTAGGCGAAATTTGGTGGGATAAAAACGGCGATAGTAAACCCGATGACAAAGACCCAAATAAAGACCCTGATAAAGACAAAGACCGCGACAAAGATAAAAGCCCAGATGGTACGCACGACCCGACCAAAACCCCCGAAGTTGGCGATGACGCAAACGGTATCGGACCGCTATTTGATTGTGAAAACCCTGGTAAATGTATCAATGTGCGGCTAGACGGCATGGCAAAACCGCCCGAAGGCTGGAAAGACGCTTGTACGCCTGACGCGCCACCGCCCGATACGAATGTAGAGTACCCCAGTAAGTTTTATACAGCGCTCGTTCAATTAATTAAATCGGGGCAGCCTGCGGATCGGCATAATTTGACTGCTTCTAGCATTAAGGAATTGAAAGAAAAAGCGAAAAGCATTATTCCTGACGGCACAAGAACACGTGATGAAAAGCCGACAAACGCGTATGAAGTGATGGGTTTGAATGATGATTCTAAATTAGGGGGTGGCAGTTTTTATTATGAAGCACGACAAAAAGATGAATATGGGCATTGGCGACACAAAACAGGCGATTTGAGCGCAGCGCATTTTGCACCTGATTGGAACCCATGCCAGCCAATTCATCGTAGCGACACTAATCACCCATGCGCCAAGCCCATTCGGAAAGAAACTGTGCAAGAATGGGCGACAGACACGTGTAGTGAAGTCATTGCAAAAGACGGCGGCTTTCAGGCTGCCTGCCCCGATTTGCACGACCCGAATATGCCCGATATTTTCAAACACAACCCGACCGCATTCACTTTATGCGATGAGAACGGCAACCCTGTAACCATTGAACCGTACGGCATGGGTTACAAAATCACAACAGACACTTACGAAGCCATTGTAAACAGTGATTTTAAATTTCAAAATGTGGTGCAGAAAATATAAGGAATATCATGGATTTTCAGCAATTAAGCGCGGAAGTGGCGGCGCATATTTTTGACATAATCGGCTATGATATTGAAATTGGCTATTTGTCGGGTGGTGTGTTTAATCATGCAACACAGCAATTTGAACACATCACGCAAAAAGAAACGGTGCGTGCGGTGGTGTTGCCTGTGTCAATTAAGCAAATTGACGGTCATCACATTACGCACGGCGACAGCAAAATTTATCTTGATTCCAATGCAAGGCTGCCTGAAATCGGTAGCCTTGTGTTTTTGGGCGATGTGGCGCAACGGGTGAAATCGGCGGCGACCACGCGGCACAATGGCGTGGTGATTTATCATGAATTGATTGCGGGCGCGGTGTGATGGATTTTAATATTCAAATCAAAAATTTATTAGATAAACATTTGGAAAACAATGTCCGCGTGGTGGGCTATGCGGTGTTGAGTTTGCAGCGCATGATTGTAGATGGCACGCACGGTTTACCAGGGACACCGTATGACACCAACGCCGCCGCTTCAAATTGGTTTGTGGACGTGGATACGGCGAATTATCGGGTGAGCGATGATACAACGCGGCGTAATTTGGGCATGGCAAACGCGCTGATTGCTACTGCCATCGGGCAGTCTAATCCGCCCAATTATTTCAGTTTGCACAATAGTTTACCGTATATCAAAACGCTGGAATATGGTTTGTATCCGAATCCGCCAAAAAAGGGGACGGGCAAAACCATCAACGGCTTTTCTACGCAAGCCCCACAGGGTTTTTTCAGAATTGCGCTGCAAAAATGGGAAAAGCTGGTTATTGAGACGTATCAACAGAACGGTGGCGATGGACGGCGGCGGATTTGATGTTCAGGCTGCCTTACAGTACACGACAATTTTTTGAAATAACCACAAACCTGTCCCCTCCCCCGTCTCCAACGGGGGAGGGCTAGGGTGGGGGTAAATTTGTGGAATAAATTAATTGTCTTGAAAATCAACGAACCCCCACCCTAACCCCAGACCTGCCAAGTTCTAAATCATTTTCACAATACGGTCAATCCGATTGGCAAATCTTGCCAACCAATCTTTCCATTTATTGAAGCCATTAAATCGTGCAATATTTAATGCCCAACTCATTAGAACCGAATAGCAAGCTGCGGTATTCTTATTGCGAATAAAAGACTTATCTTCATTTAACTGAACATCTTTTACCCAATGTAATTTATTTTCAATCTGCCAATGTTG
>NZ_JQKH01000067.1 GCF_000745955.1 Alysiella crassa DSM 2578 | reverse complement strand
TATCATCATGAATATAGATTTTATTTAAGCAATATTTGCCATGACAATGCAGAATATTTTGCAAAAGGTATTATGCAACATTGGCAGATTGAAAATAAATTACATTGGGTAAAAGATGTTCAGTTAAATGAAGATAAGTCTTTTATTCGCAATAAGAATACCGCAGCTTGCTATTCGGTTCTAATGAGTTGGGCATTAAATATTGCACGATTTAATGGCTTCAATAAATGGAAAGATTGGTTGGCAAGATTTGCCAATCGGATTGACCGTATTGTGAAAATGATTTAGAACTTGGCAGGTCTGCACCCTAACCCTCCCCCACCAGACGGGGGAGGGGATAGGTTTGTGGCAAAATTAAAAATTATCCCACACCATCAGGCAGCCTGAAACCCTATCCCTTTTGCAAACCCTTTGATACAAAGGCAAATTATCATGAAAAAAATCTTACTTATCGCCACCTTTGCCACTTGCGGATTAACCGCTTGCGTGCCCAAAGTGGTGGAAAAATTACCCTATTACAAAATGCCTGTGGTACAAGGCACACCCTTGGACACTGAAGCCGTGTTGTCGCTGCAAACAGGCATGACCCGCGAACAAGTGGAATTGTTGATTGGCGCACCTCTGCTACGCCCTGCATTCCGCGACAATCAATGGGATTACAATTATCAAATCATGCGCGGCGGTAAAGTCAAAGAAGAACGCAATTTAAGCATTTATTTTAATGGCAATGTGGTTGCCAAAATCACAGGCAGCGCGTTGCAATATGCGCGTGAGCAAGCAAAACAGAAAGGTTTGTAACATCATGACACAGCAAATTAAAATCGCCATCGCTGGCGTAAACGGTCGCATGGGCAAAGTGTTGGTGGAAGCGGTAAACGCAAATCCCAACGCGGTTTTGGTCGGCGCATTGGAACACGCCAGCTCGCCTGTGTTGGGCTTGGACGCGGGCTATGCGGTGGGGCTGGACACGGGCGTGAAGATTACGGCGGATTTTCAGGCTGCCTTAAATCAGGCGGACGTGTTAATTGATTTTACGCGCCCTGAAGCGTCTTTGCCTTTGATTGAATTTTGTTCACAAAATCAAATTAAAATGGTCATCGGCACAACGGGTTACGATGACGCAGGTAAGGCGGCGATTCAGGCTGCCGCGCAAAAACACGCGATTGTGTTTGCGGCAAATTATAGTGTGGGCGTGAATTTAACTTTCCATATTTTAGACACAGTAGCGCGTGTGTTGAACGAAGGCTATGACATTGAAATCATTGAAGCCCACCACCGTCATAAGGTGGATGCGCCAAGCGGTACGGCTTTACGCATGGGCGAAGTGATTGCCAACGCTTTGGGGCGCGATTTGAAAGAATGCGCCGTGTATGGGCGCGAAGGACATACAGGTGCGAGAAATCCACAAACCATTGGTTTTGCTACCGTCCGTGCGGGCGATGTGGTGGGCGACCACACGGCATTGTTTGCCACCGATGGCGAGCGCGTGGAAATCACCCACAAAGCCAGTAGCCGTATGACTTTTGCAGCAGGGGCAGTACGCGCGGCGGTGTGGTTGCAAAATCACGACACAGGCTTGTTTGATATGCAAGATGTGTTGGGTTTGAAAAATTAATTTCATTCAGGCAGCCTGAAAGCGTGTTTTCAGGCTGCTTTTCAGTACAAGATGTTTTAATCACACCAAATTGTAGGGTGCGCCGTGCGCACCGATTTCAGCATAAAATTAAATTTTTGCATGGATTTGGTGCGCACGGCGCACCCTACGTTTATTGTTGTGTACATTCAGGCTGCCTGAAAATTTATTCCATGAAAGCTCATTATGTTTCGCAGTTTCTTTTTAAATAAAAAATGGTGGTTGTGGTCGCTGGGTGGTTCGGTGGTGATTTTGTTGGCGACTTGGTATCGGGTGCAGCTTGATGTGCAAATCAATGAATGGTTTGGCGAATTTTACGATACCATTCAAAATATTTTGAAAAAACCCAATAGCATGACTTTTCCCGAATTTCTGAAAATTTTGCTGAAATTTGCGCAAATTGCGGGCATTTTGATTATTGTGGCAGTATTATTGGAATTTTTTGGCAAACATTTTGTGTTTCGCTGGCGCACGGCAATGACAGAATATTATCAGACATACTGGCACAAAGTTCGCCATATTGAAGGTGCCTCCCAACGCATTCAGGAAGACACCATGCGTTTTGCCAAAATCATGGAAACGCTGGGCGTAAGTTTGCTGCAAGCCATTTTAACCTTGATGGCGTTTTTGCCGATTTTATGGGAATTGAGTAAAACGGTTACGCAAATGCCGTGGATTGGGCATGTGAATCATGCGCTGGTGTATTTGGCTTTGCTGTTTTCATTGGCTGGCACAGTAGTGTTAGCAGTGGTGGGGATTAAATTACCGGGTTTGGAATTTAATAATCAGAAAGTGGAAGCGGCGTATCGCAAAGAATTGGTTTTGGGAGAAGACGATGAAAATCGCGCCCAACCCCCTGTTTGGCGAGATTTATTTAACAATATTCGCAAAAACAATTATCGCCTGTATTGGCATTATATGTATTTTGATTTGGCGCGGTGGTCGTATTTGCAATTTGCGGTGATTGTGCCGTATATTGCGCTGGCACCGAGTTTGCTGGCGGGTTTGCTGACTTTGGGGACTTTGCAGCAAATTGTCCGTGCGTTTAATAAAGTGCAGGATTCGTTTCAATTTTTGGTGCAATCGTGGACGACTATTGTGGAATTATTGTCTATTTACAAACGCTTAAAAGGTTTTGAGCAGCAGATTAAGCAATCGTCTTCATCGTCAAATTAGAATGTGTTTTCAGGCTGCCTTTTCGCATACAAAAAGGCAGCCTGAAACTTATCGCCATAATTGTTCTTTTTGATTTTTCAACACTTTTTTCACAGCATATTCCATGCGACACGCTTGCGAACGCGTTAAACAACACGCAATCACGCGAAAATCCACCGCCCCACGCATTCGCGTATAACGCGCCCCTTTGCCTGATTGGTGTGCGGCAAATCGTGCCGCCGCGTCCAACGCCACGCCGCAATACAGCGAGCCATCAGCACAACGCACCAAATACACACACCATAATTTACCCATGTTCAGGCAGCCTGAAACGCAATTAAACTCAAAGACATCAACACCATACCCAAAACCAAACCATACACCGTCTCATGCCCATTCGCATAGCGTTTCGCCGCAGGCAATAATTCGTCCAAAGACAAAAATACCATCACCCCCGCAATCACGCCAAACACGCCACCAAACAAAGCAGGGGACAAAAACGGTTGCAATATCGAAAAACCCAATACCGCCCCCAAAGGCTCTGCCAAACCTGACACAAAACACGCCGCCAAAGTCAGCTTGCGGCTGCGCGTGGCAAAATACACAGGCGCAGCAATAGAAATACCTTCAGGAATATTGTGAATGGCAATCGCAAATGCAAGTGGCAAACCCACTGTAGGATTTTCCAGCGTAGCAAAAAAAGTCGCCAAACCTTCAGGTAAATTGTGCGCGGTAATTGCCGCAGCCGTCAGCATACCTAAACGAGCGATTTTGGCACGATTTTTTTCTTGAAATTGCGTGTCATTGGGATCGAGCGTTTCGTGTGGATTAGGGATAAGCTTGTCAATCAATACAGACAAAATCAGTCCTGCTAGAAATGCATAAGTTGCATAGGCAAAACCATTTTGTCCTATTTGATTGAATGAATCAGCAGATTTATTGAAAATTTCCGTTAACGACACATACACCATCGCTCCACCTGCAAATGCTAAACCAAATGCCAATATGCGCGGATTAGGCGTTTTTTGAAAAAATACCAATACACCACCCAGTGTAGTTGCTAAACCTGCCGCCAAAGTAATCATAAATGCAATCAATAAATTATAATTAGAAATCATTTTTGTATTTTATTCAAACCTATTAAAATTAAAACAGCAATTAGCTTAACATATTTTTATAAATAAGAATAGTTACCATCTAATTACTAACCCAGTAAAATTATACGGCTAAATGAATGTGCGTGATATGCCAGTTATCAAAGAATCTATTTTAGATTGTCTGAAATCAGGGAAAATTCATTCGGCACTTGTCGCGGAAAAGTAATCACGTTACCATTTCATTTTTTATGGAAACTGTTTCAGGCTGCCTTTTGGTACACGATAATTTAGCCAAAACCCAAAATGTAGGGTGCACCATGCGCACCAGATTTACCGAAATGTTTTAATGATTCAATTATTTCGGTGCGTAATACGCACCCTACATTGTTATTGTTTGTCATGCACTTTCAGGCTGCCTGAACATTTTAAATTTGAGAACACAAGATTATGATTAACGACATTCAAAAAACCGCCGAAAGCAAAATGCAACGCTCATTAGAAGTGTTGAACGAAAATTTGGCAAAAGTACGCACAGGTCGCGCCCACACAGGTTTGCTTGACCAAGTGGAAGTGGAATATTGGGGCAATATGGTGCCTGTGAGCCAAGCCGCCAGCTTGACTTTGATTGATTCGCGCACCATCGGCGTGAAACCTTTTGAAGCCAATATGGCAAGCAAAATTGAAAAAGCGATTCGTGATTCCAATTTGGGCTTAAACCCTGCTTCGGTGGGCGAGCTGATTCGCGTCCCCATGCCCATGCTGACGGAAGAACGCCGCAAAGATTTGATTAAAGTGGTGCGCGGCGAAGCAGAAGACGGTCGCGTGTCCATTCGCAATGTGCGCCGTGATGCCAACGACCACATCAAAAAATTATTGAAAGACAAAGAAGTTTCTGAAGACGAAGCCCGTCGTGGCGAAGAAGCGGTGCAAAAATTGACCGACAAATTCATCGCCGATATTGACAAAATGCTCGCCGCCAAAGAAGAAGATTTGATGGCAATTTAACATTTAATTGGTTAAAAAACACATAGGCAGCCTGAAAAATGCGTATTTGCTTTTCAGGCTGCATTTTTATTGTTAGAATATCTACTTTCATAACAACAAAATCATTTTACGGAGCAAACCATGAAAAAAGTATATTTAATGAGCGTGTTGGCAATGTTGAGCGCGAATGCGATGGCGGCAGGCAATTTCACAGGCGCAAGCGTGGGTTTGGACGTGGAGGCGGCGCGTTATCAAGACAAAATGGCGGGTTTGGACAGCAAGGCTTCGGGCAGCGCGATTTTGAAAGGCGATGTGGGCTTTGATTATGGCAATAATTTGGTGGGCATTTTGGAAACACGTGCCAAATTACACTCATCTAAAGTATTGAAAGAAAATAAAGATTTCTCAGGTAGCGCAAAACAAAAAGACAAATACACTTTGGGCTATGCACAGGGCTATCGTGTAACGTCTGATTTGTTGCCTTATGTGAAAGTGGAATATCAAAACAGCAAAGTGGCGTTTAGCGATTCTGAAGTGAGCGATAATTTTTCTAAACGTTTTAACGGTTTTGGTGTGGGCGTAGGCACGAAATATGCGATTACGTCTAATGTGGAAGCGGGCGCGGAATATGTGTACAGCCGCTTGAAAAAAGGCGATGATAAATTGTCGGGCAATGCGTTTAGTGTAGGCGTAGCGTATCGTTTTAAATAATATAACTTGGGATAGAAATAATTAAATATCCCATAAAAATAAAATACTTGCGTAGGGTGGGTGCTTGCACCTACGCGGTTTCAGGCAGCCTGAAAACGGTTTTTCAGGCTGCCTTAAATTTTTATTCGCGATGATACGGGTGATTGTGCAAAATGGACACGGCGCGATACAACTGTTCGGTCAGCAACACGCGCACCATGCCATGCGGTAAAGTCAAACTGGACAGGCGCATCATCAGCCGTGCGCGTTGTTTGAGCGTGTCGGTCATGCCGTCCGCGCCGCCGATGATAAAGCAAACATGTTCGCCGTTTTGCTGCCATTGGCGCAGATGTTCGGCTAATTCCACCGAAGTGGGGGCTTTACCGCGCTCGTCCAGTACCACCAAAAATGCGCCATCGGGGATATTTTCCACAATGCGTTTTTCTTCGGCAGCCATGCCTTGCGCGGCATTGACACCTGCGCCGCGTTTTTCGGGTTTGATTTCTTTGAGTGTGTAATGCACGTCTCGCCCGAAGCGTTTGGCGTATTCGTTTACCGCTTCATCTACCCAACGCGGCATTTTGGTGCCTACGGCTAATACGGTTATATTCATGATTTTATTATAATAATTTAATTAACAAAATTTCAGGCTGCCTGAAAGTACACGACAATTTTTTGGATTACCACCAATTTGTTCTCTCCCCCGCAAGCGGGAGAGGGGACAGGTTTCAGGCAGCTCAACTATTTTTATCGCGTACCGAAAGGTAGCCTGAAAAAATCCATCAAGCACACAACACCATCACCGCCGCATACACCGCCACCACCGCAATCAAACTGTCAATGCGGTCAAACACGCCACCATGCCCCGCCAATAATTGACTGCTGTCTTTCACGCCGCCTGCGCGTTTTAACCAACTTTCCAGCAAATCGCCGCCCACGCTCACCGCCACCAAAATCGTGGAAACCAACATCGTGCCAAACCAATTCATTTCAAAACCCAACCAGCCCCATTCTCGCGCCCAACACATATAAATCAGCACAATCAGCCAGCCACCCAACGCGCCTTCCCAACTTTTTTTCGGGCTAATCACAGACGCAAGCGGACGTTTACCCAATTTGCGCCCAATAAAATACGCGCCACTATCGGCAATCCACACCAGCACCAGCACCGCCAACAAAGCCCCAGCCGCTTCACCATCGGGGCGCAGCACCATCATGCCAAACCAAAACGGCAACATCAACACGCAGCCTACCAACATCGCCATCGTGCCTTTGGGTTGCCATTTTTGGCGCAACCAGATGGGCATCACCACCAACCAAAACGCCAATACCAACAACCACACAAATTTGGGCAATTGCCAATTCGCCACCCACGCCGTGAGCAAGAAAAATCCATTGCCCAACAAATAATCACGTTGCACCGCACGCGAAAAACCCACAATGCGACCATATTCCCACAACGCCAACATCGTCATCACGCCGCAAAACAGCCCCCAAATCGCGCCATTCGCCCAAAATAACATGCCTAACATTAAGGGCAATAACCACAACGCCGTTAAAACACGCTGCTTCAGCATTTTTATACCACCTTGTCTCAAAAAGTAAACAGTTTTTGTAAAGATAATGTAGGTTTCCGCAATTTTCAGGCAGCCTGAAAAAAGTTTCCCCTATAATCAAGATTCCATTATTTTACAGGAAAGGACGTTTAGATTCATGAAATTTTTGATAAAAATTATGCTGTTGTTTTACGTCTGTATTCAGACGGCATGGGCAGCGCAAATCGTGCTGGATGCTGGACACGGCGGCAGAGACCCCGGTGCCGTCCAAACCCTAAATGGTAAACGGTATATGGAGAAGGACATCGCTTTGGACATTACCAAGCACACGCAACGCGAATTAGTCGCACAGGGCTATGATGTTGCGATGACACGTACCAAAGATACTTACGAGAGTTTGGATAAACGCCGAGCGCAAAATATTTTTCAATGTGAAAAATTAGCCTTATCTATTCATGCTGATGCTCATACTAATCCTCATGCGAAAGGCGGTACAGTGTTGTATCATCCTTCAGCCAGCCACTCTCGCACAGCTGCCGAAGTATTTCGCAACGCCATTCAATCCAAACGCGTCGCACGTTCACAAAAAGTACGCGTGCTGCGTAATGGTAATCCTGAATGCGCCAGCGTATTGGTAGAAGTGGGCTTTATGAGCAACCCTGATGATTTGAAACAGTTGGCGAATCCGCAACATCGCCGCGTGTTGGGTAAGAAATTAGCCAGCGCAGCCGCGCAATATGTGGGCGCACCACGTAAATCATCTAAAAAAGCCGCGAAACCCGCTAAAGCCGCACCTGCCAAAACCAGCAACACGGCAGCCAAAGCCACAGCGTCATCGCGTGAAACCGCCCCTGTTGCGAAAGCGACTAAAGCTGTACTCACACCGCAAAATGTGAAAGTCGCCAACACAAAAGTGGCTCAAAACCAAAAAGATGTGAAAGATGTAAAAGCAGTCAAAGCAGTAAAAGATGTCAAAAAAGATGTGAAAGACGTTAAAAGCAAAAATGTTGTGAAAACAGAAGATAAATCAATCAAAAAGTCAGTAAAAGTATCCTAAAAGCAAAATGAAAGATTCGGGCAACCGAATCCTGTTGAAATGGTAAATATTGGAAATACTGAATGAAATGATGAGACTGTGAAGGGGACTGGTGGACGCACCAGTCCTTTTTCTTTGGGTGGGCGGTTTCAGGCTGCCTTACAAATACATGACAATTTTTACCAACACCTAAAATGTAGGGTGCGTACCACGCACCAAATCATGCAAATAACTTGAAATTTTGGTGCGTAATACGCACCCTACATGAGTTGTGTCGTGTACCATAAGGCAGCCTGAAAACCTCTTTTACCCCCTTTTTTCAAACTAAATTCCCCATTTTCCAGCCAAAATCTCGTTTACCAGCAAAGCAGTTATACAAAAATTAATGATTCAACCCCGCAGATTTAACAATTCACACAGCCATGTTAAGGAAACACAAAAGCAGGTTAAAGTGGTATTTGACACCTGTCCAAAACAAAAAAGTTTCGGCATAATTCACCTCATCGCAACACAGCAAACTTTTTAAACAACAATAAACTCTCTTGGAGATTATCATGAAAAAACAATTAGCCATCTTGATTTTGAGCAGCTTGATTCCCGCCGCCGCTATGGCAGCCGACAATTTCACAGGCGCGTCTGTGGGCGCGGAAGTGGAAACCACTAAATACAAAACAGGCAGCGTAAAAGGCGAACAAATGGGCGCAGGTAATTTGAAAGCCGATTATGGTTTCAATATGGGCGGCAACTTTGTGGGTGCGGTAGAAGCCAAAGCCAAAGTAAACAAAAATGACGCGTTTGAATTTTCTGGCGAACCCACCATTGAACAAAAAGACAAATACAGCGTAGGCTACACGCAAGGTTATCGCGTAACCAAAGATTTGATGCCTTATGCGAAAGCTGAATACATCAATTCTAAATTCCAAGACCCAGATTGGTCTGACCGCATGAACGGCTACGGCGTAGGCGTGGGCGCGAAATACAATGTGGCGCAAAACGTGGAATTTGGCGCGGAATACGTTCACAGCCGCTTGAAAGCCAAAGACTCTGATGGTTCAAAAGAGACTTTGAAAGGTAACACGGTAAGCGCAGGTATTTCTTATCGCTTCAAATAATTCATTGATTTGAAATAAACAGGCAGCCTGAAAATGAGTGAGAACTCGTTTTCAGGCTGCCTGTTTGTGATTTGGTGTGATTTTTTTTTAAATCATTCTTTTCTGTTTAACTGAATTGGCAGCCTGAAAAATCAATAGGCTAATCAATTCAATACCATTTTTCAGGCTGCCTAAACTTGACGAAAAGCCCCATTATCGGTATATTTCGCCACTTCAATACACGGCGAATTAGCTCAGTCGGTTAGAGCAGAGGAATCATAATCCTTGTGTCCGGGGTTCGAATCCCTGATTCGCCACCAAATTGAAAAAAGAGTTAGCTTTTTGGCTAACTCTTTTTTTATCTATATATGCCTATTAGGTAAGTATTTTCGGTATAATTCATGTCTTTCAGGCAGCCTGAAGATTGGCAAAGGAACCCAACATCATGTCGGACGCAAAAGTGCAATTTTATTTAAAATGCCAAGATTTAAATACAGAAGAAATTAAAACCTATGTATTTGACAACGATAAAGTTTTGCTGGAATTTGCGCAAAAAGCCTTACAAAATAAATTGGCTATTTTGAAACACGAAATCCGCTTTCACAATATTCATAAATGGTATGGCAGACGCGCTCATGACCCCGAAGCATTGACGTTTACCGCCGATGATTACGAAAATGCGCTGGATGGCGCACATTATTTAAAGCAAAATCCATAATTTATCCCGCATACTAAACAGGCAGCCTGAACCATTTTTCAGGCTGCCTTTTTTAATTTTGTTTTTAAAACAAATAGTTAAATTTATATTGCTAAAACCAATCACGCCATTGTGATAATTCATAAAAAATAGCTTTGCATATTGAGCGTTTTCACGTTATAGTTCGTCTTCATAAGGAAAAGCAATTGATTTTTTGAAATCCATAGTTTATAGCTAAAATCTTTTCCTTTTATTTTATTCAACTAAACACATACTTAATTTTTAAGGAAAAAGACCATGTCAGCAAATCACTCTGTAACAGGCTGCCCCGTACACGGTAGCGTCACTTCCGACCAACAAGGACCTATGGCTTGGTGGCCAAAAGCCCTGAACTTGGACATTTTGCACCAACACGACACCAAAGTGAACCCCTTGGGCAAAGACTTCAACTACGCCGAAGAATTGAAAAAATTGGACGTTGAAGCCCTGAAAAAAGACATCGCCGATATGTTGCGCGACAGCCAAGACTGGTGGCCTGCCGACCACGGCTACTACGGTGGTTTGATGGCGCGTATGGCATGGCACCAAGCAGGTTCTTACCGTGCCATGGACGGTCGCGGTGGTGGCAACACAGGCAACCAACGCTTTGCACCATTGAACTCTTGGCCCGATAACGCCAACTTGGACAAAGCACGCCGCTTGCTCTACCCCATCAAACAAAAATACGGCAACAAAATTTCTTGGGCTGACTTGATTCTGTTGGCAGGTACCATGGGTTATGAAGCTGCTGGTTTGAAAACCTACGGTTTCGCATTCGGTCGTGAAGACATTTGGCACCCTGAAAAAGACACTTACTGGGGTTCAGAAACCGAATGGTTGGCACCCACAGGTTCAAAAGGCAACCGTTGGAGCGGCGACCGCGAATTGGAAAACCCCTTGTCTGCCGTAATGATGGGCTTGATTTACATCAACCCAGAAGGCGTGGACGGCAACCCCGACCCCATCAAAACCGCACGCGATATGCGCATCACATTCAGCCGCATGGGTATGAATGACGAAGAAACCGTGGCATTGGTAGCAGGTGGTCATACCATAGGTAAACAACACGGTAACGGCAACGCCAAAGAAGTGGGCGCAGAACCCGAAGCGGCTGACATTGCCGACCAAGGTTTGGGCTGGAAAACCGATGACAAATCATTGGCAAAAATCACTTCTGGCATTGAAGGTGCATGGACAACCAACCCTGACCGTTGGGACAACGAATTCTTCAAATTGTTGTTCAAATACGAAGACAAATTTGAAATCGTTCGCTCACCTGCTGGCGCAAAACAATGGGAACCATCTGAAATGGACCCAGAAGACATGCCTGCCGACCAAAACGACCCAACAATCAAACGCAAAATCACCATGAACGATGGCGATATGGCTTTGATTAAAGACCCAGAATACCGCAAAATTTCAGAGCGTTTCCGCGATGACCAAGCGGCATTTGACGATGCCTTTGCGCGTGCATGGTTCAAATTGACCCACCGCGATATGGGTCCTAAATCTCGCTACCATGGTCCATTGGTGCCACAAGAAGATTTGATTTGGCAAGACCCAATCCCTGCACCCAAATATGTGCCAACCGAAGCCGAAATCAGCAGCCTGAAAGAAAAAATCTTGGCATCTGGTTTGAGCATTGGCGAGTTGGTGGCAACCGCATGGGATTCAGCGCGTACATTCCGTCAATCCGACTACCGTGGCGGTGCCAACGGTGCGCGTATCCGCTTAGCCCCACAAAAAGATTGGGAAGGCAACGAACCTGCTCGCTTGCAAAAAGCCTTGGCGGTTTACGAAAAATTGTCTGCTGAAACCAATGTGTCTGTGGCAGATTTGATTGTGTTGGGCGGTACGGCTGCCGTTGAAAAAGCGATTAAAGACGCTGGTTTCAACGTGAAAGTGCCTTTCGCAGCAGGTCGTGGCGATGCTTTGCAAGAGCAAACTGACGTTGAATCATTTGAATACTTGAAACCGATTCACGATGGTTTCCGCAACTACCAAGAAAAACACTACGAGCCAACCCCAGAAGAGTTGTTGCTTGACCGCGCACAATTATTGGGCTTGACTGCTGTTGAAATGACCGTTTTGGTGGGTGGCTTGCGCGTATTGGGCGCGAACCACGGCGACAGCAAACACGGCGTGTTTACCGACCGCGTAGGCGTTTTGACCACCGATTTCTTCCGCAATTTGGTGGACATGGGCAACAAGTGGGAACCCACTGGTCGCAACAGCTACAACATCGTAGACCGCAAATCTGGCGCAACCAAATTCACGGCAACCCGTGTGGACTTGGTGTTCGGTTCTAACTCCATCTTGCGTGCTTACGCTGAATTGTATGCACAAGATGACGCTGGCGAAAAATTCGCACAAGATTTCGCCAATGCTTGGGTTAAAGTGATGAACGCTGACCGCTATGATTTGAAAAAATAATCTGATTTAGATTGTTGAGATGAAAACCGCATTATCCTGAAATTTTTTGGGATAATGCGGTTTTTTTTGGGTTTTCAGGCTGCCTTACAGTACACGACACAATTCATGTAGGGTGCGTACCACGCACCAAATCATTCAAATAATTGAAATTTCGGTGCGTAATACGCACCCTACATGAATTGTGTCGTGTACTGAAAGGTAGCCTGAAATCAAATATTTCAGATTAAAACATCATATCATTTTATGTGTATACGATTGAACTGCGTGGGCAACGAGTTGCCCACCCTACGCTTACTGACATAATTTAATTTCCTTGTTGAACGTTTTGAACACATTTAAAAAATTGTTTGTCTTTAATATGGGTAGCTTCCCATATTTCAGAAGAAGGTATAGGAAAACAAGTGCGTTTCAGATTTGCGGTATCATCTTCCTTATATCTATCAATCTGATGAGATTTTTCTCCAACTGTAAGAATAGGAATATCTTCATTTTTTATATCTCTATCAATCAGTACCTTATCACAAGTATCTAAGGCAATATATTTCTTCTGAAGCCCCCAACCCCAACTATTCCATGACATAGAATTTTGACTTAAAACATAACTCCCCCAACCTCGTTTACGCCACTCGTCTGTAATTAAACCCATACGGATATCTTCTGGTAATTGATTAAACGCTTCTCCCGATATCACATGACAACAATCTTTCGGAAAATAATAAGAAAAACCAGTAAATGGCATAAAAAAATTGCTCCTGAAATCAAATTCTTTATTTTTGTAAGCATTTGGTACATATACATTAGATACGAACCGAATGTCATAATTAAAAATGGCTTTAGATGCTTCTTGAGTCAAACGTTCACTCATCGTCAAAGCTGGATATTTTGTTACATCACAACTTTCTTCATCTGAACACAGGGGTTCACCAGCTTTATAGGCATCCGTTGGGCGTGTGGCATTGGCAATCTGCTCAAAATGACCAACCATTGCTCGGGAAACCAATTCTGCTTCACTTAATTTGCGATTTTCTGCAACACAAATGCCTTGCATATTTTTGGCAACATCCTCATGTGAAATCAATTGAAATGGCGAAAAGAAAATTTCATATTTTTGCCGCAATAGTATTGTACTGATGACACCAATACAGCATAAAAAAATAAAAAGTATTAAGAACTTGGATTTAGTAAGTGTAGGGTAGTTGCTCGCACCCACACGTTTTGTATTTTCTCGTATTTTATCGTTTTTCACTCACATTCCCTTTCAGGCTGCCTTTCAGTACACGACAAAAAAAGTACAATAAAAAAAGAAGTCCGCATCAATTCAGTGGTATCGTATTAATTTTCTCACGACTAATCCAATATGACTGAATTGAGCGAACT
>NZ_JQKH01000066.1 GCF_000745955.1 Alysiella crassa DSM 2578 | reverse complement strand
AGTTCGCTCAATTCAGTCATATTGGATTAGTCGTGAGAAAATTAATACGATACCACTGAATTGATGCGGACTTCTTTTTTTATTGTACTTTTTTTGTCGTGTACTGAAAGGCAGCCTGAAAATTACATCACTCCAAACAAAGGAAAATCATCATGGAAAATCAATCATCAACAGGCACTATTTTTGCGGCGGCGGTACTGGCATTGGGTTTGGTTGGGGCGGCGTGGGCGTTGGGCAGCCAATTTGGGAAATTGCGCGATTCGGGCGTGATTACCGTGAAAGGCTTGGCGGAAGCGGAACACAAAGCCAGTTTGGGAACATGGCGCGTGGGCGTAAAAGCGTGGGGCACAGATTACGCCAGCGCAATGGCAAACAATAAAAAACACTACGCCGTATTACGCAAATTTTTGCAAGAACAAGGTTTTACCGTTGAAGAATTAAAAACCGAAGAAATGGACGTGGAAAGCCACACCGAATATTACACCGATGAAAAAGGGGAACGCCAATCCCGCGAAAATGGCTATGACGCTTCACGCGATTTTGCCGTGTCCACCAAAGATTTGGCGAAATTGCAAAAAGCGCAATCCGCCATTTTGCAGCTTCGCGCCGAAAATGAGACGGTGAATTTTGGTTCGCCAAAATATTATTTGGAAGATTTGGAAAACATTAAACGCACGCTGATTTCCAAAGCCACGCAAGACGCCGCCGTCCGCGCCGAAGAATTCGCCAAAACAGGCAATATGAAAGTGGGTGCCATGCAATCGGCTTCGCAAGGCTCGTTTGATATTCAGTCCACCAGCCCCAGCAGCGATGGCGACAGCGACAGTTACGGTGGCAGCTACGACACCAGCACGATTGATAAAAAAGTGCGTTTGGTGGTTACGATTCAGTATCGGATTGCAGAATAATATTTGCCAAAAAAATCAGGCAGCCTGAAAACATTTTTCAGGCTGCCTGACCATACACAATAATTTTATCCACCTAAAATGTAGGGTGCGCCGTGCGCACCAAATGGCTGAATCATTTAAATATTGTGGTGAGTTTGGTGCGCATGGCGCACCCTACTGTGATTTTTGTTGTACTAAGGCAGCCTGAAATTCATCTTCCCCTTAAAACAAAACTTCCCACAAAGCATGTCCCAATAAATACGCCGCCAATGCCACCGTAACCGAGTTTACCCCCAAACGCAGCCGCGTACTTATCCCCACCAACACCGCCAAACCGACAATCTGCCCCCAAATCAACACCACTTCAAATGTTTGCAACATGATTGCCGCCGCCAAACCCAAAGGCGCAGTCCAAACCCATACAGGCAGCCTGAAACGGTTTAGCTCCACCCCCTGCGTTGCCAATGACAACAAAGTTAAACCGCCATAAATCAAGGTTGCCGTTGCCGCAAAAATCTGCACATTCCCCAGCGACCACCACGCCAACACAGGCGTACACACCGCCAATTTCACATAAATCTTGTCCACACGTTTTAAATGCAGCACATTCGCCATTCTCGCCCACACAAACACGCTCGCCATCAGCGCAAACAAAATCATGCTACTGGGCATATGGTCTTCCATCGTGCTGACAAAATGGAATCTGAAAGAATTAATGTGAGCAAGAGAATCTTTTACATCATTCAGTTCAATATCGCGCAATACATGACTCCAATATTGCAGCCATACCATTCCCACAATCATCAACAAAATCAATTGCACCACCGAGCCATTCCATCGCCGCTTATTTTCGCGCACAGGCAAAGCATTCGCCAACACCCCACACGCCACGCCCCACGCCGCAAACGGCAATGCCAATAAATACATCACATCGTTCCATGTCGTGCCGTCTGCCAATTTTTCGCTCAACAACATCGCCCCCCAACCCAGCACAAACCCCACCCACGCCAATAAAGGCGCAATCAAAATCCGCGACCAAGCCATCTGCCACGCCGACAAAGACGACATGCGCAATTGGTCAAACGCATTCGCGCTCACATCTTGCTTCAGGCTGCGTTCCAATAAAACATAGCCCGCCAATGCCGACAACACCAGCGTCATAGAACCGATTTCACGAAAATGCGACCACCATTCACGATATTCTTCTTTGGCAAACGCAAACAGCGCAAACACCAGCACCACCCCCACAATCAAGCCCCAACGCACATTTGTCCACCACAAGCGTTGAAATTCGGCGTTCACATGAATTTTGGGTAATTTGATTTCACTCATCACAATTCTCCCTTGTTAATGTTCAGGCTGTCTTGATAACTTTGCAGCAGCGTGGTTTTCACGGGTTGCATTTCGCAAACAGGCAAATCTCGCGCCACCAATTCGCGCAACAACGCCACACGCGCCGCTTCACCCTGCGCCAATTTCACCCACACGCCATCGTCTTTTTCCTGAATTTCGTCTATTAAATCTATTGCTTGAAGTTTTTGTAAACCATTTTCAGGCAGCCTGAAAAATTTGAGCAACACCGTTTGCTGATTGGGATGGTCATCATGCAAAGCCTGATGTGCTTGAATGCGCCCGTTTTTAATTACCAACATATGCGTACAATACTCGTCCAGCTCCGACAAAATATGGCTGGACACCAAAATTGTCATGCCGCCCGCTTTCAAATCCAACAGCAACAGGGATAATTCGTGCCGCGCTTCAGGGTCTAGCCCGCTCGCAGGTTCATCTAATAGCAAAAATTTTGGTTGATGTACAATCACTTGACCAATGCCGACACGCTGTTTTTGTCCGCGTGATAATGCGCTGACTTTATGATGAATTTTGTCGCGCAAACCCAATTTTTCCACCGTGCCGACCACCGCCGCATTCATCATCTCATCGGACACGCCACGCGCTTTGGCGGCGTAGGTTAAACATTGCAGCACGGTCAAGCCTTCAGGCAGCCCAAACATATCGGGCAGATAGCCTAATTGCGCGAAACTGGCGCGTGGGTCGTCCAAAATGGGTTTGCCATTCAACAATACTGTGCCTGAACTGGGGCTGTCCAGTCCAGCCATGCAGCGCATAAGCGTGGATTTGCCTGCGCCGTTTGGACCAATCAAGCCCGTAATGCTGCCTGTGTCCAATTGCAAATTGATGTCGTGCAACACTTGGCGCACATCGTAGTGAAAATTTAAGTTTTGGATATGAATCATGGTGATTTCCTTTGTGTCAAACAGCATTCTATAATATCCCAAAAAACAGTAAGGCAGCCTGAAAATAAGTTTTCAGGCTGCCTGATATTTTGTCAATCAAATATAGTGGATTCAATTTAAATCAGGACAAGGAGACAGCGACCGCCGTGTACACATAGTACATAAGGGAGCTGGCAACGCTGTACTGGTTTAAATTGAATTCACTATATTAAGCGTGTTTTTCGTCCGCTTTGTAGCCTTTCAAGGCAAAATACACAATGTAGCAATAGCACAACGCCGATACAAAGAACGATGGCAACAAACCAATCGTGTCCGCAAACGCGCCTTGCGCCACAGGAATAATCGCACCGCCCACAATCGCCGTACAAATAATGCCTGAAGCCGCACCCGTGAATTTACCCAAACCTTTCGTTCCCAAAGAGAAAATAGTCGGGAACATAATGGAATTGAACAAACCAATCGCCAACAAACTCCACATCGCCACCGTGCCGCCCGCCACAATCGCCAATGTAATCAATGCCACCACCACAGCAGCATTAAACGCTAAACATTTATTCGGCTCAAATTTATTCAAAATCGCCGTGCCAACAAAACGCCCCACCATCGCGCCGCCCCAATACAAAGCCAGATAATTCGCACCCGTTTCATGGCTCAAACCCACCACTTTTTCCAATACACTAATCATCATAGAGCCAATCGCCACTTCACCACCCACATAGCAGAAAATGCCGACCGCGCCCAAAATCATGTGTTTGTATTGCCATACGCTGGTTTTGCCATCGTGGTTGTGTTCCGTTTCCGCGTTGGCGATTTTACGCGCGTCAGGCAGCTTGATAAACGCCACCGCTACCGCCAGCAACACCATAAAACCCGCCAAACCCAAATACGGAATTTGTACCGAAGCCACTTGTTCCGCTTTGGTCGCAGACGCGTCCACAAAAATCATCGCCGCACCCAAAGGTGGTGCAATGGTGGTAGCCAAAGAGTTAAACGCTTGAATTAAGGTTAAAGTAGTGGATTCTTTACCTGGTTTGGACAACAAGGTTACATACGGATTACCCGCCACTTGCAGCAACACAATCCCCGTTGCCAAAATAAACAATGCGCCCAAGAAAATCGGATAAGACGCGCTGCCCGCCGCAGGATAAAACAACACGCAACCCAACGCCGCAATCAAAAAACCGCCAATCACACCACCTTTATAACCAATTTTTTCCACCAATTTGCCTGCTGGAATAGACATCAGCGCGTATGCCGTGAAAAAGCAAAATTGCACCAACATCGCCTGCGTGTAGCTCAAATCAAATATTTTTTTCAGGTGCGGAATTAAAATATCATTCATGCAGGTAATAAAACCCATCATGAAAAACAGAGAGGTTAGCACACCCAATGCGACCGTGTTATTTTGTTGATTTGTTTGTGAAGACATAAAATACTCCAAAATATTTTTGTTAAATAAAAGTATTTATCATACTGTGATTGCATGTATTTGGGTATATTTTAGCAAACGCAATTTTTTTAATATTTGATAATACTTGAGTTTCATGAAGTTTCAGGCAGCCTTACAGTACGGCAAAATTCATGTAGGGTGCATACTACGCACCCTACATTTTGAGTGTTGATAAAATTGTCGTGTACTGAAAGGCAGCCTGAAAATGAACAAATCAATATTATTTTTTGGCTGCCGTATTCATTTTCCATTTTTCTTTTAATTTATTCAGCGTGCCGTCTGCTTCCAAACTTGCCAAGCCTTTATTAAGCCGATTCAGTAATTCTGTGTTGCTTTGATTCAGCACAAAAACCACATCATCGTATTCAGGCGAAGTTGGGTAAATCACACGCAGTTTTTGTTCGGGATATTGTACTGCATAATATTCAAAAGAAGCGGAAGTACCGATTGCCGCATCACTACCATTGGTCATGACGCTTTTTACGCGCAACCATGATGAAGCAAAATTTTGTGTTGCATCCAATGTTTCTGTGCCTTGCAATTTTTTTAAGGTGCGTTCAACAGAACCACCTGCGGTGTATGCCACACGCTTGTCTTTTGCATCTTCATAGGTTTTAATTGGAGAATTTTCTTTCACAACCAAAACTGTGGTAACCTGATAATAAGGATTAGAAACCGCCCATTTTTGACGGCGTTCTTCGGTTGCAACCGCACCACCTGTGATCATATCCAAACTTTTATCGTCCAAATATGCAAAAATGCCCGACCAAGGTTTAGGCACAAATTCAACAGCAAAACCTTCACGTTTACCAATTTCACGCAATACATCAACGTCAAATCCTTCCAATTCACCATTGTTCGTTCTACTGATGAACGGTTGATAAGTGGGATCTACACCCACACGGTAAATGGGCAAATTACTTGGCGCAGATACAGCCACAGCAGATGCTGTACTGGGTGTAACAGCTTGAGAATTTGAATGATTACAAGCAGTTAAAGATAATGCCATAGCAAAAGATACAGTAATAAAACGTGAGAATAACATAATATCTCCTAAAAAATGGTTTTTATACTACAGGCAGCCTGAAAATCCGTTGAACACGTTTTCAGGCTGCCTGAATTTTTAAATAAAAATTACACACCGCGCAATAATTCGTTTACGCTGGTTTTGGCGCGGGTTTGCGCGTCCACTTTTTTCACAATCACGGCACAATACAGGCTGTGGCTACCGTCTTGGCTGGGCAGGCTGCCTGAAACCACCACCGAACCTGCTGGCACGCGACCATAATGGATTTCGCCTGTTTCGCGGTCGTAGATTTTGGTGGATTGTCCGATGTACACGCCCATGGAAATCACGCTGCCTTCTTCCACAATCACGCCTTCTACGATTTCGGAACGCGCACCGATGAAACAGTTGTCTTCAATGATGGTGGGGCTGGCTTGCAAGGGTTCCAACACGCCACCAATGCCCACGCCACCGCTCAAATGCACGTTTTTGCCGATTTGGGCGCAAGAGCCAACTGTTGCCCAAGTGTCCACCATTGCGCCTTCGTCCACATACGCGCCGATGTTCACATACGATGGCATCAGCACCACGTTTTTGCCCACGAAACTGCCACGGCGTGCCACCGCGCCTGGTACGGCACGGAAACCTGCTGCCTGAAAATCGGCTTGTGTCCAAGTGGCGAATTTGGTTGGCACTTTGTCAAAAAATTGGTTCACGCCATCGCCCAAAATCACATTGTCTTGAATGCGGAATGACAGCAACACGGCTTTTTTCGCCCACTCGTTCACTTTCCATTTGCCCACGCTTTCACGCTCGGCAACGCGCAGGCTGCCTGAATCCAATTGACGCAAAGTTTCCAAAACGGCTTCTTTCACTTCAGGCGTAACCGTTGCTGGTGTGATTTCGGCGCGGTTTTCAAATGCGGTTTCAATGATTTGTTGCAGAGACATGGTTTTTCCTTAAATCTTGTTCACAAAAAATGCGATTGTAGCGCAAAAAATACACCACGTTCAGATTTTAGCAATTCCTAAACCTGAATCATAAAATTGTTTTATGCCAAAAAAATCTTCAGGCTGCCTTACAGTACACGACAACATTCATGTAGAGTCGCAGAATTGAATTCACTATTTGTATTTTTACTTCTATGACTATATTTTGTATTGTTGTACACAAAGGCAGCCTGAAAAATTCATTCACGGACGCTGCTGCTCAATAGGCAACTGCTCCGATGTACGCCCAAACCGCCGTTCACGCTGCGTAAATGACGCAAAGGCTTTTTTAATTTCTGTTTCATTAAAATCAGGCCACAACACATCAGTAAAATAAAATTCCGCATACGCCATTTGCCACAGCATAAAATTGCTAATCCGTGTTTCACCACCCGTACGGATAAACAAATCAGGTTCGGGGGCTTCTGCCAACATCAATTTTGCTGACAAATCTTCCTGCGTGATTTCTGTTTTACCTTCACGAATCAACTGGTTGGCAGCCTGAACAATATCCCATTTGCCGCCATAATCTGCCGCAATGGTTAGTGTTAAACCCTTATTGTTTTTAGTTAATTCTTCTGCTGCCACAATGCCATCTTGAATGGCTTGACTGAAATGGCTGCGTTCACCAATTACTTTCACACGCAAACCATTGGCGTGCATTTTTTTCACTTTCTTGTCCAAAGCACTCAAAAACAAGCCCATCAAAAACGACACTTCTTCTTCAGGTCTGCGCCAATTTTCGGTGGAAAAAGCAAATACCGTCAAATACGCCACCCCCAAATTGGAACACACGCGGCACATTTCTTCCAAAGTATCCAAACCGCGTTTATGTCCCATCACACGTGGCATAAGCCGCTTTTTTGCCCAACGACCATTGCCGTCCATAATCACGGCTACATGACGTGGAATATTGGTGTTTTCAGGAATATGGCTCATGATATTTCTCTTTCATAAAAAATTGACTGGTAAAAACAAATTATAACGTGAAAGGCAGCCTGAAACGGCTTTCAGGCTGCCTTTATTTTGTATTTTGTTTATTTTACACGGCTTGCAATGCAGGTTGCTCATCCAAAATTGCCGCCACCAAATTCAATAAAGCCTGTTGCACACGTCCAGAGGTTTGCACAAACTCTCCTCTCAAAGTATAAACCGCCTCAATTAGATGTCCATTTTTATGGTTTTCCAACATTTTTTCGGCACACTCTTGAAAATGTTGATAAGCCATAGTCAATTCAGCATATTCAGCATAATCACGCAAAGTATGCTCTTCACATTTGAGCCATTGTCCAATACAGCACATCAAACCTTCGCCTACGGCAGCCAAATCAAATGTTTTGGTTTGACCTTCACGCATCATTTGCTCAAGCTGATAACAATAAGCTTTATGTCCAGCCAATAATACCTGTAATTCTGGCACAGAATATTTTGGACAAGGAGATTTCACATTATCCAAAACTGTGATTTCCATATTATCATAATCATCACAACCACAACCACCATTTTGACGCTTATTCACAAACGCATTAACTGCTGGCTCAAGCGTTTCCTCCGTTACAAATTTCTGAATAAAGTCAATCAATTCATTGGTATTGCAGCAATCTTTGTTGTTGATAGCAGTATTTTCAGGCTGCCTCTTTGATTGAGCAAACCATTTTTTAAACAAACGCATAAAATAAAACCTTTCTTAAAATATTGCAATTTAATTGTTATGAATTTATTAAATTAATTAAAAAGTTGCAAAATACTTTATAGCCACAAATGCAGCAAAAAGCAATCTTTCTTATAAATTATTTACAAAATTTGACTTTATAAACAAATTAAATCAATACAAACAATTGATTTAATTTTAAAATAATGTTTAACATAAATTCACCCATCTGTGGCATGCACATAAGCAACATCTTGACAAACAAATGATTTTGCTTTAAAAAGGCGTTTGGCAAACCATAGCGCAGTTTATTATGACGAAAGTAACCATTTTCACAGGTTCATTTTGTCCCTACTGCATGATGGCAAAACGCTTATTGAAACAAGTGGGTGTGGAAGATATTGAAGAAATCAACCGCGATACCCACCCCGATCAATTTGAGCAAGCCATCGCAGGCACAGGACAACGTACCATACCTCAAATTTTCATTGGCGACACCCATGTGGGTGGCTTTACCGATTTATATGCTTTGCACCAACGTGGCGAATTATTGCCCCTATTGCAAAACAATTAATTTTTCCATTAACTCTTGATTAAACAGAAAGTATTTATTATGAGCGAACAGACTCAACCAATTTTCAGCATTGAAAAATTGTATGTGAAAGACTTGTCTTTGGAAGTGCCACATGCACCTGCGATTTTCTTGGAATCGGAAACCCCCGAAGTGGATATGCGCGTTGCCACCCACAGCCAAAAAATTGAAGAAGAATTTTACGAGTGCGGTATCACCGTTACCATCACCGCAAAATTGAAAGATGAGCGTGTGGTGTTCTTGAGCGAAGTGAACCAAGCGGGTATTTTCCGCTTGTCTAACATTCCTGAAGAAGACATCAAAATTTTGCTCGGCGTGGCTTGCCCAAACATTTTGTTCCCATATGCGCGTGAAACCGTGTCTTCTACCGTAACCCGTGCTGGTTTCCCACCCGTGTTGCTCGCACCAATCAACTTTGACGCGATGTACCATCAATCGCAAGAAGAACAAGCCGCGTAATTTAATTTTTTAATTAAATTAAGCAATAAGGCAGCCTGAAAAGTTTTCAGGCTGCCTTATTAAATTAAATTCACTATAAAAAACAACTACAACTATAGTCGTAGAAATGAAAATGCAGTATAAGGCGACAACGCCCGCCGTGTACGAATAGTACATAAGAGCGTTGGCAACGCTGTACTGCTTTTTCAGTTCTGCGACTATATCTACATTTCCTGATAATCCACATCAATATGCCAACGAATTTTCCCATCACGATACTGCGCCAACACCTGTTCCCACAAACCCAACGCCCGATGTAACGCCGCCCTATCCGCGCTTTCCACAAAAATCTGCGCCCGCTCACGCTCCGCCAGCCGCGCCATCAACATAGCCACCGCCCCCATCTGCCACACATTTTTGGGTAACAAAGGCGCAATCACATCACGAATTTCATTCAAAAAATCAATCGCTTCACTCATTTTCAACGCGTCCGCACGAATGGCAGCCTGAAAACCAAATGGCGGCAAATTAAACAATTGCCGTTGCGCCAATTCATGTTCCGCAAATAAAACAAAATCTTGCGCCTTAATCGCTTGAAAAATCTCATGTTCAGGCAGCCGCGTTTGAATCAGCACCCGCCCACGATGTTCCGCCCGCCCCGCTCGCCCCGACACCTGCATTAATTCGGCAAACAAGCGTTCTGGCGCACGAAAATCGCTGCTAAATAATGAACCATCGGCATTTAATACCACCACCAAATTCAAACGCGCAAAATCATGCCCTTTCGCCAACATTTGCGTCCCCACCAACACGTCCAACTCATTCGCCGCGATTTGCGCGTACAAATCCGCCCAATCCGTTTTGCGGCTGGTGCTGTCCCTGTCCACACGCGCAATTTTGGCGTGGGGCAACGCATTTTTTAATGTTTCTTCAACACGTTGCGTGCCTTGCCCAACCGCCGTCAAATCCTGATTGCCGCATTCCGCGCACGAATGCGGTACAGGCTGCCTGAAATCGCAATGATGGCAACGCAATTGCCTAGCCCTTTGATGTAAAACCATTTTTGCCGAACAATTCGGGCAACCAAAAGTATGCCCACAATCCGCACAAAACAAAGCTGGCGCAAAACCACGCCGATTCAAATACACCAAAGACAAACCGCCATTTTTAAAATTTTCTTTTAATAATTGAAGCACTTGTGGCGAAAAACCATTGTCCAAAGGCACGCGGCGCACGTCCAACACCGAAATCTCGGGCAATTGCGCCAACTCATTGGCACGATTGGATAAAGTCAATAATTGATACGCGCCCGATTGCGCCTTATGCCACGTTTCCAAACTCGGCGTTGCGCTGCCCAACACAATCGGACACGCTGCTTGTCGCGCCCGCCACACCGCCAAATCGCGGGCATGATAGCGTAACTCATTGTCTTGTTTAAAAGAATTATCGTGTTCTTCGTCCACCACCACCAAGCCCAAATCCGCCATCGGCGTGAACACCGACAGCCGCGTGCCAATCACCAATTTCGCCTGCCCCAACATCGCGCGTAAATAATCGCGCCCACGCGCCCCAGCCGCTGTTTGGCTGTGCAACACGGCGGTGGGCATATCGGGAAAACGCTGCGCCACACGTGTAAGCAATTGTGGTGTCAGGTTAATTTCGGGAAGCAAAAACAAAACCTGTTTGCCCCGCGCCAACACGTCCGCCATGATGTCAAAATACACTTCGGTTTTGCCGCTGCCCGTAATGCCGTGCAGCAAAAAGGTTTTGTATTCAAATAGATGAGATTTGACGGCGGCGGCGGCGGCGGCTTGTTCCGCATTCAAAATATGCTGCGATGGCGGAATGGGTGGCGTGGCGAGCGTGCTGCTTTCCAGCCAGCCAAGTTGTTCATATTCCTGAATAAAATCTCTGGCTTTGGGGTGGATTTTTTTCAACGCGGCAAGATTCAGGCTGCCTGAAAGCAGCGCATGCCAAATGGCTAATTTTTTGGCGTGATTTTTGGGCGGTGGCGTTTGCGTTTTGCCAACCGCGTTGAGCGTGTAAAAAGTCGGGGCTTCGGGTAGTTCTATGGCTTTGTTTTCTTTGAGTAAACTGGGTAGCGCGGTGAACACAGTTTGCCCAACAGGATAATGATAGTAGCGCGATGTGAACTGAATCAGTTCGCGCCAATTTTCAGGCAGCCTGAAATCATCAAATACTTGAATAATCGGTAAAATTTTATTGACATCAATATCGGCTTGCACCTGATTTGCCCACACAATGCCAATTTGCGTTTTGCCGCGTAATTTGACCAATACACGGCTACCAAGCGGAATTTCCGCCGTGTGAGAATAGGTAAGTGGCGGCAAAATGGTGTTTAGGGCGATATGGTGGTAAATCATGGTGGGCGTGGGTAGGGCGAATAAATAATTGGATTATATAACAAGCGGATTGGGCTTTCAGGCTGCCTGTAAAACAAAAAAACCTTGTTTCATTAGAAACAAGGTTTTCAGAATTTGGCACGCCCACGGGGATTCGAACCCCGGTTGCCGCCGTGAAAGGGCAGTGTCCTAGGCCTCTAGACGATGGGCGCGTTGGGAAAACGGAAATTATACGGTTGCGAAAATTTTTGTCAATTAGGCAGCCTGAATATTCAGCCAGCCATTTGATTCAGCAAATTATTTTCCTGATGACAAGGTTCGCCCATTGCTTAATTTCACACTTACATTCAAGCAGCCTGTGGTTTGGAGCGGGTCTAGTTGGAGCAACTCGGCTTTGAGTTGCCCCGCTTGCCACGCCAAAGTTTCGCTGGCAGACAATGGAATCGCCACCGCGCCACATTGCACAGGTTTGAGCGTATTCGCATTAAACAATTTGATGTGCAAACGCTGTTCCATCGTATTGGTTTTGCCTTTGGCAGCAGCCTGCACGTCCATAGACAAATGTACCACGCCGACATGGGATTGTGAACAATAAGTTTGCGGTTTCACAATGGATTGCCCACGGAAATTCACACGCCCCGTACCCCATTGATAGGTATTTACCCGATTGCGTATCGGCTGCATTACGCAGCCTGCGGGCAAGGTGTCGGGCAAAGTCGGTGTTTCGGCTTTGCTGAACACATATTCTTTGTCGGCTTCGGGCGCGCTGTCATCGTCAATCAAATGGGCAAAACCTTCGTTGAGTTTTTTCATGTAATCCGATTTGTCCAAGCCATTTTCATGACGCGTGATGGTAAAGCTCTCGTTAAACAAAGCTTGGTCGGCTTGATTACTCATCATCAGATAAATATTGCTGCGGCGATCTTGCCAAATTTTGTAAACAATATCAGCAGGTTTGCCCACATAAGGCGTACCCACATACAGTAAATTATTACACACCGCATCACCGTGTTGATAATTGCGCCACTCATAGCCATCTTCCAAATAGCGCGGTGGCAACATCACAGGATAATGTTGTTTAGACAAAGATTCGCAGCTAATCGGTGCGCCTTTTTGCGCCCATGGATTGAATAAATCAAAATCGCGTTCCACTTTAATCAAGCTGTTGGCAGTTAATTCGCTGGGCTTGGACACCGCCGAAGCTGCTGAAGCTGTCATTGCTACTTGGCTGGCGGCGGCGTTTTCAGGCTGCCCATTTTCTGAAACCGATTTATCTGCCGCTTGCTCATCGCGCCAAATATTGCTGGCTATGCCTTTGCGGTATACGTCTTGCACCCAAATGCTCAAGCTGGTAAACACAATAAACGCCACAAAACCCGTTTTCAAGCCACGCGTGGGATAACGCCAACGAATCGCCGCCGCCAGCAACAAATACCCCGAAGCCAACCAAAAAATCACGCCTATGCCCACTTTGACATCGCCACGATTAAAATACAAATGCCCCACCGCCAACAACATCAGCAAAAACACCACCAATGCACGAAAAATGGGCAATTTCGCTTCGTGTAAACGAAAAATCAAACGAACATAAAATAAAGTTGCAATTAAAAACAACCATTTAAACGGATTAAACGAATAGGCAAAGGAAAACACCGACCACAAACCAGCCGTGTCATCTTTAAATGGCAGCAACATAGATGCGCCAAAAAAAGTCATGGCAAAGCCAATCAGCAACTTTTGCAAGGGGCGGCGGCTTTGGTCAATAGGCGGAGTGTCCGTACGTTTTTTTTGAGTAACTTGACGGGACATGTGCAGCGTTTCCTGAATGCGATGGGTCAATTTAGAATAATATTTTGATTTGCTAACACTTTTCAGGCTGCCTTTCAGTACACGACAAAAATAACAGTAGGGTGCGCCGTGCGCACCAAATGACTGAATAATTTAAATATTGTGGTGGATTTGGTGCGCACGGCGCACCCTACTGTTATTTTTGTCGTGTACTGAAAGGCAGCCTGAAAACCGTAGCGAAAAAATGAACGTATTATAACAGCTAATTGAATAATTAGTCATGTGATTCAAAATTTACATTCTTAACACAATCTAACCAGTTTTATGAAAATTTTTTTGTTAAAATGCCACAATTAACCATTTAGGCAGCCTGAAAAACCATGCAGCTCTTCCAACTCCACCAACACCCACTTGCCACTTTCCAACACGAAAGTAAACATTT
>NZ_JQKH01000065.1 GCF_000745955.1 Alysiella crassa DSM 2578 | reverse complement strand
CACGCACATGACTGACCCTGTTAAAATGGAAAAGTTGTTTGCGATTCTGGCAGTTACATTGGCTTGGGCTTATGTCATTGGGCGTTGGCAACATGCGCTTAATCCAATTAAGCCTAAATCTCATGAACGTTTATCGCAAGGTATTTTTCGTGTTGGTTTAGAGCAGCTTGCCAAAGCTGCCATGTTGATGATGGCAACTTTGGACTATTTTTCAAACCCAAAACAGGTCGTCCGATTTTTTGTCGTGTACTGAAAGGCAGCCTGAAAGATTATTCGGCTGTATATTCAAAGGGATTGAACAATTTCACGCCCGTACGCGCAAAATCCGCCACATTGCGCGTAACCAAAATCAAATTGTGTTGAATGGCAGAACTGGCAATCCACGCATCGTTTTCAGGCGCATGGTCGGGAATGTGGAGTTTGGCGCAGATTTGGGCGGTTTCTTCGTCAATCGGCAGAATTTTGTTGGCAAACAATTCCGCTAAAACCGCATTTTTCCATTCACGCAAATGAATGCCCTGCCATTTGTCTTTGCGTTCCATTGCCAATACCCCCCGTTCCAATTCCATGGCAACCACCGCACAAGTATATAAATTTTCAGGATTTTGTTGCGCCAACCACGCAACAACATTGGCATTCGCTTTGCCGTTTTTGATTTTACGCATTTCGCTGATGAGATTGGTGTCCAATAAATACATTATTCTTCTCCAAAATCAACGGGTTTGCGTTGAGCGCGACTGCGTGGTGGCAATTCCCATTCAAAATTGCCCACATCATCGGCACAATCCAGTTGTTGCAATACTTCCAACGCGCTGCGAAACGGTTTGCTTTGCTGATAATCATCGTATTTCATCAACACAAACATGGGTTTACCACGATTGGTAATAATCACAGGTGCGGTTTGTGCGTGTTTTTGAGCGAGACTGGTTTTTTGGTTAAATTCACGGCTGGTCATCACTGTCATGGCGTTCTCCTAAAAAATGTAGTGAAGTATCAATCATTGTGCCATTTTCGCACAAAAAACAGCCGCACTCAACCAAACAAAAACCGCGCCAGCCAACCAAATCCCACAAACAACATCGGCAAACCCACCACACCCACCAACAGGCACACCGCCAAAATTTTCCAAATCACGCGCATGGTTTCAGGTGGAATGGTATCGGTCAATTTGAGTGGGAAATTGAATGGCGGTTTGTTTTCCATGATTTTGTTTTCATTTGATTTTTTTATTTTTATGATGCCCCAAAACAGCAAACACATCATCAAAATTATTGGCGCAACAAACGCCACCAAATTCCTTGAAATATCGCGCATGGGCGTTGCGCTGTTCAAATGGTGGTGCACAAACAGCATATATTGCAAATACAATAAGCAACATATATTCAACAACGACATGATTTTCTGAAACAAATTGCGTTTTTTCATGATTTCGCGCCTATTTTTCTTCAAAAACCAAACCTGTTAAATCGCTGATTTTGCGTTGTAATTTTTCGGTTAAACGGCGGTATTCGTCTTGCTCGGTTTCAGGCAGCCTGAAAGCGGGCAGTTTTCTTTTTGGGAATAGGGATTGGCTGTGAAATGAATAGGTTGTCGGATATTGTTGATTTGGGGAGACAATCGTAACCGTTTCACGCAATAAATCCAAATGGATATAAGTGGCTAAATAGTGGTATTTATGATGATAAATTTTTTGGATTGGTAAAAACAGCAAAAATAAACCCAAAACAATCCAAAATACAAACATACCGTAAAAATATACAGATGATTGAGTAGAGATTTGATTTTCAAGGAAATAGTGGTCAAAAGCCCACCAAGCCACACTTGCAAAAATACACGCAAACACACCACCAAAGCGAAATTTATTCGCCAATTCTTCTGGACTATGTGCTTGAAGTGGCATGGGTTTTAAAACCGCCCACACAATTTGCGTGCGCTGTTCGGCAAAATCGCGTTCCAGTTGGCGCAAAACGGCTTTGTTTTCCGTATCGTAGGCTGCCTGAATTTCGGCAAGTTGGGGCGTGTGGTTTACAGACACAATGACACCTCTGGATAATCAGCAAGATATTGTTTTAACAAAAGATTGGCTTGTTCAAATTCGTGGTCGTTCAGGCTGTCCAAAGCGATTTTGCATTTGAGCCATTTGGGATTGCCGCACTCAATTAACCAATAATGATGACGGAAAACTTTTGATTTTTTTAGGGAAATGCGTTTGATATTCGCAAAATCAATCCTGCCATTGGGCGGTGCGCCACGCGCATATTCGTGATTAAACGATAAACTGTTGTGATTTAAGCTAAAACGCCAATATTTTGGGCTTTCAGGCTGCCGTGCATGCCGCCACCAACGGTAGGCAACGATGAGTAATTGCAGCGAAAAGTACACAAAAGCACCCAAATAGCGTAAAAAATCCGCTTGATTTGCCACTTGCAAATAGGCGAACCCTGCCAAACAACACGCATTAAATCCACACATACCCCAATAAAGGCGTTTGTATTTCACGTAATCGGCGTAGAATTTTCGCCCCTCGTTGGCGTAGGGTTGCGGAATGGCAAAGCCGCCTTGATTATCAAATGAAGGCATGGCGCGGCACGTTACAAATTCGGTTTCGCCACGTTCGTCTTGGTGCAAATACAATTCCACGCGCGCGCCTTTTTCAGGCAGGCTGCCGAAAATATCGCCTTCCATATTGTTGATATTTAAGGGATAAGTTTTGCCATTGTCGGCAGTGGCGTAACCTTGTTTGCCATCCCATTCGGTCAGGGTGGCGGTTTGGCGGATAATCGTGGGTTCCAACATGTTTTTCTCCTTTGAAATCAGTCATCTGCTTTATGATAAATGGTTTTGTTTGCCATTTGCAAGCCGTGCCACGCGCCACAATACAGAAAAATCACCAACGAAAGCGCATCGCCCACGCTTTTGCTGATGAAATCGGGAAACAAATTTTTGATAATCAACAATAAAATAATCAACATCAAACCCGTAAACACCCAGTACAAATGTTTTTTCGGCAATTCGCCACGCAATTTTTGTTGGCAATGTGGGCATTTCAGGCTACTTGAAAAACGATTCGGGCGCAGTTTTTCTTGCGTGAAGGTTTTTTGACAATTTGGGCAAGGGTATTGTTGGTTGAATTTCATCGTCTAATCCTTTGTTTTTTCTAAAACATAATCTTCGGCAAAAAACACGCTTTTTTCGTGCGGAATGTATTTCAGGCAAACATGGCTGTTTTTATCGCCCCAATAATCGTGTCCTGCAAAAGATTTGCTTTGACCTTGTTGATTTTTAAGTAAATAAATGTAATGCGGACGTTGGCGCGGATAAGATTGGCGTTCGTCATCCACAATTTTGCCGCAAAATGTTTTCGCTTTGCGGCTTTCGTATTTCACAATCCAATCAAAGCCTTTCCAACACAAAAACGCCCACGCCAACAACGCGCCAACCATTATCGCATCACGCAAAGGGTGGTCATCGTCCAAATGGCGATGGAGCGCATACATCATGCCCAAACCGCCAAATATCCCCACAAAAACCAACCAATTCATATAAATCAAGACCATACCGAGTGCAATCAAAATCGCATACAGCACGGAACGGTGCTTTTCAAAAAAATCCATTAATTCTTCTCTATTCATTATTTATCCTTATTTTCAAATGATTGGGTTTTCAGGCAGCCTGAAACAACAAAAAACATGGGGCGCGTATCCAACACCCTATTTGATTTGGTGCATGATACGCACCCCATGTTTTCGTGTGCATTTCACAATTTCATTTTTTTTAGGCAAGCAATTCCGCCACAACTTCTTCCATTTTCATAAAACGCGAACCTTTGACCAGCACGCTTGCGTTTTCAGACAAATCATGAGTAAGCACTTGAATTAACGGGTCTTTATCGGAAAACCACAACCCATTTCCGCCAAACGCTTCTGCCGCATGAGCGCAAAAATCGCCCACAAAATACGCCTGTTCAATCCCCAATTCACGCGCATAAGTGCCGATTTCTGCGTGCATTTTGGGGGCTTCGTCTTCGCCCAATTCGCCCATGTCGCCCATCACAAACACGCGTGGCGCGGGCAACTGCGCCAACACGTCCAAAGCGGCTTTCATACTGTCGGGGTTGGCGTTGTAGGTGTCGTCCAAAATCGTGCTGTTGCGCTTGCCCTGTTTTGCCTGCAAACGTCCTTTAATGTTCGCAAAATGCGCCAAACCTGCGGCAACTTCGCTTAATTTCACGCCAGCCAACACCGCCAAACTCGCTGCGGCGCAAGCATTGCTGATGTTGTGTTTGCCCGCCACAGGCAACGCCACGCGAACCGTTTCATTTTGATAAACCAAATCAAATTCGCTGCTTAATGCTTTTAAAACAATATTTTGGGCGTGAACATCGCCTTGCTGCAAACCAAAGGTTTTTTGCGTCAAATTTGTGCAGGCTGCCTGAAAAATCGGCAAATTCACATCATCGGCTGGCAACACAGCCATGCCGTTTTCAGGGCTTAATCCTTGATAAATTTCGCTTTTTGCACGCGCAATGTCGTCCACGCCATCAAATCCGCAACCGATGTGCGCCCGCATCGCATTGTTTACCAAAGCGATATTGGGACGCGCGATTTGGGTCAATTCCGCCAATTCGCCAAAATGGTTCATGCCCATTTCAATCACGGCATGACGATGATTTTCGCGTAAATTCAATAGGGTAAGTGGTAAACCGATGTGGTTGTTGAAATTGCCTGCGGTCGCCAAAACCGCGTTTTCGCCAAAATGGTGGCGCAAAATGGTCGCCAGCATTTCTTTGACGGTGGTTTTGCCGCTTGAACCCGTGATGCCAAACACAAAGGGATTGATTTCATCGCGCCATTTTGCGGCGATTTTTTGCAATGCGGTCAAGGTGTTGTCCACTTTCAGGCAGCCTGAAACGTCCGCCAAATCATCACGCGACACCAACGCCCACGCGCCTTTTTCCAAAACTTGGGAGACAAAATCGTGCGCATCGTGGTTTTCGCCAATCAGCGCGACAAACAAATCGCCAGCTTGTGCTTGGCGGCTGTCGGTAATCACGCGCTGAAATTCAATGTTTTCAGTGGGTTGTGCCACGTTTAGGGTTTGGCAAATGAAAGAAAGGGTTAGGGTTTTCATGGTTTTGTCTTTGAAATAATTAAAATAATGGGAAATAAAAAATCATTGATGATTTAAATCATGTCTAAATTGAATCATTTGACTCTGTTGTGCTAATTTTTGGTAGAGTGCTTTTGCAGGTAAATTGTCTTCGGCTGTAACCCAATACACGCGATTGCAATTTTGTGTGTTGGCATATTCATAAATATGCTTAATCAAATATTCCGCCAAACCCTGTCTGCGTACATCATGGGCGATAAATAAATCTTCTAAATACAAGCACTCCCCAACATTCCATGTATTAGGATGTTCTACGGTGTGTGCAAAGCCTTTCAAACTGCCCATATCATCAAAAATCCCCCAAGCGTTCATTTTTTCATGGGAAAGCAATTTTTGCCAAGTATGCTCGGTAATGTGTTCAGGTAGCGATGTTTGATAGAAATGCAAATATTCCTGCCACAGTACCAGCCATTGTGTTTTATCTGTTGAATGAAGTTTACGAATAAACATGGGATAATCTCATTTGAATATTGATATTAATGATGAATTTTCAGTTTGTAGGGTGCTACGCCATATATTTACGGACGAATATCCACAATCAAATCAGACTGATACTGCAAAATTGCCGTATCCGCCGTCAGCAAATTCAATTTTTCGCTGTGCGCTTGGGCAATCAGTAAGCGGTCAAACGGGTCTTTGTGGATAAGTGGCACATGATTGAGCATAAGAATATGATTAATATGAATATCCAATAAATGAATGCCCACTTTTTGCATATTTTTCAGCATTTCTTCGGCTTGGTAGGGAAAATCGGGCTTGTTCAAAGCGGCTTTAAGCGTGATTTCCCAAATGCTTACCGCGCTGACAAAAAATTGATTTTGTTGGCGATTTTCCAATACAGCAATGATTTCAGACGAAAATTTTTCCTTGCGATTGTCCGCCGACCACAGCAAAACATGGGTATCCAGCAGATATTTATTCTGTTTCATCATATTCCCCTGCAAACAGTTGCTCAATCAAATGGGGATTTTTTTCATCAAATTCATCAATGAGTTGTGATAATTTCGCCATCTCGTCCGATTGCATAAAACCAAATAAAGACGGTGTGTCAGGCGCAACTTCAATCGGCATAATCTGCACCTGCGGTTTGCCTGCTTTGGCAATAATCACGGGTTTGCCGTAGGTTTTGACTTCTTCCACAATCCGCGATAAATGGGTTTTGGCTTCGTGAATGTTGATGATTTCGGGTGGGGGGCTGACAAATGGGGTTTGCGACATGATTTAGCTCCACAAGTTTAGATTAGACTAAATGGATTTAGTCTAATTAAAATAATTTAAAAAAACAAGTGAAAAAATGTTTTCAGGCTGCCTTTTACAAAAACAAGGCAGCCTGAAAAAGATTTTTATATTTTTTTCAATTGATTAACAAAGATTGCGCTGTTTGCTCGTCCGTTACCAAACGGTTGGCGTAACCATATTCCAACGCCACGCGTATTGCTTGCACACGCTCTTTACCGCCCGCAATCAACAGACGTTGCTCCTTGTGGCGCAAATCGGGTAAGGCAATCCCAGTTGTGCGATTATTCAAATCAGGCAAACAAATCCGCCCTTTATCGTCCAAAAAACGCGCACAAATACTGCCCACTGAGCGTTGCAATAATTGTGTCATTTCCTGTTCCGTGAAAAAACCCGAACGAAACAGTAAACTCTCCCGATTGGATGCGCCCACCGTAAACACGGCAATGCGACTTTGTCGCGCACTTTCCAACACGCGGCGAATATTTTGTTCTTGTTCTACTAGATTTTTGGTTTGCACATTATCAAACACGGCAGGCAAAGGCAAAGTTTCCCCTATTGCGTCAAAGGCTTGGCAAACCAAACGTATGCTTTCGGCTTCATTAAAACCTTGTTGCATTTGCGTGTCGCTGCCGCGTAATTGCACCACTTTCACTTGTTTGCGCGATTGCGGTTTTAGGGCTTGTGCCATCGCTTGAATACTGCTGCTCCACTCTATCGCAATGGTGTCGCCATCATTGACGATTTGTTCCAACATACGCGCACCCGCTTGTCCAATCTCTTGCAACAAATGGGCGTAATCATCTTGCATGGGATTGGGGACGAGTTGTACCGCACTCAAACCAAAGTGCTGCTTGATTTGCTCGGCAAGCGTGCTGTGGTGGTCGCGTGGGTCGTTGATGCGGATTTCCAAAAAACCGCGTTCGCTGGCGTATTGCATCAGCTTGGCAACGGTGGGGCGCGACAAACCCATGAGCGTGGCAATTTCTTGTTGTGATTTGCCTTCTTGATAATAAAGTTTAACCACGTCAATGGCTTGAATATCACGCGGTTTGAGTGTAGAGCGTGGGGTGTCCATCATCATTTTTTTGGGAATTTTTTGAGAGAATGCGTAGTAGGGTGTGCCGTGTGCACCCAATCCAATCACAAATATTTGATTTTGTGTAAATTTGGTGTACACAGTGCACCCTACATTTTTCAGGCTACCTGAATATTTTAAACAAAATCCGCCTGTTCAGGATAATCCGCCACAAATTCAGCGCGGTCATGATACGAACTTTGCGTACCCAAACGCGTTACCGAATCGCCAGCGTAGAAATTGGCGGTTTTGATGGCTTGTGCGATGTCGCCTGTTTTCACATAAACATGTGAAAAACAACCAATAAACGCATCGCCCGCGCCAGTTGTATCACGCGCATTGACTTTGTGTGATGGGAACATTTGTTCTTCGCCATTTTGGTTCAACCACAACGCGCCTTTGCTGCCCAAAGTAACAATCACATTTTTCACACCAGCCTGATGTAATGCGGCGGCGGCATTGCGAATATCGTCTTCATTGTCCACAGGCATACCTGTTAAAAGCGACAACTCGGTTTCATTTGGCACAATAAATTCGCAGGATTTGACGTGTTCCAACACCAAATCAGGTTGCGCGGGTGCAGGATTGAGCAATACAGGAATGCCATGTTTTTCGCCAAATTTCACGGCAGCGTAAACCGTTTCGGTTGGAATTTCCAATTGTAAAACAATCAGTTTGCATTTTTTAATGTCTTCGGCGGCGGTTTCAATGTCGGCAGGGCTTAACAATTTGTTTGCGCCTTTGACAATGATAATGGAATTGCGCGACTCGGGATCTACGAAAATCGGCGCAACACCACTGGACGCATCGCTTTTGAAAATATAGCGCGTGTCAATGCCGTTTTGACGGAAATTTTCAATCGTGTTGTCGGCAAAAATATCGTTGCCCACGCGCGTGAGCATCAACACTTCTGCGCCCAATTTGGCGGCGGCGATAGCTTGGTTTGCGCCTTTGCCACCGCAACCCATTTTGAAATCGGGGGCTTCAATGGTTTCGCCTTCGGCAGGCATGCGGTTGATGTAGGCGATTAAGTCCACCATGTTTGAACCAATTACAGCAATATCCATGATTTTATTCTCCAAATTTTTGATTGAATTTTTTTCAGGCTGCCTGAAAGTACATGACAAAAAATAACCATTTTGCTAGAAATCATTATCGTACCAGCCATTTCACTCCCTCTCCTGTGGGAGAGGGCTGGGGAGAGGGAAAAATCGTTGAGTATCACCAGTTTTACCCTCTCCCTAACCCTCTCCCACTAGGAGAGGGAACGAATTCGTGGCAATATCAAAAGCTGCCTGAAAATCAATTTAAGCGTCTTTAATCCCCGTATTCACGGTAAATGATTTTTCTTCATTCGGTTGCAACCATTGCACCGTTCCTGCTTTTTCTGCCGCCAAATAACCTTCTGGTCGTGCCGTTGCTGGCAACACAAACGCAGCAACTTTTTGGTCGGGATTATTTAAAATCCAACGCGTGGCGTGTGGAAATTCCGCGCTGGAAAAACGCGTGCTAAATGTCGTATTGGTCGCAGGATTATGCAATTCAAATTCCAAATCTTCACCATATTGCGCCAAATTGTCAGCAAAATACACGATTTCAGGGTCGTAACAATCGGGACGGTTCAGCACGCTACCGTCCACTTTACCGCTTAAAATTTCATCGTTAAACGCTTGCCATGCTGGGGTCGGTTTAACGTGTGCGGGCACGGTGCGGCGCAATTGGAACGCATTATCGGGAATATTTTGCCGCATAACCCCTTGTTCCACATAAGCATAATTCATGTGGCACATATACAATAAGGGCATGGCTTGATAGGCTGACAGATTTTTCACTTTCATACCAATGTCAAAACGCGGACGGTTGGCGCGTAAAGTAACGGACGGTATTGCCAAATAATGATGCCCAAAACCGCGAACATATTCGTATTCGCTCACCACGCGTACGCTGTTTTCGTCAATTTCCAACCATGCTTTGTCCATTGGGGCGCAGGGAAATTCGCCATGTAAAGGGTGCGTGTCTTCAGGTGCAGGGCAACCGCCCGTCAGCAACCCAGAATGAAACGAAAAACAACCATAAGTATCAATAATTTCTGAACCACGTTGCGGACGACTAAACAAATTGTCCATACGCAAACTGTGTCCATCAAATTGCGCGTCCCACAAAATTTGTCCCATAAAGGGCAAAATTTCTACAAAACCACGACTGTTTTGTACTTTTAAACTGGCGATGTTTTGTGGATAGGCAAACGCGGTAATCGTAAAATGCTCCGATTGGGCAATGATTTGATTTTGCGAAGTAAATAAGTTTTCAGATAAGGGAATGCGATACATGGTTTTTCCACTCCTGTCTTTTTTGGGGAAATTATCATTATTAGTAGGGTGAAACTGATGACACCAAATGCCATGATTGGTTTGGACAAGTGCAACAAGTTGCACCCTACGACTTTCAGGCAGCCTGAAACGATTTACGCAGTTTTCTGCCCACTCAATTCAATGCGGCGTTCATTCCAAAAATAGGCAAACATAATCGCAAAACACAACAATGACACCACAAACGCCAATTGCATAGAACCCAATAAATCCGATACCAAACCTTGAATCAAAGGCACTACCGCACCGCCAATAATTGCCATCACAATCACGGCACCGCCTGTTTCGGTGTGGCGTTTGTCGCTAATCGCGTCCAAAGAATGCGCGTAAATGGTTGGCCAACCCGGTCCCATCACGGCAGAAGTCAAAATGGCTGCATAAACCGCACTCATGTCTTTCACGCCAATAACATACAGTAACGCCGCCATGCCAATACCGCAATACACCATCAAAGTTTGGTTTTCGTTGTAACGTTTCATCAAGAAATTGGCAATACATTTACCAATGAAAAACGCGATAAACGCATAAATCACATAATTGGCTGCCGCACGTTCATTCAGGCTGCCGTCCAATTGTAAAGCCAAACGAATGGTAAACGACCACACTGCCGTTTGCACGCCCACATAGGCAAATTGCGCCAAAATACCAAATTTAAACCGACCATTACCCGCCAAATAGCGCATGGTTTCGCCAATGGTAGCTTGGGTTTCGTGGGCTTCTTTGTCCAAAGGTTTGCAACGCGGAAATTGGGTAATCGCCACCATAACCAACAGCGCAATTAAAACCATAATAATGTATTGATACGGCTGCAAAGTACGTTGCAACATAGCCAAAGCAAAATCGTGTTTTTGTGCTTCGTTCATCATGTCCATTTGTTTTTCCAGCGCATTGCCATCGGTAAAAATCAAATATTTACCCAATAAAATACCGCTCAAAAAACCAACTGGCGTAAATGTTTGCGAGATATTCAAACGCAAAGTCGCTCCCTCTTTTGGACCAATCATGGACGAATAAGTGTTACACGATGTTTCCAAAAACGACAAACCAATCGCAATGGAAAACAAGGCAAACAAGAACATACCATAAGTTGCCATGTGCGAAGCTGGAAAAAACATCAGGCAGCCTGCAATATAACAAACCAAACCAATCAAGATACTGGTTTTGTAACTGAAACGGCGAATCACGCGACTAGCAGGAATCGCAATCAAAAAATAACCGCCATAAAACGCACTTTGTACAAATGCCGATGCAAAATCCGACAAAGTAAACAAAGCTTTAAATTGGCTAATCAACACATCGTTCAAACTTGCCGCCATGCCCCACATCGGGAAACAAATAGACAATAAAATGTATTGAAACCAAGGAGTTCGGTCAAGATAACCATCTGACAATTGTTTGACATTGGTTTTAATAAACATGATTATTCTCCTGTTGCGTTTTGCCCAATAATACCACGCCAGCCGATGCACCAATGCGGTTTGCGCCCGCCATGACCATGTTTTCCAAATCCGCTTGTGAACGCACGCCACCTGACGCTTTCACGCCGATGTTTTCGCCCACCGTTTCGCGCATCAAACGCACGGCTTCCACCGTTGCGCCACCTTTGGAAAAACCTGTTGATGTTTTGACAAAATCCGCACCCGCTTGAACGGCAACTTGGCAAGCGTGGCGGATTTCATCGTCTGTCAGCAAACAAGTTTCCAAAATCACTTTCACCAAAGCCTTGCCAGAGGCAGCCTGAACCACTGCCGCCATGTCTTGCGCGACCGCGTGCCAATCGCCCATTTTGGCAAAACCGATGTTCATGACCATATCAATTTCATCTGCACCGTTGGTGATGGCTTGTTCGGTTTCCAATGCTTTGATTTGGCTGGTATTCGCCCCCAATGGAAAACCGATGACGGTGCAAACTTTCACGTCCGAACCCGCCAATTTTTCTTTTGCCAACGCTACCCAAGTCGGGTTTACGCACACCGAACAGAAATCGTATTCCACTGCTTCGGCACACAATTTTTCAATATCGGTGGCAGTAGCGGTGGGGGCTAATAGGGTGTGGTCAATTAATTTGCTTCTCTTCATGTTGATACGCTCCATTTGATGACTGTTAAAATAATTTTTGACAAATGTAAAATTTATTTGTGAAATTGGGTAAAATATTACTTCGGATTACAAACTTAATCAATAAATAAAATTTGATTATTCTCAATAAATTATAAAAAATTGTCAAAAAATTAGCCAATCCAGTTATGGATTATTTTTTGACAAATGTAAAATATTTAGCGTAAACCCTTTTTCAGGCTGCCTGAAAAACCCAAAACAAGCAAAAACAAAAAGAGCGGATACAAAATCCGCCCTGACCAACACAAACCATCTTAATCTTGAATCAAACCATCTTGTTTCATCTGATTCACTTGTTGTAAATTATTATTTTGATTGGGTAAATCGGCTTGTTCGCCCCAAAAATCGTAACCATTTTCATGCAATTCGGGTGTGCGTATGCCCGTCCATTGGGCAAAACCTTTCAGGAAATTAAACGCCGTTCTTTGCGTTTTGATGATTTTGTGTTCGGTGTCGTCAGACGAAATTTTTGCCAACGGCACTTCAAAACTTTGATAAGTGTCGCCACCATGTCGCAAAGTCAATTCAGGTGTACCCACGCCCGTGTGTTTCAAGCCATGGTCGGAAAAATACACCAGCGAATAGCTTTCCCCTTGTTTTTTCAGGATTTCTACTACATTGCGCAACAAATCATCGGTCTCTTTAATTGTACTGGCGTAACAGGACAAATTTTTGCTTTGGTAATCAAATTGCACGCCATTGTCCAAACGCTGACAAAAATCATGGTGCGAACCCATAATATGCAACACTATCAAACGCGGTTTATCACTCTGTTTTAACAATACTTTTTCCAACTCGGGCAACAACGCACTATCGGGCGCAGGCTGCCCATCGTGGCGCGGCGCGAAAAACACCACATCGCTGCGTTTCGCATAACTGGACACTTCATTGGCAAACACGCCCAACATGCCTTGATTGGACAACCACGCCGTCTGAAAACCCGCCTGTTTCGCCAAAGACACAATATTGTGATGACTTTGTTGCGACAAACTCAAGGTTTTCGGCAAAGACAACATGGTAAATTCGGCGGTGGAAATGTAGCCATCAATCAATAAACCCTTACTTTTGCTTAAAAAAGGTGTATTTTCCAATGGAAAACCGTAGGCGTGTAAATAATCTTTACGCGCGCTTTCGCCCACCACCAAAATATGATTTTTGTATTTGGGTTCAACGGCTTGGATTTGCCAATGTGCAGGCTGTGTGGCTTGTTGTAATAATTGATTTTTTTGTTGCCAATACGCATGGGGCGCGGCAAACAAATCCGCATAAAAACCCACTAAAACCACAGGCGTGATTTTCTTATCATATTGATTAATCATATTATTTTTATGATTATTTCCCAATATCGGCGACAACAACGCCAACAAAGCGAAACCAGCCAACGCCACACGCCATTTGATTGCCCAATGTCTCGCTTGCACAAACACATTCGGCGGCAAAATTCGCCATAAAAACAAGGCAAAAATCGTGTAGGCAGCCTGCAACAACCACACATATTTCGGCACAAAATGCACAAATTCGCCCACTTCCGCCATGTCTGCTTCCAATGCGCCGCCCATTAATTTGAAACTGGGCGCACCGTATAACCACGCGACAGGAAAATAAATCATTGTAGTAAAAAGGAAAATTTTAAACGCCACACTTGCGCCACGCGGCGACACGCTCGCCCACGCCAACAGTAGGCAAAATGTGCCGAAAATGCCCCAAAATTTGTCGGTCAGCGTATCACGGTAATGAAAACCGTAGCCTGTGGCAAAATAGGTGCAAAAACAGAAAATTAACAGAAAAATCAATTGGATTTGCCATTTTTGGATTAATTTCATCATGGATTTAATTAGAGGGGAAATGGAGTTTTGGTTTCGCTGGACTTGGTTTCAGGCTGCCTTACAGTACACGACAAAATTCATGTAGGGTGTGTATTACGCACCTAAATTTCAACTATTTGAATGGTTTGGTGCGTGGTACGCACCCTACATTTGGGGTGTTGGTAAAAATTGGCGTGTAC